>CAYTLZ010000069.1:0-16864 GCA_964438785.1 uncultured Actinomycetota bacterium | reverse complement strand
AGTTCCTCGAGATCTACGAACTCGGTGTCGTCCAGGTCCCGACCAACCGGCCGATCGCACGGCTCGACGGTGGCGATCTCATCTTCAAGTCCGAAGCCGCCAAGTTCAACGCGGTCGCCGAGGAGATCGAGGAGCGCCACGCCAAGGGCCAGCCGATCCTGATCGGGACCACCTCGGTCGACAAGTCCGAGTACCTGTCGAAGCTGCTGACCAAGATGGGCGTCAAGCACGAGACGCTGAACGCCAAGAACCACGCCCGTGAGGCGACGATCGTGGCGCAGGCCGGTCGCAAGGGCCAGGTCACGGTGTCGACCAACATGGCCGGTCGTGGTACCGACATCATCCTCGGCGGCAACGTCGAGCAGCTCGCCCGTGATGCCGCGTCCGAGCTCGGGCCGGAGGCCACCGAGGAGGAGCGTCGCGAGGTCTACGACGCGTTCATGGCCGAGCGCGGCGAGTCGTTCAAGTCCGAGGCCGCCGAGGTCAAGGAACTCGGGGGGCTCTACGTCGTCGGCACCGAACGGCACGACTCACGGCGCATCGACAACCAGTTGCGTGGTCGTTCCGGCCGTCAGGGAGACCCGGGTGCGAGCCGGTTCTTCCTGTCGCTCGAGGACGACCTGATGCGGTTGTTCAACGCCTCCGCGGTCGACCGGATCATGACGCGGCTGAAAATCCCCGACGACATCCCGATCGAGCACAAGCTGGTCTCCAAGGCCGTGGCCAATGCGCAGGGCCAGGTCGAGAGCCTGAACTTCGACCGACGCAAGAACGTGTTGAAGTACGACGACGTGCTCAACGAACAGCGCAAGGTCGTCTACGGCCAGCGCCAGCGGCTGCTCGAGGGTGACCTCGACGCGGTCGAGGAGCTCGCGCAGAAGTATCTCTCGGACACGATCGAGGAGCTCGCCGACCAGCACTGCCCCAAGGGCGTGTTCCCCGAGGAGTGGGACCTGGAGGGTCTGGCCACCCGGCTCGAGCAGCTCTACGAGGAGCCGTTCGACGTCGCGACCATCGACCTGGAGACCGTCGAGCAGGACACCCTGATCGACGAGCTGTACTCGCATCTGCTCGACGCCTACGAGCAGCGCGAGGAGGAGGTCGGCGGCTCCGACATCATGCGCGAGATCGAACGGCGCGTGATCCTGAACGTGGTCGACCGCAAGTGGCGCGAGCACCTCTACGAGATGGACGCCCTGCGCGACGGCATCGGTCTGCGCGCCGTCGGCCAGCGCGATCCGCTCAGCGAGTACCAGCGTGAGGCCTACGACTCGTTCGTCAACATGATGGCCGGTGTCAAGGAGGAGTCGGTCACCTACTTCTTCCGCCTGCCCATCAAGGGTGCCGAGGACGCCGAGCAGCCCGCCGCCGACGGGCCGACGATCACGGCGGCCAGTGCGGCGGCGACCGCCTCCAGCGCCCCTGAGGGGGCCGGTCGCAACGGCGATGACACGACCCCGGCGGACGGTCGGGCCGACGGCGGGTCGTCCGACGACGGGTCGGCCGGCGACGGGGGCCAGGACGGACAGGCTGCGGCCGCGCGGGTCGCCGATGCCATCCCGTTGCAGGACGACAGCGGTGCCCGACTGACCTACCGCGCACCCGACAGCTCGACCTCCGCGTCCTACACCGCCGGAGGCGACGGGGGGTCGACGACCTCGGACGCGCAGGGTCGGACGGTCCAGAAGCGCGAGGACGGATCCACGGTGCGGCGGGTCGCGGCCGGCAGCACCTACACCGCCGACGAGAAGGTCGGGCGGAACGATCCCTGCCCGTGTGGCAGCGGCAACAAGTTCAAGCGCTGCCACGGCGCCTGACCCGGCCGTTCGGGTCTCGCCGGTGCGACCGGTGGGCATCCGGTCGTCCGCGGCGTTCCGTGCGGTCGCCCTAGCGCTCGCGCAGGTGCTCGGGCAACGCCTCGCCGGCTTCGTCGAAGACCTCGTCGAAGGCGTCGTGCGGCCGTCGGGACGTCGCGATCGATGACGTCGGCAGTGCCCGCAGACCGGCTTCGGGTGCGGTCAACTCCGTGGCACGCCAGCTGCCCCGGTGCCGTTCCATGCGCACGGCGATGGCGGTCAGGCGCTGTTCGTGCTCGACCAGGACCGCGACCTCACGGACCCCGGCAGCCGGTGTCGAGCCGATCAGCCGGGTGACCCGCACGTGCCCGCTCGGGCGATCCCTGGTCCCGGTCGGGAGTTGGTGACGCAGTCGGCGTCGCACCGCCGGGGAGAGCAGACCGTCGAGCTGCGCCAACGGCCGGTGTCCGGCCCGCACCTCCAACCAGGCCCGGGCGAGCAGGCCGGCCAGGCGGATGGGGTCCGGCCCGAGCGAGCGGGTGCGCGGGTGTCGGTGCTGCGGGTGCGGCGTCAGGTGGGTCGGGCGCTGCCCGGTGGGTTCGCTCATGACGGTTCTCCCGCGTTCTCGATCCGGTCGTCGTCGTTCGCGATGTCGGGCACCGGCGCAGCGCGGTCAGCGAGACCCGCGACCTCCAGCCGACCGTCGGACAGGGTCCGCAGCCAGAGGTGGCGCTGGTCGGCCCGACCATCGGCGCTGAAGTGCACGACCAGCGGCCAGCCCGCGGTCCGTCCCAGACCGACGATCCGCGGATCGGTGAAGCCCGCGCGGTGCAGCGCCTGTTCAGCCGCCGCCGCGAGCTCCGGGTCGGACACCGGTTCGGTCGCCAGTGCGGTGCGGTCGACCGCGGGGGTCGGCAGCTCCCAGGGAGTTCCGAGCAGGCGCGGGCCGTCACGGGTCGTCGCGAGCGGGACCGCGATGCGCTGCAGGCGTGGGGCGGCCGCCGTGTCGACGTCCAGCAGCAGGGCCACCACCCGGGCCACGACCAGATCGCCCTCACCCTCGAGGCCCTCGAGGTGGAGGTGTTCGGCGTAGGTGGCCTCGCCCGGGCGCGGTGCCACGACGTCGTCGTCGTGCGGGTCCGCCCCCGACAGCCAACTGCGGGCCGCCAGGATGGCGATGGCGGCCAGATCGGCCTCGGTGGCAGCACGGTCCGGATCCGGGCGACCGTCAGCGATGACCGCTCCCGGCGTATCGCTCTCGACATCGGCTCCGTGCGGCACGAGGTCGGCGACGGCCGCCTGGTCCTCGGCGACGGCTGCCTGGTCCTCGGCGACGGCTGCCTGGTCCTCGGCGACGGCTGCCTGGTCCTCGGCGACGCCGGCGGCGGTGTCGAGCGGCTCGGGTGTGGGGTTCTCCTGCCGGCCCGGCACGACGAGCAGGGCGACGACCACCATCCAGGGGACCGCCGCGAGCAGGGCGAGCAGGGGGCGTCGCCGGCCGGTCGAGCCGTGGTCGTCGGGATCGTCGACGTCGTCGAGGTCGTCGAGCCAGGCAGGATCGCGCATGGGTTCGCCTCGGGCTGCGGGTCATCAGGAGGTGGGAGGTCGACCCCAGCCGGTGCCGGACCGGCTCCACCGCGTCGCCGTGGGGACGTCACGACGCCGATGGGTTGGCTCGACCTCCCGCGGATCACTCTACCTCGAAACTATTTCTCGTGTTATTTTATTATGTTCTGTGGTGTGGATGTCGGCTCGATCCCGGTGCGGCGTTAGGCTGCTGGCACGCCCGACGTCCCGGCGTTCCCTTCTGTCCGTGAGCGCACCGTGACTGATTCCACCCCGACCGCCGCGCCGTCGTCGACGGACTCGCCGGTTCGCCAGGACCTCACCGACGAGCAGCGCCGGGCGCTGTTCGAGTCCGAGGTCCTGCCCCAGGTCGACCGGCTGTTCTCCGCGGCCCTGCGCTACACCCGCGACCGCACGGATGCGGAGGACCTGGTCCAGGAGTCGCTGGTCAAGGCGTTCCGCTCCCTGCACCAGTACCGGCCCGGCACCAACCTCAAGGCCTGGCTCTACCGGATCCTGCACACGACCTACATCTCGATGTACCGCAAGGCGCAGCGCCGCCCACAGGAGTCGCTGCAGGAGGAGATCGACGACTTCTCGTTCTACGACGAGGTCGCGCGCAGCGGTGCGTCGCCGGAGCGCGAGGTCCTCGCCGAGCTCACGGCCGACGAGGTCAAGCAGGCGCTGGCGGACCTGCCGGAGACCTTCCGCCTGGCGGTCTATCTCGCCGATGTGGAGGGGTTCGCCTACAAGGAGATCGCCGAGATCATGGACACGCCCGTCGGGACCGTGATGTCGCGGTTGCATCGGGGAAGGAAGGCGCTCCAGAAGGCGTTGGCTACCTATGCACGGGATCGTGGGCTGATCCTCGAACCCGACGTGGACCCCGAGTCGAAGGAGCAGGCGTGAGCGACACGACACGCTGCGGTGGCGGATGTGACGAGGCGCTCGAGCGTCTCGAGGCCTATCTGGACGGGGAGCTGCCGGACACCGACGTCGCGGACATCGCCTCGCACCTGTCGGACTGCTACCCGTGTACCGACCGGGCGACCTTCGAGGAGCAGCTGCGTGCGATCGTCCGACGTGACTGCGTCGAGCAGGCACCGGCGAGCCTGTTGAATCGCATCCGGGCCGAACTCGAGGACAGCGCCGCCAGCTGAGGCTGACACGGCGAGCCCCTCCGCGACCGTTCGGGTCGGGCCCGTCGCTAGGCTCCCGGCCCGCCGTGCGAGTCGAGCCCCAAGGTCCGTCGTGTCGTCTGTCCCCGCCTCCGAACCGGATCCGCCGACCGTGCTCGTCACCGGGGCCGCGGGCTTCATCGGCTCGAACTTGGTCGAACGCCTCCTCGAGGACGGTCGCCGGGTGGTCGGCGTGGACGACCTGTCGACCGGGGCACTGCGCAACCTCGCGACAGCGCGCGAACGCCACGCCGGCCGCTTCAGCTTCGACCGGCTCGACATCCGCCGTGGCGGGCTCGATGCGGTGATGGCCCGCCACCGTCCGTCGGTCGTCTTCCACCTCGCCGCCCAGGTGGACGTGCGTCGCAGCGTCGAGGATCCCATCAACGACGCCGAGGTGAACGTGCTCGGCACGGTGGCGGTGCTCGAGGCGGCGCGCGCAGCAGGGGTGCGCAAGCTGGTCTATGCGAGCTCCGTGGGTTCCTACGGGGAGCCGTCCGTGGAGCAGCTCCCGGTCGACGAGTCGTTCACCACCCCGGCCCTGTCGCCCTACGGGGTGTCCAAGCGGGTCGCGATGGACTACCTGCGGACCTACCGGGAGCTGTACGGCCTCGAATTCACCGCACTCACGCTCGGCAACGTCTACGGGCCCCGGCAGACCACGGCCGGCGAGGGGGGCGTGGTCGCCACGTTCATCGGCCGGATGCTGCGCGGCGAGCCGGTCATGATCTACGGCGACGGCGAACAGTCACGCGATCTGGTGTTCGTGGACGACGTCGTCCACGCCTTCGTCCTGGCCGCCGATCGGGGGGACGGTGAGCGCTACACCATCGGCACCGCCACGCGCACGACGGTCAACCAGCTGTTCCACGCGCTGGCCGCTGCGACCGGCTACCCGCACGAGCCGGTCCGTGAACCCGCGCGCGCGGGCGAGGTCCGGCACAGCGCGCTCGATGCCCGCCGGGCCGGACGCGACCTCGGCTGGAAGCCGTGGACGATGCTCGAGGAAGGTCTCGCCGCCACCCTGGCCTGGGCGGCCGAGGCCTGATCAGGAACCGGGCGTGGCCACGCGACCGCGCTGCGGGTACGGTGGCGCGCGCATCGACGCACGATGCATCATCGGCCGACGCGGAACGGCCGGTTCGGGGCCGGGGCGGTCATCCGTGGTAGGCGGAGGGAGTCGGGGTGTCCTATACCGAAGAGGTCGGCGACAGGCTTCGCCGTGTCCGCGTGGATCAGGGCCTGTCCCTGCAGGACGTCGAGCGTCGCTCCGAGGGCCGGTGGAAGGCCGCCGTCGTCGGGTCCTACGAGCGTGGTGACCGCAACATCAGCGCGACCCGTCTGCTCGAACTCGCCGAGTTCTACGGCGTCGCGCCGGCGACGATCCTGCCGGGGGAGACGGTCACGCCGAACCGGTCCAGCAACGGGGTCATCATCGATCTCGAGCGGCTCGAACAGCTCGGTGGTCGTTTCGCGGCGCTCCGTCGCTACCTCGACACCATCCAGGTGCAGCGGGGCGACTTCAACCGCCGCGTGCTGTCGGTGCGGGGTGAGGACCTACGGGCGCTGGCGGTCCTACACGAGTCGACGCCCAGCGAACTGGTCGCCGAGCTCCGGGAGCTCGGCGTGTCCTCGGACGACACCGAACTGGCGGGCTGACACGGAGTGGTCCGACCCGACCGGGGCTCGCTGGGTCAGTGACCGGGGGCGCCGAGGTTGCGGTTCACCGCGTCGAGCACCGCGCGTGCCACGGCGTCGTCGGTGACGTCCTCGACGATGGCGGAGCCGCTGAGCGTGACGCCGAGTCGGTTCGCCCGCAGCTCGACCACCGCGACCATGACCGGTCGCCCGGCGATCTCGACGACCTCGACCCCGTCGAGGTGGACGTCCGTACCCGCGGGGAGCAACGCCCGAACGGCGTCGATGCTCGCCTGGGCGACGGCGCGGCGTCGCCCGGCGGCGGTCGCCGTCGCCGTCGCGGTCCCGACGACGGCGTCGTCGTCATCGCGCAACTCGACGTGCGCGTCGACCTGATCGCCGGACCGGGTGACGCCGACCTGGGCGATCAGCGGACGGGTGTGACCGCCGAGACCATCGACCTCGTCGAGTTGGACGACGCTGATCACCCGGTGATCGCTGGGGACGCCGTAGCGGGCCATGAGCACGGTCTGGACGTCGCGCACGGTGAGCTTCGGTGACCGCTCCAGTGTGGTCAGCACATGGACCTCGTCGATGCGGCGATCGAATCCGGGCACGATGCGTGCGCCGAGCACGCCGGGAATCTGCCCGATCGTCTGCTCCACGTCGTGCCGCTGCGCGGGATCGTGCAGATCGACCGGGGGGAGCGGCGATGGCCGCAGGTCGATCTCCGCGGTCAGGTCGAGGCCGTCCTCGGCCGTGGTACCGCTGCTTGCTCGTTCCGACATCCTGGTCCTCCCGAACCCCCTGAGGACGGTGACCATAACCGTGCGTCGGTCATCTGGCGGGGAGGTGCACCACGTTGTGCGGTTGGACGGCCACGCGCGAGTGCACACGCTCATCGGCCGGCGTTCAACGACCGGTCCGGCCGTGGTTGGTGTGGGCAATCGGGCCTGGTGTGGCTGGCGTGGCTGACGCGCTTCCTGATTGACACTGGACGAACGGTCAGTACTTACGTAACGAGTGCGCTTGGACGCTATGCGATGTCGCGTCCGTCGGTGCCGGGGGGCGCCATCGAAAACTGCACAGCGAGCGATGCGCGGGGGAGGTCGAACACGCTTGACCCCTCCATCGGCGGTGACGCCGATGGGCCTGTTTGACTCCCCGCCCGTCCACGCCACCGACCGGTTCGCCGGCGGTGATCGGACGGGCGAACGCCGACCCGTGCGGTCGGTCGTACGACCATCGAGCGAAGCGGAGATCCTGCGCGCCCACATAGCGGCGGTGCGTACCCGGATCGAGTTTCTCGATGGAGGTGCACACATGTCGAAGAGGATCTTCCTGGCGATGGCCAGCCTCGCCGCTCTGGTTCTGTCCAGCGGCGCCAACATTTCCTGGATGCGCTGAGCCTGCCAGTGGTACGCAGTACGACCTCTCCCGCACATCGCTCGCCGTGAGGATGATTGAAGGGGCAGAGTTTGAACCGCCCGGGGCGGCTCATCCGGTTCATCATGGTCACTGCGCTACTGGCGACGGTGGCCATGGTCTGGGCGCTGCCGCGGGTCGACGCCAGCTATGCCGTGTGGTTCGTCGTCGCCGTCGCAGTGGGCGAGTGGTTCGCATCCAAGATGCGTGAGTCAACGATGGTGTCCCTCACGAACGTCGTCGGCCTCGTGGCGACGATCGTGGGCGGGCCAGCGCTCGCCGTCATCTCGATGGTGGGCGCACTCCCCGTATTCCTGATCCGGGCCACGGACATGCGTTGGCTTCGGGTCTCGTTCAACACCGGCCAGTACGTACTCGCGTCGCTGAGCGGTGCCTTGGTGTACGAAGCCATCACGATCGCAGCTGGTGCGACGTTCCCGCAGGTATCGGCGCTGTTCGCGGTGCTCGCCGCAGCCGTGACGCACAGCCTCGTCAACCATGCCCTGGTGTCGGTCGCCGTGTCGATGAGTTCACCTGACGGGTTCCTCGACACGTTCCGGACCGTGGGCCCGTCCTTGACGATCCAGATCCCGTACGCGGGTATCGCCGTACTGGCGGTCGTGGTGATGCAGACGGCATCGACGTGGGCGATGCTGCTGCTCGCGGTCCCCGCGCTCGTCGCGCGTCAGGGTCTGCTCGCTTTCCAGCACCTCGACGACTCCTACGACCAGCTCGTGCGCACGATCGTCGACACGATCGAGATGAAGGACCGCTACACACGCGGTCACTCGGAACGGGTGGCGGAGCTGTCCGTCACCATCGCGGAGGAGCTCGGCGTCACCTATGAGGAGCGTCGCCTCACCCGATACGCGGCGCTGCTGCACGACGTCGGCAAGGTGGGGGTGCCGTTGTGCATCATCAACAAGCCCGGCAGGCTCGACGACGCCGAATTCGAGATCATGAAGCAGCACCCGTCCATCGGTGCGCAGATCCTGGGTGACATCGATTTCCTCGAGCCGGCACTCGACATCGTGCGCTACCACCACGAGCGACTCGACGGACGCGGTTACCCCTACGGCGTGCCCGGCACCGAGCTGTCCCGGATCGTGCGTATCGTGACCGCGGCCGACGCCTTCGACGCGATGACCTCGACACGGTCCTACCGCCGGGCCATGCCGGTCGAGGATGCGCTGGCCGAGCTCCGGCGCTGTGCCGGTAACCAGTTCGACCCCGACGTCGTCGAGGCGCTCGCCGTGGCGGTCGAACGGCTCGACTGGCAGCCATTGGATACGCCGCACGCCGACGGGTGCGATACGACGGTCCAGATCCCGCTGGGCACGGCCGAGGAGCGCATCGAGCGGGCGAACACCGGTCGCCCCGAACGGACGCCCCGTCGTGAGCAGCGCTCGGGCGACGCCGGTTGGCGGCTGCGATGAACAGCCCGGCGAGTGTCACCCCCTCAGCGCGGGTCATCGGTGGGGTGATCGGCCTCGGCCTCGGGCTCAGCTGGTGGCTGGTGCCCGCCACGTCCATCCCACCCCTGTCCCTGGGCGCACTCGACCTCGTACTGTTCGTACTGGCCGTGGCCGTCCTCGAACTCCTCCCGATCCAGCTGCCCGATGGCCGGGTCGTCGGCACCGCCGTCGCCGTGGTGGGGGCCGCGGCGATCCTCGGTGCCGCGCCGCCGGTGGTGGCCCTCATCGGCGTGGTCGGGGTCACGCTCGCCTTCCTGTGTCACCGCACCGTGCCGCGGCTCGATCAGCTCCTCGGGCGCGCGTTGCTCGGCTGGACCCTGGCGGGGATCGCCGGACTCGGCATGGCCGTCGGCCCGCCGACCTGGTCCGGTGATGCGCTGACCGGTGCGCCCGCGATGATCGACCTCGGTGGTGCGGTCGCCGTGGCGCTGACATTGCTGGTCGGTGGACCGTTGACCGACGCGCTGGGGCGGACCCGCAATGCCTGGCGGTTCGTCCTCCGTCGGGCGGGCGAGGCCATCCGCGCCGACGGTCCACGCAACGTCGCCGTGGTCTCGACCGCCGTGCTCGGTGCGTTGGTCCACCCGGTGCTCGGTGCCTGGACCCTGCCGACCATGCTCATCCCGCTCGCCGCGGTGCGGTTCGGACTGGACCGTGAGGGCCAGATTACCGGTGCCTACGATCAGACCGTGCGCGCCATGTCCCGACTGCCCGAACAGTTGGGCGATGTCGAAGCCGACCACGGCGTACGCGTCGCGGAGCTGGCCGCGGAGGTCGCGTTCGAACTCGGGCTTGACGCCACGGCCGTCCGTCGGGTCCGTCAGGCGGCCCACCTGCACGAGCTCGGACGCATCCAGCTCGAACGGCCGCAGACGTTCGCCGAAGACCAGCCGATCGTGCCCCGCCGCGACGTCGCCAGCGCCGGAGCCGCCGTGGTCCGACGGGCCGCGGGGCTGGAGCCCGTGGCGGCCATCGTCGAGGGCCATGGGGACCTCGTCAACGCGACGCCCGACGCCGCGCTGGCGGCGCGTATCGTCGCGGCCTGCTGCGACGTCGTCCGTTACGCCCCCGACCCCACCCAACGGGGGCAACGACACGAGGTCGTGGTGCGCCTAGTGCGCGAGATCGGCGATCTCGATGTCGTCGCTGCGCTGGATCGTGTGCTGGAACGGCAACTGACCGAGCGCTGAGCCGGCGCGCCGTCGGGTGTTTCAGGCCTGGTCGGTCGCGTCGTGGTGGCCCGGCTGCTCGGCGGGGGTGCGGTGGGTCATCAGCGCATGGGTCAGCGGCACGATCCCGGCCGCCAGGACCAGGTCCCCGACGGAGATGATCGAGCGCAGCGGCGGCAGCGGGATGATGTCGGCCAGCCACGGCAGTCGTGTGGCATCGTCGAGCAATGTGTGCTTGCCCAGCGGCACTTCGACGTCGCCCAGCCCCAGCGCCTGGATCGCCGCAGGGTCGACCGGCATGGCCCCGTTGGCGGCCATGACGACGGCGTTGAGCGCCAGGCCGCCCGCGACGAGGAACACCCCCGGCAGCTGGCGGTTGGCGATGAGGAAGCCGACCACGAGAAGCTGGCTGAGCAGCAGCAGCAGCCACCCCAGGGTCGTGGCGTCCCCCAGTACCTCCCGGGCGGCGAGCGCATCGACGGTGACCTGGATGGCGACACCGAGGAACAGCAGGGAGCGCCAGTACAGCGGGGCCTGGCCGGCACGACGTAGCCGACCACCACGGGCATAGGAGAGGACGACGCCCAGCGCCACCACGGCCAGGACGAACGGCATCGATGCTCCGTCGATCACCGCCGGCGTCGACCGGCGCACATCAGGGGAGCGGAATGGTGCCACCTCGCTGGCGTGCGTGGGTGCAAGCATGCGTGGCCCGTCCCGACAGGCGGAACCATTAGGCTCCGCACCATGACCTCCGATCAGCGCTCCGGTGACGCGTCCGCCCCCAAGGGTGGTCGTGGGGCCAGTGGTGGCCAGGGCGGTCAGAACCGTGGCCAGGGCAAGGGCGGCCAGGGCAAAGGCGGCCAGGGCAAGGGGGGCGGTGGCCAGGGCGGTCAGAACCGTGGCCAGGGCAAGGGCGGCCAGAACCGCGGTCAGGGTGGTCAGGGCAAGGGCGGCCAGGGCGCCAAGGGCCAGCACCGCGGTGGCAAGGGGCAGCCCGACGAGACCGCGGCACAGCTCGCGGGCCCGTTGCAGAAGGTGCTCGGCCGTCTGCCCGAGACCCAGCGCAAGGTGCTCGAGCTGCGCATGGGGTTGGCAGACGGCCACCCGCACGATCTGGCGGACACGGCGCGTGAACTGGGACTGTCGCTGAGCGAGGCACGCGACATCGAGCGGCGTGCCTTCGAGCACATCCGTGAAGCCATTCCGCTGCAGCAGCTGCAGCGCTTCCTCGACCGCTAGGACCCGCGTGTCGTCGCTGCAGGAACTGCTCGAGCGTCGCGCCGGTCTGCGTGGGGCCGCGGTCGACTCGCTGCAGGCGATCGTGTCCGACTGGCAGATCATCGCGGACCTGTCGTTCTCGGACCTGCTGATGTTCGTGCTCGATCCCGACGAGGGCGAACTCGTGGTGGTCGCACAGATGCGCCCCTACACCGCTCAGACGATCTACGAGGAGGACCTGGTCGGGCGGACCTACAGCGCGGCGCAGAAGCCGTCGGTGTCACGGGCGTTCAGGTCGAAGACGATCGTGCGCGACGGCGACCCGGACTGGTCGACGGGCGTCCCGGTCCGTGAAGAGGCGATCCCCGTGCCCTTCGAGGACGAGGTGATCGCCGTGGTCACCCGGGAGGCGAACCTGTCGATGGTGCGTGCGCCCTCGCAGCTCGAGCTCACCTACCTGCAGGCGGCCAACGAACTGTCCCAGATGCTCGCCGAGGGGCAGTTCCCCTTCCCGGGTGAGGATCCGGAACGTGAGCTGGCCCCGCGGGTGGGGGACGGGCTGATGCGGCTCGATGCCTCCGGCGTGGTCAGCTACGCGTCCCCGAACGCCATGAGTGCCTACCGACGCCTGGGCGTCTCGGAGAACATCATCGGGCGCAACGTCGACGCGTTCGATCCCGACGAGGCCGTCATCGATGCGTTGATGGACGGTGAACCGCTGGAGTCCGAGGTCGAGGCCCGCGGCACGATCGTGCTGCGACGGCTGCTGCCGCTGACGCGGGATCATCAGGTGCTCGGGGGGTTGATGCTGTTGCGGGAGGTCACCGAGCTGCGCCGCCACGAGCGCATGCTGCTCTACAAGGACGCGACCATCCGGGAGATCCACCACCGGGTGAAGAACAACCTGCAGACCGTCGCCTCGCTGCTGCGCCTGCAGTCACGTCGGCTGAACTCCGAGGAGGCCCGCGACGCGCTGTGGGAGTCGGTCCGGCGCATCTCGTCGATCGCGCTCGTGCACGAGACGTTGTCGCAGGACCATCGCCAGAAGGTCTCGTTCGACAAGGTCGCCCAGCGGCTGATCGACATGCTGGCGACCGGTCTGACGGCACCCGACCGGCCGGTCACGATGACCCTGGAGGGCACCGCCGGCGAATTGCCGGCCGAGGTCGCCACCCCGTTGGCGCTGGTGGTGTCGGAGTTGCTGCAGAACGCGGTCGAACACGCCTTCCCGGATGCCGCCGGCGCGGTCGTCATCACCCTCGAGCGTCGGGCGGCGAGTCTGCACCTGCAGATCGTGGACGACGGGGTCGGCGTGCCGGAGGGCTGGACACTCGACGGCCGTGCCAATCTCGGCCTTCGGATCGCCGCGACCCTCGTCGAGTCCGAACTCGGCGGCACCCTGATGGTCGAGCGCGTGGCCGACGGGCCCGGGACCCGCTGCGAGGTGCTTCTGCCGCTCCCGGCTCCCTGAGCGGCCATCATTGCACGACGAACGCCGCCGCCCGGTGGGGCGACGGCGCTCGGTCGCGGCGGTGGGACCGGTCGGCCGCTGGCGGTGACGACCGGTCGGGGCCGTGGTCAGCTGGCGAGTCGGCGCCGGCGCTGACGGGCGCGCTTGAGGGTCCGACGCTCGTCCTCGGTCAGCCCGCCCCAGACACCGGCGTCCTGGTTGGTGGCCAGGGCGAACTCGAGGCACTCCTCGCGGACGTCGCAGGTCGCACAGATGCGTTTGGCGGCATCTGACTGTTCGACCGCCGGGCCGGTCGTCCCGATCGGGAAGAACAGTTCCGGGTCCTCATCGGTGCAGGCTGCGCGACTGCGCCAGTCCATGGTGGTTCTCCCTTTCGGAGCAGGCGGTGCGGGGGCACGGCCGGTCGAAAATCGTTCGGATCGGCTGCGTCGCCGGACGCGCTGGCGGTACCGGCGATGGGGCTGATCCGGGTCAAGCGGATGGGGGTTCGGAGCAAGATGCCCGCTGGTGTCCGGAAGATGCGGTGACACCCGTCCGACGAGACGCACGGTCGCGGACACACCGCCAGGGCGTTCGCGACGCTTGTGAACTTCTTCTCGAGCGGTGAACGCGACGGTAACCGGTTGTGGGTGCGTGTCAAGGTTCCGTTCACGAAAGCGCTTGCAGAAGTGCGCGCACGCGCGGCGCTCGCACGGCGGGAATGTCCGAGCGGTCAGTCGACGCCCACCGCTGCGATGCATCGACCCCACCGGTGATCGCGCTGGCTCACACGAGAACGCGCAGCGCCTGTGGCACCGCCGCGAAGGTGATCGCCGTGTGCTCGCCCGCGTAGTCGCCGTCGACCATCAGCGGTTGGGGGGTCGCCGCGCTGAGGGTGAACCCGGTCAGGTCGTGGTGGTAGCGCACGCCGTTGCCGCGCAGATGGCGTCCGTCCCGGAAGGTGCCGAGCAGGATGGCGATCAGGCCCCGGGTCGACGCCGAGGCGACCGTGAGCAGATCGAGGCCGGTGTCGAGCGAGGCGTCGGGATGCACCCGCATCGGTCGTGAACCGAGGAACGTGTAGGGATGCGAGTTCGCGATCAGGCTGAGCGCGACGGGCCCGTCGGTCTGCCCGTCAGGCAGCGTGACCGTCGTGGTGGGGCCGTCACGGCCGGCACCGCCGAACCACTCACTCGCCGTCGACCAGACGAAGGCCCCCTGCTTGAACACGCGCTTTGCACCCGCATGACGCTCGACGTGGCGGATCACGGCGGCATCGAACCCGAAGCCGGCGTTGAAGCCGAAGTAGCGGTCGCCGGCCCGACCGAGCGTGATCCACCGGGTCCGGTCCACGCGGACGGCGTCCAGCAACTGGCTGGTCGCCCGGACCGCGTCGTTGGGGAGTCCCAGCGTCCGTGCGAGCACGTTCGCGCCACCACCCGGGATGATCCCCAACCGGACGACACTTCCCGCCAGCGCCTGGATGACCTCGTTGGCCGTGCCGTCCCCACCGAGCGCGAACACGGCGTCCACCCCCTCGTGCACCGCGCCGGCGACGAGGTGGGTGGCGTGTCCCCGCCGTTTGGTCGGCAGCACCTGCAGGTCGACCGCGGACGCGAGCGCGGCCGAGATCACGTCACGGACGTGGTCGTCGGTCGTCGTCGCGTTCGGGTTGAACAGCAGCAGGGCGCGCACGGTGCTCCTTGGCGGACGCTGGTCCTCGACGGACCGCCGCGCCCGGGATTCGTCGGCCGGGTCAGCCGAGCGCCCGGTCGAGGTCGGCGAGCAGGTCGTCGACGTCCTCGATCCCGACCGACAGCCGCAGCAGGTCGTCCGGGACCTCCAACACGGTGCCGGCGACCGAGGCGTGCGTCATGATGCCGGGATGTTCGATCAGGCTCTCCACACCGCCCAGGGACTCGGCCAGGAAGAACAGCTTCGTGGCCTCCGCGACCTGCTTGGCGGCGTCGATCCCGCCGGCGACGCGAAACGAGATCATGCCGCCGAACGCGTCCATCTGCTTGGCGGCGACGTCGTGTCCCGGATGCGATGCCAGACCCGGGTAGGCGACGTCGACGACCCGGTCGTGCTCGGTGAGCCAGTCGGCGATCCGGGCCGCGTTCGCGCTGTGGCGATCCATGCGCACGCCCAGCGTCTTGACCCCCCGCAGCGTCAGCCAGGCGTCGAACGGCCCGGGCACCGCGCCGACGGCGTTCTGCAGGAAGGCGAGTTGCTCCGCGGTCGCGGCATCGGTGCACACGGCCCCGCCCACGACATCCGAGTGCCCCCCGAGGTACTTCGTGGTGGAGTGCACGATGATGTCGGCACCGAACTCCAGCGGCCGTTGCAGATACGGGGTCGCGAAGGTGTTGTCGGCCACGAGCCTCGCGTCGTGCGCATGGGCGATGGTCGCCAGCGCAGCGAGGTCGAGGATCTTCAGCAACGGGTTGGACGGCGTCTCGGCCCAGATCAGTCTGGTCGCCGAGGTCATGGCCGCCTCGACCGCCTGCAGGTCCCCGAGGTCGACCGCGCTCACCTCGATGCCGAACCGGGCATGGACCTGCGCGATCTGTCGCCAGGTCCCGCCATAGACGTCATTGGCCATGACGACGTGGTCGCCCGGGGACAGCAGCCGGAACACCGCGTCCACGGCGGCCAGACCGGAGGCGAAGCACACGGCCTCCTCGGTGCCCTCCAGGGATGCGAGACACTCCTGCAGCGCGGTGCGTGTCGGGTTGCCGGTCCGGGCGTACTCGTAGCCCGTGTGCTCCCCGACACGGGGTTGCGCGAAGGTCGAGGTCTGGTAGATCGGCACCGTCACGGCACCGGTCCGAGGATCCGGATCCTGGCCGACGTGGATGGCGCGGGTCTCGAACTGCACGGTTGACTCCTGATGGATCGGGCCGGTGGGTCGCGGGATCAGGCGTCGCGCCCGGCGAGATAGGTGAGCACGTCCGCCCGGGTCAGCACCCCGATCGCGCGACCGTCGTCGTGGGCGAGCACGGCCGGTGCGCCGCCAGCCAGCGCGCCGAGGATCTCGTCGAGTGGTGCGCCGGTGTCCGCCACCGGGAGCGGCGGCTGGAGCACCTCGACGATCGGGCGGCTCATCACCGAGGCGTCGCGCAGTGCGGCGTCGAGCAGCGCGTTCTCGCGCACGGAGCCGATGATGTCGTCACTGGCCGCGTCGTCGTGGACGTCCTCGGCGAACACCGGCATCTGCGAGACGCCGTACTCCTTGAGCAGCGCGATGGCCGCCGCGACCGTCTCACCGGGGTGCAGGTGCACCAGCGGCGGCAGGTCCCGGCCCTTGGCGAGCACGACGTCGCCGACCGTCCCGGCACCCGAGGTGTGCTCCACGAACCCGTGCTCTGCGAGCCACACGTCGTCGTAGAACTTCGACAGATACCCCCGCCCGGAGTCGGGCAGCAGCACCACGATCGTCGCATCGGCCGGCTGGGTGGCCGCATAGCGGTGGGCGGCGACCAGTGCGGTCCCACACGATCCGCCGATCAGCAGGCCCTCTTCGCGCGCCGCACGTCGCGCCATGGCGAACGACTCCGCGTCCGATACCCGCTCCCACACGTCGACGACCGAGGGGTCGAAGCTCTCGGGCCAGAAGTCCTCACCGATGCCCTCGACGAGGTAGGGGCGCACCGTGTCGCCGGAGTACAGCGAGCCCTCCGGGTCCGCGCCGACGATCGTGATCCCCGGCTTGCGCTCCTTGAGGTAGCGGCCGACCCCGGTGGCCGTGCCGCCGGTGCCGACGCCCACCACGAAGGCGTCGATCTGTCGGTCGGTCTGTCGCCAGATCTCCGGACCGGTCGAGAAGGTGTGGGTGGTCGGGTTGGCCTGGTTGAAGTACTGGTTCGGCTTGAAGGCGTTCGGTTGGGACGCGAGCCGGTCGGACACCGAGTAGTAGGAGCGGGGGTCCTCGGGCTCCACGGCG
>CAYTLZ010000068.1:2256-16891 GCA_964438785.1 uncultured Actinomycetota bacterium | reverse complement strand
CCTGCGCAAGCGCTACGAACACCAGCACGGCGTGCTCATCGCCGAGGGGCCCAATCCGGTGCGGGCGCTGGTGGACTCGCCCTATCCGGTCCGTTCGGTCCTGCTCGCCGAGGAGCGGCTCGAGGCGATGCGGGACGTGGTCGACGCGCTCGCGCCCGCGGCGGACGTCTACCTCGTCACGCGGGAGGTCCTCTACGAGGTGGTGCGCTTCAAGCTGCACCAGGGCGTGATCGCGTGTGCCGGGCGACTACCACCCACGTCGCCGGCGGCGATCGTGCGCGACGCGCGACGACTGGTGCTGCTCGAGGGGCTCAACGACCACGAGAACCTCGGCACCCTGTTCCGCTCCGCCCGGGCGCTCGCGGTCGACGGCGCGCTGCTCGGCCCGGGCTGCGCCGATCCGCTCTACCGCCGCAGTGTTCGGGTGTCGATGGGCCATGTCCTGCACGTTGCGCACACCCGGGTCGACGACGTGGCGGCGACCGTCGCCGACCTGCACGCCGCCGGGGTCACGACCCTGGCCCTGACACCGGCCTCCGACGCCGTCGATCTGCGCGACCTCGAGCTCCCGGCCGATGCCCGCACGGCTGTGCTGCTCGGCGCGGAAGGGCCGGGTCTGACCGACGAGGCCATCACCGCCGCGCATCACCGGGTGCGGATCCCGATGCACGCCGGGGTGGATTCACTGAACGTGGCGACCGCGGCGGCGATCGCGTTCGCGGCGCTCAGTCCGCGTCCATCGAGTGGCGTCCATGCGCGCCGGGCGGGCGGTGCAGGGCCACCGTGACCCGCCCACTGGGCCGCCCGGACGTCCACGTCGCCGGCGTCGGCCGGTGGCCCCTGCACTAGCCTCACGGGCGATCCGCCGTCCGTCCCGGTCGAAAGCCCCCTGCAGGTGTCGCCAGCCCCGTCCGTGCCGCCGTCGACGACGATCGACGTGCGTTTCTACGAACTGGATCCCTACGGCCACGTCAACCACGGCGTCTACCTCAACTACTTCGAGGTGGCCCGGATCGAACTGCTCGACGCGATCGGCTATGGCCTGCCGCGCCTCGGTGAGCTCGGCTTCCACCTCGTGGTCGTCGAGGCCCGTGTGCGCTTCCACGCGCCGGCCCATGCCGGCGACCGGCTGGTCGTGACCAGCACGTTGAGCCGGTTGCGTCGGACCTCGGCGGTGTGGGATCAGCGGCTGCACCGTGGCGACGAGCTGATCGCCACCAACGAGGTGCGCTCGGGCATCACCGATCCGACGGGCCGACCGACCGCGGCACCGGCCGGGCTGATGGACGCGCTGGGCGCACTGCTCGCCCCCGAACCGACCCACCAGGAGTCAACGTGAGCACCACCGATCTGCCCGCCACCGCCGCCGGCACCTTCACCCTCGGCGGCCAGACGACCGTCAACCGCATGGGTTACGGCGCGATGCGCATCACCGGTGAGGGGGTCTGGGGCGACCCGCCGGACCGCGAGGCCGCCAAGGCCCTGCTGCGTCGGACCGTGGAGCTCGGTGTCGACCTGATCGACACCGCCGACAGCTATGGCCCGTTCGTGTCGGAGGACCTGATCCGCGAGGCGTTGCACACCGGCGGCAGCGATCCCTACGACGGCGTCACGATCGCGACCAAGGCCGGGCTCGTGCGCACCGGACCGGGGGAGTGGCACATGCTCGGCCGCCCCGTCTACCTGCGCGCGGCGTGTGAGATGAGCCTGCGCCGCCTGGGCGTGGAGACCATCGATCTGTTCCAGCTGCACCGCATCGACACCGAGGTACCGGCGGAGGACCAGTTCGCCGAGCTCAAGGCGCTGCAGGACGAGGGCAAGATCCGCCACATCGGGCTGTCCGAGGTCAGTGTCGAGCAGCTCGAGCACGCCCGCACGATGATCGACGTGGTCAGCGTCCAGAACCGCTACAACCTGCTCGACCGTGGTTCGGAGGACGTGCTCGACGCCTGCGAGGCGGCCGACATCGGGTTCCTGCCGTGGTTCCCCGTCGCCACCGGCGATCTCGCGAAGCCGGGCGGGCCGCTCGACGAGCTGGTCGACCAGACCGGTGCCACGCCCGCCCAGATCGCCCTGTCATGGCTGCTGCACCGCTCACCGGTGATGCTGCCGATCCCCGGCACCTCGTCGATCGAGCACCTCGAGGAGAACGTCGCGGGTGCGGGCGTCGCGCTGAGCGAGGCGCAGATGGCGACGCTGGACGCCGTGGCGTGACCATCCCGACGGGTCCGACGGTGGCGCGGTGAGCGGGCTCACCGGGCTGGACCTGGAGCGTGCGCCACGCTTCGGCCCGGTGCGCCGCGGCATCGTGATCGTCGGTCTGCTGCTCGGCGGGCTGGCCTGGGTCCAGGTCGGTGATCACGGCGACATCGAGGTGACCGAGACCACCGTCGGCACCGTGCCGGTCACGCTGTACGAGCCGGCGGCCGACGGGGACGACAGCGGCGGCGTTGACGACCGCATCGATGAGGGCATCGGTGACGGCGTCGGTGACGGGGTCCCGGATGCGTCGCACCCGGGCGTGGTCGTGGTCCATGGCTTCGCCGGTTCCCGGCAGCTGATGTCCACCGGTGCCGTGGCGCTCGCGCGGGCCGGCAACGTCGTGGCCGTCCCCGACCTCGCCGGGCACGGTGCCAGTCGCGTTCGGCTGCCGGTCGCCGGACGGGCGACGTCGGGTGCCGGCTCCGGGGACGCGGACGAACGCCTCACCGACGAGGTCGTCGCCGTGGCGGGTCTGCTGGCGGAGCTGCCGCAGGTCGACCCCGCCCGGATCGGCGCACTCGGCCACTCGATGGGCTCCGGCGCGGTCATGCG
Organism: uncultured Actinomycetota bacterium; assembly: GCA_964438785.1. GTDB lineage: Bacteria > Actinomycetota > Nitriliruptoria > Nitriliruptorales > Nitriliruptoraceae > PWLR01. Next base: position 14,077 of record CAYTLZ010000068.1, on the reverse strand, counting down.
GGCCGGGATCCGAGCGCCCGACCGGTTCGCCGCGGTCGTGGCGGTGTCCCCGACCGACGCCGAGGTCGACGCGGAGCTGCCCCGCAATCTGCTCCTTCTCGCCGGTGAACTCGAGGCACCGTTCGCCGCGAACGCCGAGCGGCTGCTCGCCCGGGCCGGTGGCCCGTCCGACGATCTCGATGCCGCCCTTGAGGCCGGTGGGGGCCGGGCCGCCGAGCTGGTGGCCGGGGTGGAGCACATCAGCATCCTGTTCAGCCCCACGGCCCACGCGGCGGCGGGCGACTGGTTCGCGGCCGCGCTCCCGCCCGCCGGGCCCGTCGGCGCGGACGATCCGGCGGATGCAGCGGACGCGGGAGTCGCGCCAATCACTTGGTGGGCGCTGCACCTCATCGCGGTGGTCGCCATCTGGCGTGCCGTCGTCCCGGTCGTGGCCGAGCCGAGCATCCAGGAGGGTCGCGACGGGCGGGCGGTGCTCGGCGCGGTCGTCGGCGCGGTGGTCGCCACGCTGCTGCTCGGTGTGCTCGGCGTGGTCGTGGCGCTCGGCACCCTGGGTGGGATGCTGGTCGGGTCCGCGATCGTGGTCTGGTTCGCGCTCGCCGGGATCGGCTGGCTGTGGCTCGGCGATCGTCCCGGTCCGCCGGGTGGGCGCGACGTGGTGTGGGGCCTGGCGCTGCTCGCGGTGCTGGTGGTCGGTTTCGGGGCGATGGCCCCGCAGGCGTGGTTGCCGTTCTTCCCGATCGGTCCACGCGTCGTCCTGGCGGTGGCGTTCGCCGTGCTGCTGCTGCCCTGGACCGTGGCCTTCGCGGCCGCGATCCACGAGCGTCGTCCGGTCGCCGCGTTCGGCTCGTGGGTGACCGTGTCGCTGGTGGTGGTCGTCGGCCTCAATGCCGCCGCCAACGTCGTCGACGATCTGGGCTTCGTGCGCCTGATCGCTCCGGCGCTGCCGGTGCTGCTGGGTCTGATCCAGGTGGTCGCGCGCCCGGTCCGTCGTCCGTGGGCCACCGCCATCGCCGCCGCCGGCTTCCTCGGCTGGACGGTCGCCGCGCTGTTCCCGCTGGTGTGATCGGCGGGGGGACGCACTAGCGTCCGGCGACGATTCCGGCGACGATTCCGGCGATGATTTCGACGACAGGCCAACGCATGGACATCACGGGTACGACGGTCGTGGTCACCGGTGGTGCGCACGGGATCGGTGCGGCGATCGTGGCTGCGGTCGCGCGGGCCGGTGCCGGCGGTGTGCTCGTCGCGGACCTCGACGAGATCGGTGCCCAACGGGTCGCGGACACGGTGACGGCCGAGACCGGTGTCGCGACGCTCGCCCACCGGGTCGACGTCGCCGACCCGGACCAGGTGGCCGCCATGATCGCGGTCGCCGAGCGGGAGCTCGGGCCGGTCGAGGTGGTGGTCTCCAACGCCGGGATCGGCACGGGCGCCGGGATCGACGCGTCGCTGGATGCGTGGCAGCGCTCCTACGAGGTCAACGTGCTCGCCCACGTGCACGCCGCCCGCGCCGCCCTGCCCGGGATGCTGGAGCGGGGTCGCGGTGCGTTCGTCCACACCGCGTCGGCCGCCGGACTGCTGACCATGATCGGCGACGCGCCCTACGCCGTCACCAAGCACGGCGCGGTCGCCTTCGCGGAGTGGCTGTCGATCACCTACGGCTCACGGGGCATCCAGGTCGGCTGTCTGTGCCCCCAGGGCGTGGAGACCGACCTGCTGCGCAACGGAGCCGGCTCGGTCGCCGAACAGGTCGTGCGCATGACCGGCGCGGTCCTCACCCCGGAGCAGGTGGCCGACGACGTCGTCGCGGCACTCGACGACGGCCGGTTTTTGATCCTGCCGCACCCGGAGGTCGCCGAGCACCTGCGGCGCAAGGCCGAGGATCCGGAGCGGTGGATCGGTGCGTTGCGCCGGGTCGCCGATCAGCTCGACGGGGCCTGATCGGCCGGGGCCTGATCGGCCGCAGACCGGTTGGTGGGGGCCTGATCGGACGGGGCCTGATCGGCCGGCGGGCGGACCGGGCCCTGGGCGGCCCGGTGGTCGGCCGGCGGGAGATCCACCCGGCCGCCGCGTTCGCCCATCGGGCCCAACGACTCCAGCCGCTGCACGATCGGCAGCGCCTCGAGCCATCCGTCCGGGGCGATCGGCTCGCCGACCAGTTCGCGGTGCAGCGCATGGCGCTGTTGGCGCAGCCAGGCCAGCGCCGCGGCGCGCTGGTCGGCGGTCAGCTCCGCGGTGTCGACCAGGGTCGCCGGTCCACCGTGGGTGAGAAACGCCTGCCAGGACAGACGGTGCACCCAGGTGTCGGGGTCGTCCAGCAGGCGCTGGAGCCGGTCGCGCTGGTCGGCGTTCATGCCGCGGGGGACCGCCCGACGCGAGCCGAGGCCACTGGGCAGACGTGTGGAGGTCATGAGGCGTCCTTCGGGCTGACGCCGTCGGCCCACGACGTGGCGATCTCCGCCATCGCGCCGTCGAACGACCGCTCGGCGACGACCTCGAACCGGGCCGGGAGACGGTCGGTGGTGTAGGAGCCGCGCCACGGCGGCCCGTCGGCTGGTCGGGGGACCGGATCGCCGGGGAGCAGCGCGGCGATGGCATCGAGGTAGTCGCCCACCTCGACGTGGCCGCTGACCACGTTCACGGTGTCGATCAACGTGGAGTTGAGCGCCGCGAGGGTCGCGTCGACGAGGTCGTCGACGGCGACCCATCCGTAGGTGCTGGTGCGGGGACCGGGTACCGGTTCGCCGTCCAACACCCGCTGGGGGACCTTGGTGCCCCAGGTCGAGGTGGGGCCGGCACCGAGCACCGCTGGTGGGCGCAGGATCGCGGCACACAGACCGGCGGCGATGCCGCGCTGGACCTCCACCTCGGCTTCCGCCTTGGTGATGGCGTACGCGGAGCCGGAGCTCGACACCGTCGGGGCTCCCGCGGCGGCGGTGACCAGCGGGGCGTCCTCGGCGATCGCACCGTCACCGGCGGCCTCGCGGTCGTAGACCGAGGTCGTGGAGATGTGCACCACGCGGGAGGTCCCGGCCACGAGTGCGGCGTCGATCACGGAGGCCGTCCCGTCACGGTTGACGACCCGCGCCGTGTCGAGTTCGGGGCCGATGCTGGCGGCGGCGTGGACGATGGCGTCGATGCCGTCGAGGTGGTCGGGGGTGATCGCACCGAGTTCGACCTGTCGGCAGGTGATGCCGGCGGCCTCCAGCTCATCGGCGGGGCGACGCACGAGGGCGACGACCTCGTGGCCGGTGGCGACCAGCCGGCGGGCCACCCGGCCCCCGACGAACCCGGTCGCTCCTGTCACGGCAATGCGCACCACAGCTGCTTTCGTCGCGTCCAACGTCGGAACGTGCCGGCCCGAACCTAGCGTCAGCCCTCCGTTCCGGTCGGAGCGGGCCCCGGCACGACGTCCAGGCACCCGCTCGGGGCGACCGGGTGGCCGGGCATGGGCCGATCACCGGCAGCTGCGGCTGCGTAGGCTCGGGGCGAGGACGGGTGACGCGCACCGGTGTCGCCCTCGGACCCGATCGAGGAGTGCACACATGGACATGGAGTATCGCCGACTCGGCGACGCCGGCCTGAAGGTCAGCGTGCTCAGCTTCGGCTCGTGGGTGACGTTCAAGAGTCAGCTCGACGTCGACCGGGCGGTCGACTGCATGGCCGCGGCGTTCGACGCCGGGGTCAACTTCTTCGACAACGCCGAGTCCTACGCCGGCGGTGAGTCCGAGCGCATCATGGGTGAGGCCATCCGGAAGCTCGGCTGGCAGCGCCACGAGTACGTGGTGTCGTCGAAGTACTTCTGGGGCCTGCACGACGGGCCCAACACCCACCACACCCTCAACCGCAAGTACCTGCTCGAGTCGATCGACGCCTCCCTGGAGCGCTTCGGACTCGAGCACCTCGACCTCGTCTACTGCCACCGGGCCGATCCCGACACCCCCATCGAGGAGACCGTGCGGGCGATGTCGGACGCCATCGACCGGGGCAAGGCGCTGTACTGGGGCACCTCGGAGTGGACGGCGGACGAGATCCGGGCCGCCTGGGACGTCGCCGACCGGCACGGCTGGCACAAGCCCGTGGTCGAGCAGCCGCAGTACAACCTGGTCCACCGCCGCCGGGTCGAGCGCGAGTACGCCCGGCTCTACGAGGACATCGGACTCGGCACGACCATCTGGTCGCCGCTGGCCTCCGGGCTGCTGACCGGCAAGTACGTCGACGGCAACGTGCCCGACGACAGCCGTGCGGCGCTGGCGGGCTACGAGTGGCTCGGGGAGTCGTTGTCGAGCGGTCGTTACGACGACGCCATCAAGGAGTTCGCCGAGGTGGCGGAAGGCTACGGCTGCACCATGGCGCAACTCGCGATCGCCTGGTGTGCGGCCAACCCCGACGTCTCCAGTGTGATCACCGGCGCGTCCCGGGTCGAGCAGGTCCAGGAGAACATGAAGGCCCTGGACGTGCTCGACGAACTCGACGACGACGCCGTGGACCGGATCGCCGCGATCTTCGAGTCGTGAGACCGGTGCGCCGCGGCGTGGGGCGTCACCACCCGCGGCGGACCGGCTGACCCTCGGTGTAGCCCGAGCGGGTCTGGACCCCGATCAGCGCCCGCTCGTGCAGGGTCTGGAGGTCCGGGGCCCCTGCGTAGGTGCAGGCGGAGCGCACCCCGGCCGTGATCACGTCGAGCAGGTCCTCGACTCCGGGGCGCTGCGGGTCGAGGTACTGCCGCCCGGAGCTGATGCCTTCCTCGAACATGGCCTTGCGGGCCCGCTGGAAGGCGTCCTCCCCCTCGGTGCGGTTGCGTACGGCGCGGGCCGAGGCCATCCCGAACGAGACCTTGTAGGCGCGTCCGTCGGAGTCGTGCTCGAGATCGCCGGGTGATTCGTGGGTGCCGGCGAACCACGAACCGATCATCACGTTCGACGCGCCGGCGGCGATCGCCAGGGCCACGTCACGGGGATGGCGCACACCACCGTCGGCCCAGACGTGGGCCCCGAGTTCGCGGGCCGCGGCGGCGCACGCCCGCACGGCCGAGAACTGTGGTCGGCCGACACCGGTCGCCATCCGCGTCGTGCACATGGCGCCCGGTCCGACCCCGACCTTGACGATGTCGGCCCCGGCGGCGATGAGCTCCCGGGTCCCGTGGACGGTGACGACGTTGCCCGCCACGACCGGCACCCCGGGCTGCAGGGCCCGGATCTCCTCGAGTGCCTGCACCATGCGTCGCTGGTGGCCGTGGGCGGTGTCGACGACGAGCACGTCGACCCCGGCGTCGAGCAACGCCTTGGCCCGGTGCGCGGCACCGCCACCGACGCCGACGGCCGCGCCGACCCGCAGGCGTCCCGCCGCATCCAGCGCCGGGCCGTAGAGCGTGGAGCGCAGGGCACCGGGCCGCGTGAGCAGGCCGACGAGGCGCCCGTCGTCGCCGACGACCGGGGCCAGTCGGTGGCGGACCTCGGCGAGCTGATCGAAGGCCGCCCGGGGATCGATCGTCGCCGGCAGGGTCACCGGTTGCCGGGACATCACCTGGCCGAGCTGGGTGAACCGGTCGACGTCCTCGAGGTCGACCTGGGTCACCACCCCGACCGGCAGGCCGTCGTCGACGATGATGGCGGCACCGTGCGAGCGTTTCGGCAGCAGTTGCAGGGCCTCGCCGACGGTGTCGGTCGCCGTGAGCGTGATCGGGGTCTCGAAGACCGGGTGTCGACGTTTCACATCGGCGACGACGTCCTCGACGATGTCGACGGGGATGTCCTGGGGCAGCACGGCCAGCGCGCCGCGACGGGCGAGGGTCTCCACCATGCGCCGGCCGGACACCGCGGTCATGTTGGCGGCCACGATCGGGATCGTGGTGCCGCTGCCGTCGGCGGTCGCGAGCTCCACGTCGAGTCGGGAGGCCACCTCGCTGCGGACCGGGGTCAGGAACACGTCCTCGTAGGTGAGGTCGTGGGTGGGCTCGTGACCGTCGAGGAAGCGCACGGTGGGTCCTTCGCGGTGTCGGGGTGCTGTCAGTCGGTGCGATCGGTGCTGCGGCGACGGAGGGCCGGGAGGTCGTTGCTGCGGCCCGGCGGTGCGACCGGCCCCTCGATCGGGGCGGAGGCGAGTACGTCGTTCGAACGGCACGCCCAGCAGTAGAACACGAGGTGGATGCCGGAGGGTGCCCACTGGTCACCGCGGCCCTTCTCCTGCAACGTCGAGGTGGGGATGCCCTCGATGTCGTCGGCACCACAGACCCGGCACCGCGCCACGTCGTCGCGATCCCGGCTCGCGGCGCAGACCTCGCAGGTCAGCGTGATCGTCGTGGTGCCGGCGTCGTCGGTCGTGGAGGTGCCCCGCAGCGCCTCGTCCTCGCCGCAGCCGGGGCAGGTCACCAGGGCCATGGATCGCTCCTGTGCCGCTCGTCGGGGCCGCGGACGACACTACCGCCCGTGTTGCGACGGACCGGGACTCGACAACCATCATTGATTCAACTAGCGTTGAGTCAATGAATCTCGAACCGAACGACACCACGCCCGGCACCGATCACGGGCTGGCTGCGCATGGACCGGCCGATCACGGGCTGGCGGCCCGCGCCGCCGTGCACCACGCACTGGCGGACGTCCACCGTCTGCGCATCGTTGATGCGCTGCAGCTGTCCGACCGGACGCCCTCCGCGCTCGCGGCGCAGCTGGGGCTGGCCTCGAACCTGTTGGCGTTCCACCTCGACGTGCTCGAGGCGGCCGGGTTGATCGACCGGGCCCGCTCCGAGGGGGACGCACGCCGTCGCTACGTGCGGTTGCGTCCCGAGGCACTCACCACCATCACCGCCGTGCCGGACGACGGTCAGGGCCGGTTGCGCGCCGACGACGTGCTGTTCGTGTGCACGGCCAATTCAGCCCGCTCGCAGTTGGCGGCGGCCCTGTGGGAACGCAGCACGGGGCTGCCCGCCCGCTCCGCCGGTGCCGACCCGGCCGCCACGGTCCACCCGTTGGCGCGCGACGTCGCCGGGGCGCACGGCCTGGACCTCACGGATCGACGGCCCCGTGGCTACGACGCCGTCACCGTCGCCCCGGATCTGGTCGTGTCGGTCTGTGACCGGGCCAACGAGGCCGGGCTGCCCTTCGACGTGCCGCGCCTGCACTGGTCGATCCCGGATCCGGTTGGCCACGGCCGCGGGGCCATCGAGGCCGCCTACGAGGAACTGTCGATCCGTGTCGCGTGGCTGGCCGCGGGTCGGCTCCGGGAGCCGGCGGCATGAGCGAGGCCACGATGGATCCCTGGCGTGACGAGCTGCGGCGGATGGTCGCCGAACTCGTCGGGACGGCGTTCCTCCTGGCGGCCATCGTCGGGTCGGGCATCGTGACCCAGACCGACGGACCGGCGTCCGCGCAGTTGTTCCAGCACACGATCGTCGTGGGTCTCGCGCTCACCGCGCTGATCCTGACGTTCGGACCGGTCTCCGGGGCGCACTTCAACCCGGTGGTGACCCTGGTCGACGCCTGGTTCGGTGGGATGCCGTGGTCGCGGGTCCCCGGCTACCTCGGTGCCCAGGTGCTCGGTGCCGTGATCGGTGTCGCGCTGACCAACGTGACGTTCTCGTTGGCGGCGGTCGAGCTGGCGACCAACGACCGGGGTGGGGTCGGGCTGGTGGTGGGCGAGGTGATCGCCACCAGCGGGTTGATCCTGGTGATCTTCGGGCTCGTGCGTTCCGGCGGGGGACAGGTCGTCGCCGGCGCGGTCGGGGCCTACATCGCCGCCGCGATCTACTTCACGTCCTCCGCGTCGTTCGCGAACCCGGCGGTGACCATCGCCCGCATGCTGTCGGACACCTATACCGGGATCGCGCCGATCCACGCGCCCGGCTTCCTGCTCGGCCAGCTGATCGGCGCCGTGCTGGCGACGGCGCTGGTCGCCTACCTGTTCGCCCCGGCACCGGCCCAGGCCGAGGCCGTCGTCGTGCCCCAGTCGGCGTCGCCGCCGACCGACAGCACCAACGGACACCGGCCCCATGCCCACCAGGCCGGGCCGTCCGAGGAATCCATCGAGGGAGACCGATCATGACCACCACCCGTACCGAGCCGTCCGCCGTCATCCGCGGCCTGTCGCTCGCCCAGCAGCACGCGCTCAGGGAGGCCGCCGTCCGGCTGCACAAGCGCTTCGACGGCACGTTCGGTCTGGAGACGATCCAGCGCTACCTCGACGACTCGGTGAGCAGGCTCGCCACCGGGGCGAAGTACCACGACTACCTCAGCCTGCTCGGCGAACGCTTCGCCGGGGAACGACTCGATGCCATCGCCAGGACGGAAGGTCTGACCGTGTCCGATACCCCCAGTGTGCTCTTCCTGTGTGTCCACAACGCCGGGCGCTCGCAGATGGCCGCCGGCTTCCTGCGCCACCTCGGCGGCGACGGTGTGCAGGTCATGTCAGCCGGGTCCGCACCCGGCGAGTCGATCAACCCCTCCGCCGTCGAGGCGATGGCGGAGAAGGGCATCGACATCGCGGCCGAGTACCCCAAGCCCTGGACCGACGAGACCGTCGGCGTCGCGGACGTCATCATCACGATGGGATGTGGCGACGCCTGCCCGGTCCTGCCCGGGAAGCGCTACCTCGACTGGGAACTCGAGGACCCGGCCGGCAAGGGCGTCGAGTCGGTGCGCCCGATCCGCGACGAGATCGAACAGCGGGTGCGCGGTCTGATGGGTGAGCTCGGGGTCGAGCCCGTCGACGCCTGAGCCGACCGTTGCGGGGACACGTCCCCCTCGTCGCGGTCCACGCGTCGGCAGTGCAGGCCCGACCGGTTCAGGCCCCGGTCGTCTCGGCCGCCTCGGACTGGGTCGCGAGCAGCAGTGCGGTGAGCAGTTCCAGCCGGCCGAGGTACATCAGCGCCGTCAGGACCACCTTGGCGGAGCCGTCGAGATCCGCATCGACGACGCCGGCGCTCAGCCCGACGTTGCCGAGCGTCGAGGCCGTGTCGAACAGCACGAGGTGGACGGGTGCCTCGGTCACCGCCAGCAGCAGCCCGGTCCCGACCAGCCAGGTCAGCAGCCACAGGGCACCCAGCGTGCCCGCATGACCGACCAGCGTGTCCGCCGCGTCGCGGCGCACCTCGCCACCGTCCCAGTGCAACGGCCCCTCGCCCGTGAGTCGTCGTCGGAGCGCCTTCAACAGCCAGATGAGCCGATCGAGTTTCCAGCCCCCACCGGTCGAGCCGCTGGACGCACCGACGAACATGATGGCGACCAGCGGCACGAACAGGACCACCGGCCACCCCGCCAGGTCGTCGACGGTGCTGAACCCGGCGGTCCCGGCGGCGCTCGCCCACTGGAACACGATGTCGAAGGCGGGGCGATCCGTGTCGGTCGCCGCGCGCAGGGCGAGCAGCAGCACCGCGCCACCCACGAGCACCGCGACCTGGGCGCGCAGCGGGGTCAGCCGCCAGGCGTGCGCCGGACGTCGCTGCACGAGCAGGATGTGGTGGACGACGAAGCTGACCGCGCCGATGCTCATCACGACCAGGACGACGGCCTGGGTCGTGGTGCCGTAGCCCGCCATGCTGTCACCGGTGATCGTGAACCCGCCGGTGGAGACCGCGGTCAGGCCGTGGTTGAGCGCCTCCCAGGCGGTGTGCTCGGTGACCGCCAGCGCGGCGACGGCGAGTCCGGTCATCGCGGCGTAGAGCGCGGCGGTGCCGCGGACCGTGCCCGACATGCCGCCGGGCAGGTCGGGATGACGGCCCTCGGCCTCGTAGAGCGTGCGCATCCCGGTCGCCGAGGTCGTCAGGCCGAGCGCGAAGACCACCATGCCGATCCCGCCGACCCACTGCGACAGCGACCGCCACCACTGGGCGGTCGCGGTCAGCTCGGCCTCCTGCCCCCCGACCATGCTGATGCCGGTGCTGGTGATGCCCGACATCCCCTCCACGAGCGCATTCAGCGGCGTGGCGAAGGTGGTGTCGGCGGTGTCGGCGGGCGCGGTGAGCCCGAGCCCGAGCAGCACGCCGGCGGTGACCAGGGCCGTCACCAGCCAACCGAGCGCGATGACCTCGACCGCAGGCCAGCGGTGCACGGCACGGACGTGGTCGTAGTGGTGGAGCAGGGCGGCACCGGTCGCGGTCGCCACCGCGGCGGTGGCGAGCAGCAGGCCCACGGCGTGGGTGTCGCCGGCGATCACCGCGACGGGCACCGTGAGCACGGCCATACCGGCGGGGACGAGCAGGACGGCGCCGAGGTCGTGGGCGACCGCGGCACCGTCACGACCGAACATGCCGGTGGTCGCGCTCACCTCGGGATCCCTGACCGAGCGAACCGGTGCCGCCCTCGCCGCCGGTTCGTCGCCGGGGTCGTCGCGGGACCGCCTCACGTGCCCCGCTCAGCCGCTGGGGACACCCCGTCGGTGCCGACGGTCCCGCCGGGCACGCCAGGCCCGCCGGGCGGCACCGATCAGCGCGATGATCAGTGCGGTCCCGGCGACGAGCAGGACGGCCACCAGCACGAGCGCCAGCACCGGGTTGGTCACCGCGAACCAGATCACCCCGAGCACCAGCCCGTCCTCGACCAGGCTCGCGCCGATGTTGGTCGCCGGTTCCGGCGAGGTGTTGATCGCCAGCCGGGTCGTGGCCTTGGCGGCGTGGGCGGCGGCGGCCAGCCCGCCGGAACCCAGCGCCGCGAACGCCTGCGGCACCGAGTCGACGTCCCCGGCCAGCACCGCGCCGAGTGCGGCCGCACCGAGCGGCCGGACGACGCTGTGGGCCACGTCCCAGAACGAGTCGAACCACGGGATCTTGTCGGCCACGAACTCGAGCGCGAACAACCCGAGGGCCACCGCGATCACATCGGTGCGCATCAGGACGTCGGGGACCTCACCGAGCCCGGTGCGTCCGAAGAGCCCGAGCAGCCCGACCACCGCGTACAGGTTGATCCCGGACGCCCAGCCGGACGCGGCGACCAGCCCCAGCAGCGACAGGTCCATGGCGTCAGCCCTCCTGGCGGTGGCGGAGTCGGGTCACGGTGGTGGCCGGCAGCAGGCCCTCGAGTGAGGCGGCATCGAGGTGGCCGGCATCGATCAGTCCCCCCACGACGAACGTGGCGTCCCCGGTGCGCGCGAAGCGGGGGACGAGGTCGTCAGCCGTCACGTCGGCGAGCAGGCCGGCCTCGATCAGCCGCAGGGCGGCCCGTCGGCGCTGCCAGCCGTCGGGGAACGCGTCCAGCACCGCGAGCGCACCGGATCCGTCCAGCTCGTCGAGTCGGGTGTCGTCGAGGAGCTTGAGGCGGGGCAGGGCCTGGGTGGTCGCACCGAGCCGGCCGAGCAGCGCGTCGCTCGTCGCGGTGGCGGGGTCGGCCGCGTCCGGGGCGCCGTCGCCCGACGTGGCCGGTGCGGGTTCGCCCGGGACCGGTGCGCCGGGCGGGTCCGCGGGCCCGCCCGGGGCCTGATCGTCGGCCGGTTCCGGGGGCTCGCCCGGGCCGGGATCGTCGGGGTGGTCCGGTGCCGCCGGGCCGCCGTCGCCGTCGGTGCGATCGCCATCCGTGCGATCGTCGGCGCCCGTCGCGGTGCCGGCGAGGTCGACGCCCACCAGGTCCGGCTCGACGAGATCCGCCGAACCGAGCGCCACCCCGCCGAGCGCCACCGCACCGAGCTCCGTACTGCCGAGTTCGAGGTCACCGAGCTCCCCATCGGCGAGGGTGAGGTCGTCGAGGTCGAGATCGTCATCGGCGTCCGCGAGTTCCTGCAGCCGGGCCCGCTGGGCGTCGCGGGTGTCCCGGGCCGCGGCCGCGGCGGCCTCGAGCTCGTCGCTCGCGGTGGCCGAGCCCTGCTGCTCGTGCGTGCCCTGCTGCTCGTGCGTGCC
>CAYTLZ010000068.1:0-2156 GCA_964438785.1 uncultured Actinomycetota bacterium | reverse complement strand
GCCCTGCTGCTCGTGCGTGCCCTGCTGCTCGTGCGTGCCGGGCGGCGGCGGGGGACCGCCCGGCGTGTCGGTCCCGCCCGGTGGCGGCACGGTCGGGCCGTCGGCCAGCGCGACCCCGCCGTCCACGGCGAACGCCCGGTCGACCGCGTCGACGGCGAGCTCGCGCCGCGCGTCCGGATCGCGCAGATCGTCGACCAGGGCGGCCAGGTCGTCGTCGTCCATGTACAGCAGCTGGTTCGCGATGTCCCGGACCTGGTCGGCCTCCAGCGACCCACCGAAGCTCCCCTCGAACTGTGCTGCGAGCTCCGGCGAGCCGCGCTCGGCGAGTGCGCGCGCCAGCGTCCGGCGCTCGTCGGGCGTGAGCTCGCGCAGCAGGCGGACCGCCTCGGTCAGCACGCGGCCGCGGGCGAACATCCCGTCGGCCGTCCGCCAACGGTCGAGCAACGAGACGACCTGCTCGACGGGCATGGCGCTCAGTCTTCCTCGTCGAAGTCACCGTCGATGTCGCCCTGACCGGTCAGACCGCGCAGCAGGGCGGCGAGGTCCACACCGGACAGGTCCTTGACGATCGGGACGGTCGAGGACAACGCCTCGGTGACGTCACCGGTCAGCTTGGACACGCCGGTGCCGGCCTGCGAGCCGTTGGAGATGATGGTGGTCTTCCCGGCGCGCGACAGCGGCTCGGACGCGGCCGCGACGACGTCGGGCAGGACCTTGAGCGCCTCCAGCGACAACCCGCCCTCGGTGTAGGCGGCCAACGCCTCGGCGAGCTTGCGCCGGGCGGTCGCCTCGGCCTCACCACGGGCGAGGATGGCGGACGCCTCGGCCTCACCGGTCTCGCGCAGACGTGCTGCCTCGGCGCGGGCCTCGAGCTCGATCGCCTCGGCGGCCCGGGCACGACGGATCTTGGACGCCTCCGCCTCCTGCTCGGCCTGGAAGCGTTCGGCCTCGGCGCGACGTTCCTGGGCGAACTTGTCGGCCTCGGCGCGTTCACGCACGGTGGCATCGAGCTCACGGCGCTGGCGCTCGGCTTCGCGTTCCGCGATCTGGATGTCCTGGACCTTGGTCTCCATCTCGCCGGCCTTCAGGGCCCGTGCGTTGGCGACGTCGACCTCCTCCTTGATGGAGGCCTTGCGCAGGCTGAGCTCGCGCTCGGAGCCCGCGACCTCGGCCTCGACCGACAGCCGCCGGCGCTCCTTCTCGAGCCGGGCGTCCTCCTCCTGCAGGGAGGCGTCCCGGTCGTTGTTCGCCTGGGAGATACGTGCGTCACGGCGGGCGCGTTCGATCTCCGGGACACCCAGGGCGTCGAGGTAGCCGTTCTCGTCGGTGATCGACTCGAACACGAACGACAGGAACGCGTAGCCGAGGCTCTGCAGCTCGTCGGCCGCCTTGGTCTTGAGGTCCTCGGTGAAGCGGGCCTGGTCGGTGTAGAGGTCGACGACGCTCAGGCCCGCGACGATGGTGCGCAGGTGACCGGACACGACCTTGGTCAACGCGTCCTGGATCTCCGCGACGGACATGCCGAGGAAATTGGACGCGGCCATGCGCACGGTCGGGAAGTCGGTCTCGCGTTCCGCCGGCGTGACGGGGACCTTCACCGTGGCGGTGCCGTTGACGTTGATCGGCGTGCGCTGGTCACCGGCGAGCACGCCGCGCAGCTGCACGTCGAGCTGCATCGCGTGCAGCGGGAAGGTGTCCGCCTCCTCGATGAAGGGGGTCACGAACGTGCCGCCACCGACGATCACGCGGAATCCGTCGCGGTCCTTGCGGGCGCGGCGGCCGTAGACGATCAGCGCCTCGTCCGGGCCGATGCGGCGGTAGCGGCGGCGGTAGACCAGCCACAGGATCAGCAGCAGGACGGCGACGCCGAGTCCGTAGCCGATCACCGTCAGGAACGTCTGCACTGCTTCCACGGCTTCCCCCTGACATCGGATGCCCGACGGGGCACCGTCAACCGCGTGCGCGTCTCCGCGGTGACGGCAACGGTAGACGCTCCGACGCGAGGTCGCTGTGGGTGAGACGCCGCCCGCGGCGGGCGGCCGGTCCGGGTGTGCGCGCCGTGGTGGAGCGGTCGCGGTCGCCTCAGGCGTCGGATCCGAGCTGATCGGCGATGTCGAGGTACAGCTGCGTCGACAGGCCCAGCGAGGTGGTGTCGA
>CAYTLZ010000067.1:3743-16922 GCA_964438785.1 uncultured Actinomycetota bacterium | reverse complement strand
GCGCGCACAGGAGCGGGGCGACGATCCCGGCCGGGGCGGCGGTGGCCGCTACTAGCGGCCACCGAAGGCGGCGTGCAGGAACCCGACCTGCAGGTCCAGGAGCCGTTCGGCGACGATCTCCTGCGGCGTCATGTGGGTGACGCCCGACAGCGGCAGGAACGTGTGCGGTCGCCCGTCGGCCAGCAGCGCCGAGGACAGCCGCAGCGCGTGGGCGGCGACGACATTGTCGTCGGCCAGCCCGTGGATGAGCAGCAGTCGCGGCGGGTCGTCGGCGTCCCAGGCCGCGGCATGCAGCAGGTTGCCGTCGGCGTCGATCAGACTGGAGACGTCGTACGCCTCGGGCGCGACGTCGGGGTGGCCGAGGTAGCGCTCGGTGTAGTGCGTGTCGTACAGCCGCCAGTCGGTGACGGGCGCACCCGCGATCCCGGCGCGGAAGACGTCCGGGCGACGCAGGACGGCCAGGGCGGCGAGGTAGCCGCCGAACGACCAGCCGCGCAGCGCGACCCGGTCGAGGTCCAGGCGTGGCTCGATCGCGGCGGCGGCATGCAACGCATCGATCTGATCGTCGAGCACCGCGGTCGCGAGGTCGTGGTGCACCGCACGTTCCCACACCGGGCCTCGGCCGGGTGACCCCCGCCCGTCGGTGACGAGCACGGCGAAGCCCTGATCGGCGAGCCACTGCGAGGTCAGAAACGCGCCCTGTGCCGACAACACCCGTTGCGCATGCGGCCCGCCGTAGGGGTCGAGCAGGACCGGCAAGGGCGAGGTGCCGTCGTCGTCGCTCGGCAGGAGCAGCGCCGCGCGAAGGCCGCGCTCCCCCAGCGTCAGCATCCGCGGCGCGGCGGTGAGCACCGGGGTCGCCGCGACCACCTCGAGGTCGTGGCGGTACTCCTCGGGATCGGCCCCGGTGGGATCAGCGGGCATCCAGACGCTCTGCACCAGCGGGCGGGCGGCGGCGATGGTCGAGCCGATCTCGATCCACAGTGTTCCTGGGCCAGAGGGGTCTGCATGCACCTCCCGCCGGATGCCCGGCTCACGTTGGTCGTCGGCCGTGTACGAGTAGCACGAGTCGTCCGCGCCGACGCCGATGCGGTAGGTGTCGATCCGGGTCGGGTCGTCCACCGGACTGGCCAGGAACCAGACGACCCCGTTCCCGGGCTCCGACCAGGATGCGGATTCGACCCACAGCACCTCACGCACCTGCAGGCCGACCGGCGAGTGGGGCTCGCCGTCGACGCACAGCGTCCGCGTGCCGCCGGGACCGCGGTCCGCCCGATCCTCGACGGTGATGAGACGCTCGTCGAGCCACGCCGGGCTGCCCGGCACCAGCTCCACCCAGGCCTCGTCCGACCAGCTGCGCACCTCGGTCGTGGATCCCGTGTCCGCATCCGCTGTCAGCACCCGCGCCGTGCGCTGGTGGCGGGGCTGCACCAGCAGGGTGAGCGGCCCGTCCCCCCAGCCGACGTGACCGAGGTACTCGTCGCGTGTCCGGTCCCAGACCACCTCGGTGCGTGCGCCGGTCGCGACGTCGACGACGAACAGCGACACCTCGGCGTTGGTCGTCCCGGCGGCCGGGTAGCGGTGCTCGACCGCCGGTGTCCACGGCTTGGCCGGGTCGGCGATCGTCCACAGCGGCACATCGCGTTCGTCGACGCGGGCGACCGCGAGGCGCGTGCCGTCTGCGGACCACCAGCACCCGCGTGCGCGACCCATCTCCTCGGCGGCGATGAACTCGGCGCGGCCCCAGGCCACGCCGTCCTCGCTGGCGAGCACCCGGGTGCTGCCCGGCGACGCCGGACCGTCGTCGAGGTCGATGACGTGCAGGCCGTCGGCGGCGTGGTAGGCGATGTGGCGGCCGTCTGGTGACGGGCGCGGGTCGAAGGCGGGCCCGGCGGTCGGGTGCACCGCGGTCCGGCCCGTCGCCACCTCGACGCTGTGGAGCCGGCCGGCGAGCGCGAACGCGGCCATCGTCGCGGCCGTGTCCGTGGCGTAGGCGACGATGCCACCGGCCTGCTCCCGGGCCCGTTCGCGACGGGCCCGCTCGGCGGGCGGCAGGTCCTGCTCGTCACCGCCCAGGACGCGGGCATCGACGATCCTGGTCGTCTCGCCGGTCGCAGGATCGTGTCGCCACAGGTGGGTGACCGGGTCGTCGCCCGCATCGGTGCGCAGGAACAGCACGACGGGCCCGTCGGGCCCGACCACCGGGGTGAACGCCCGCGGGATCCCGAGCGAGAACCGGCGGGTCCGGGCGTGCTGGCGGGGGAACGTCATCTCGTCGGGCACAGCGGTCAGCCTCGGTCGGTCGGCGCGGACGGGTCGGATGCGGGCAGGTCGGGCGCTGGCGGGTCGGATGCGGACGGGTCGGATGCGGGCAGGTCGGGCGTGAGCACGCTGTCCGGCACCGACGACGACACGCTGTCGGCGGCCAACAGCGCGGCCCCGACCACGCCGGCGTCGTCGCCCAGCGCCGCGAGTTCGATGGCCGGCGGCGTGCGGTGCGTCCCACCGAGCATCAGCTCGCGCATCTGCGCCTCCGCGGCGGGCAGCAGCCACGGGGCGACGGCCTCGGCGGCCCCGCCGCCGATCAGCACGAGCTGGGGATCGAGCACGTTCACGAGCGACGCCAGGGCGACCCCGAGCCAGCCGCCGGCGTCCGTGAGCACCGACCGGGCCAACTCGTCACCGGCCGCGGCCGCACGGGAGACATCCGGTCCCGCCAGGTCCTGCGCCTCGTGCAGTACCGAACGCGCGCCCTCGGCGAGCCGCTCCTGGGCGATCGCGCCGATCGCGCTGCCGGACGCGTAGGCCTCGACACAGCCGTTGTTACCGCACGGGCACCGGCGACCATCGCGCGCGACCAGCACGTGGCCGATCTCCCCGGCGAAGCCGTTGGTGCCGAGCACGAGTTGGCCGCCGAGCACCACGCCACCGCCGACACCGGTGCCGATCGTCACCAGCAGGACGTCCTGCGCGCCGGCTCCGGCCCCGACCCGCTGTTCACCGAAGGCGGCGACCGAGGCGTCGTTGGCCACGACCACGTGGTGGCCGGTGCGATGCTGCAGTTCCTCGGCCAGCGGCAGTTCGCGGACCCCGATGTTGGGGCCGTAGCGCACGATGCCCGAAGGTGTGACCAGGCCGGCGATACCGATGCCGACCGGCAGATGGGTCGGCAGGCGGCTCAGCACGCGCCCCAACGCACCGATCAGGCGGTCGGGATCGTCCGCGGGCGTCGGATGCCGTTCCCGGTTCAGGACGACACCCCGCCGGTCGATCAGTGCCGTGCGCAGCTGGGTGCCACCGATGTCGATGCCCAGTGCGTGTGCGTCGTCCACGGTGATGCGACTCCTTGCGAGGGTCCGGTCCGCTGCCGGACGGATGGCCGCCGGGGTGTGGCCCCGGATCAGTCCAGGTCGATGCGTTGGACGCCCTCGGGCCCCGGATCGGGCGGCGTGGACGGGTCGAGCATGGTGCGCGCAGCCGCGGCAAGGTGCCGGGCCGCCTCGGTCAGATGGCCGAGCAGCTCCGGGTGCGTGTCGCCGAGCGTGCGGGCCAGCACGCAGATCGGGCACACCCCGCAGATGGCATCGGCATGGCTCGCCGGCTCCCCGGCGTGCGCCCCACCCGCCGCGCCCGATCCGTGCGACCCCTGCGCCCCACCCGGGGCGTCGGACCCACCGTGCCCGTCCGACCGCGGCGGGGCACCAGTGCCCGTCGCCGAGCCCCGTCGGGCGGCACGGTGCGCTTCGACGGGATCATCGGTCACGGGCCGTCCGGCTTCGGCCGAGGCCCACCAGGGCCGGGCGTCGTCGCTCACCGTTGCCCCGCCGGGACGGGAGCCGCGAACCGCACCTCGAGCCACCCGTCGTGCAGACGTGCACCACTGACGGTGCAGCGCCGCAGCGCGGCCGGCAGCGCGAGGTTGCGGCGCACCCCGGCGACTTTCAGGTGCAGTTCGCCGTTGCGCCGGTGCAGGTCGAGATCGTCGTCGGTCGCGAACGGTAGGGCGATGCGCAGCAGATGCCCCTCGTCGGTCGCCGTGATGGCCATGGGCTCGCTGTGGTGCAGCCGGGCCGACGGCGCCCGGTCGCCGTAGAGCGCACCGGCGAGCCCGTGGAGTCCGGCGATGCCGATCGGTTCCAGCGCGAGCAGGGGTGCCGGCAGCAACGGGACCGGGGCGAACGCGATCTCGGCCTGCTCGAGGTGCGCGCGCTGCTGCGCGCGCCAGGTCGTCAGGAACGGGTCGGTGACCGTGTCGGGCAGGACGCGGTTCACCAGCACGGCATCGACCGCGTACCCGAACAGCGACAGGGTGGTCGCGCTGCGCCGGGCCTCGGCCAGCACGAGCCGCTCCGGGTTCACCACCAGCCGCACGCTGCACCGGGAGGTGTCCGTGAGCAGCTCGTGAACGCCGGCGAGCTCCTCGTGGACACGCCCGACGGAGGCGAACACGCCGTCGTCGGGCAGCGGCAGGGTGGTGCCGGCCGGTCCCCGGGGCAGGGCGAGGGCACTCACCCCCCGGACCAGCCGGCGGCCGGGACCGAGCATGCGATCGGCGTAGAAGCGCAGCGCGTCGGGCAGCGCCAGCAGCTTGAGCGTCTCCGCGGTCGGCGCACAGTCGACGACGACGAGGTCGTAGTTGCCCGAGGCGGCCTGCCGGCGCAGGTCGATCAGGGCGAACAGTTCGTCGAGACCCGGGAAGAGCATGAGCTCCTCGGCGGCCAGCTCACCGAGACCGCCCCACGACAGCAGTGCGCTGAGATAGTCGCGGACCTCACCCCAGTGGCGTTCGAGTCGGTCCTGGGCGTCGATCTGCTGCGCCTCGAGCGCCCCCCCGGCGTCGGACCAGACCCCGAGGTCGATCGACGTCGGCCGATCGCCCAGCGGCACGTCCAGCGCATCGGCCAGCGAATGGGCGGCGTCCGTGGAGGTGACGAGCACGCGCGCGCCGTCCGCCGCCGCGCGGATGGCGGTGGCGGACGCGAGCGACGTCTTTCCGACGCCGCCCTTGCCGGTGAACAGCAGGACGCGGGTCAGCGTCGACTCCCCTGGCGCGGGCTGGGCGAAGTCCGGAGGCTAGCGGTCACACCGCCCGGTCCGCGGTCGAGGTCCGCCATCCCGTGTCCGATCGCACGCCCGGGCTCACGACCCGTGGCTGACGTCGAGGTAGATGCCGAACCGGTCGGGCAGGCGCTCGACGTCGAAGGCGTGCAGACCGGTCGTGCCGACGAACAGCAGGTGCTGTCCCTCGAACCACCCGACGTCGACGATCTCCACGATCGACTCACCCTCGAGCCGCAGCGTCTCGCCGTCGAAGGCGTCGTCCGGATCGTCGAGTTCGGTCGGTGGCGCGGTGCCGGTCACCACGACCCGCAGGACCGCGTCACCCTCGACGTCGACCGGTGCGCCGCTGCCGTGGGCCACGGGGTCATCGACGTAACGGACCTGCCAGCCGGGCTCCCGGTCGTCGCCCCCGGTGGTGATGGAGGTGCGGTCGAAGCCGTCGTGCGCACCGATCTCGACCTCGGTCAGCACCTGACGGGCACCGTCCTCACTCACCCCGAAGGACCCGGGGACGAAGACGTCCTCGACCGCGAGGTGGTCGAGTGCCCGGGCCACGAAGGACGCCATCTGGGCCCGCGTCGTCACCTGTGTCGGGCCGTAGCGGTCGGCATCGATGCCCTGGACCACGCCGATGGCGGTGAGCTTCTCGATGTTGACGGCGTGCACCCCGTCGACGTCGCCGAAGCCGCCCGCGTCCCGCGGCAGCTCGGCGTCGAGCACCGTCTCGAGCGCCCGGGCGATGAACGTGGCCATCTGTGCGCGATCGATGGAACGCGCCGGTCGGAAGGTGTCGTCGTCGTAGCCGGTGACGACCCCGGCCTCGACCAGCGTCGCCACGTTGGACCGGTGGGCCGAACTGATCAGATCCGCGTCCTCGAACACCGGCTGGTCGGCATCGGGCAGCTGGTGGACCCGATCCGGGAGTGCACGCAGCATGTTCGCCGTGAACGACGCCATCTGCTCGCGCGTCACCTCGTCGCCGGGATTGAAGGTGAAGCCGTCACCGCCACCGACACCCTGGACGATGCCGTAGACCCACAGACAGTCGATCGCACCGGCGTGGGTGTCGCTGCGGTCGACGTCCCCGAAGTGCTCGCCGCGCTGGGCGTCATCCCGACAGGCCGTGTCGATGTCGGGCTCGGGCTGGGCGGCGAGGCCGCCATGGACACCGAGGACGAGGGCGAGCGATGCGCCCAGGGCGACCGCCGCCCGTGGGCGCGACCGGTGTGTCATGTGCTGCCTGTGCACCGTGGGGCGCATGGTGACTCCTCCGTCAGTCGTCGACGGTCCCCCGCGACGCCACGTCGGTGACCGGGGGGCCGCCCGGACAGCGTGGGGAATCCGTCGCCGATCCGCCAGCGGCCGACCGTCCGGGGCCGGGGACCGGGCACTCGGCGGGGTCAGGCCCCGGCCACCCGCAGCCCGATGCCCAGCACGAGCAGCACCGTGACGGCCGCCACCAGTGCTCCCAGCCCACGCGCACCGAGCAGCTCGCGCTGCCCGGCGACCAGCCGCTCGACGTCGATCAGGGTCGTCGCCCACAGCACCACCGCACCGAGGATGAGCGCCGCACCACCCAGGGGCGCGCCCCCGACCAGGCTCAGCCCACCCGCGACCCACAGCACGAACAGCAGCATCCGGGCGAGGCCGCTGCCCACCGCGCCCCGGAGCAGGTGCCCGAGCCCCGGCAGGACGACCGAGGCGAACCGGGCCGTGGCGAGGGGAACCGTGGCCTCCGTGCTCGGGGTGCCGGTCGCGAAGCCCTCCCGCGGTGCCCCACACGCGGCACACACCGCCGACTCGAGGACGTTCCAGCCGTCACAGCGCTGACAGCGCCACTCGACGAGCTCGCCCGTCACGCGGACGTCGCCGGCCCGGGCGGGCGTCACGTGCGACCCGGCCACGGCGGCATCGTCGGACCCGACGGACGGGCCGGGCACCACGGCATCGTCGGACCCGACGGACGGGCCGGGCACCACGGCATCGTCGGACGGGGCGGTCGACGTGTCCAGGGTGACGAAGCACTGGGTGCACCACGAGGCCGCATCCGGGTTCCGGGCACCGCACGTCGGACAGTTCACGGTTGCAACCCCGCGGAGGTCCGGGCCTCGAGTTGCAACGCGTCCTTGAGCCCCCACAGCCCCCGACGGATCGCCCGGCGATGGTCCCGGAGCACCGTCTGGGGCCGGGACCGGGGCGTGCGGGCGACCAGCAGATGGTGGACGACCGTGCCCGCGGGCAGGTGTTCGAGCCAGAACTCGGCCCGCCCGTCGAGATCGCCGGTCAGCGTCAGCCCGAAGCCGTGCTCGTGGCGCCAGTCACCCGGTGTGGCGGCGACCCGCAGCCGGCGGCCGATCCCCGGGGTCAACTCGACGAGGAACCGCTCCTCGCCGGGCACACCACGATCCAGGATGCGACAGCCCGGCCACCAGGTCGGCCATCGGCGGATGTCGGTGAGTCGGCGGTAGACCAGCGGTGCCGGTGCCCGCACGAACCCGGCATCGTCGACGTGCAGATCCATCATCCACCGCCCCGGACGTCGTCGGCCACCGGCACTCCCCGGCGCGCGGGCCCGGCGAGAAAAGCGAGGATCCGCTCCTCGACCGCCCGGGCATCGTGGTCGAGCAGCGGCACATGGTACGACCGCTCGCACACGAACTCGTCCAGATCCGGTGAGCCGACCAGCTCCATCACGGCGCGGGCATTGGCCGGATCCACCGTGTGGTCGACCCGCGACCGCACCACCAGCAACGGCTGGGTCACGTCGAGCAGCTGCGCCCGGATGCGCGGCAGTTCGGCCAACAGGGACTGTGCCGCCCGGGAGGCGATGACGCCGTAGGCGTGCTCCTCCACGTCGCTACGCACGAGGTCGTCGGTCGGCAGGCCCGCCAACGCGCGGGGCAGGTAGGGCACCACACGCGACACCACCGGGGCCACCGCCGCGAGCAGCCCGGACCGGTCCAGGATCTGGGGGTTGATCGTCACCACCGCCCGCACCGTGGTCGGCTGGCGGGCCGCGAGGTCCAGGGCGATCGTCCCACCCATCGAGTGGCCGATCACGACCACCGCATCGGCCGTCGCGGCGAGGTGGGCCACCAGCCGTGCGGCGGCGGCGTACCAGTCGGCATACCGGGTCGTGGCGAGATCCCGCGGCGTCGTGCCGTGTCCGGGCAGGCAGGGCACCTCGACCCGGTAGCCGGCCGCGGCCAGCCGCTGCCCGAGCGGCCGGGTCCCGGTCGGATTGGCGGTGAAGCCGTGCAGCACCACCACCGCCGTGCGGGCCCGTCGACCGCGCCCCGCCGCCGACCACGGTTCCGCCCCGGGCAGGCTGATCACGGCGTCCAACGACTCACCTTCCGGGTGGGGACGGCCCCTGCGCCCCGCCAGTGCGGTCACCGTAGCGGCCACGCCTATCATCCCCCGGATGCCGACGACGGAGGCGTGTGTGACGGTGCAAGGGGAGGGTGGCACGGTCCTGCGGACCGTCACCCCCCGGAGCGCGCCCGACCGTCTCCCGACCCTCGAGCTGCTGGCGGCGGCGCTGCTCACCCTCGTCTGGATCGACCTCGTCCGGCTGTGGTTCCCGACCATCGCGGCTCCCGCCCTGGGGCCGGGTCCGGCCTCGGCCGGGCGTTCGGTCCTGATCACGACGTCGCTGGCCGTCGCCGCCGCCCTGGTCGCGTTGCTGCCGTTGCCGACACGCCTCACGCGGCACCGGTTCGCACTGGGTGCCGTGGTACTGCTCGCCGCCCGGGCGGCGATGGTCGGCGGACCGACCGGGGACACCGGCCAGCTCGTGGTCGTCGGGCTCGGTGTCGCCGCCGGACTCGTCGCGCTGGTCGGCCTGGCGGTCCGGTCCCCGCAACCACGTCGGGTACGTCTCGGAATCGCCGCGGGTGTGCTGGGGGCCGTCATCGTGCACACCGCGACCGGGACCCGCGGCCTGATCTGGGCCCCGACCGGCTGGACCACCCTCGCCTCGGTGGTCGTGATCACCGGCGCGGGCGTCACCGTCGCACGGATCTGGCGGGCGTGGGCGCTCGCGGCGGGCGCACCGACGCCGGACAGCCCGACCCGCCCGCCGGCCGCCTGGCCCTGGTGGTCGCTGACGCCGCTGCTGGTCCTGGTCCCGGCCGTCAGCGCCGTCCCGGGACGCACGAGTGTGGCCACGGGGTGGTCCGCGGACACCGCGGCGATGGCCGTGGTGGCCATCCACCTCGGTGCAGCCGTGGTCGTGGGACTGCGCCCGCGACTGCCCCGGGTGCCGACCCTCGCCGTGGTCGGGCTGGGACTGCCCGCGGCGGTCCTCGCCGCCTCGGACGGACTGGGCTGGTCGGTGGTGCTCGGTCAGACCGGGGTCGCACTCGGCGTCGCGTTGCTGGTCAGCGCCCCGGAGCCGGAACCCACGGGACCGGACGCCCGCCGACGTGCCCTCATCCCGAGCGGGGCCCTGGTGGTCGCCCTGCTGGCCATCGGCCTCTACGACCTGACCGACGAACGCGATCTGCTGGTCGGCAACCTCGCCGTCCACGCGCTCGTCGGCCTGGTGGGCAGTGTGATCGCCGTCGCCCTGATCCGCGTCGGTCCGACCGCGCTCGCCCGGCCGCGGATCGACGTGCGCCGCCTGGTGGGCACCGTCACCGCCGCCGGACTGATCACCGCGGGCATCGGCGTGCTCAACCCACAGCCGGACGTCGTCGACAGGGCCGTCCCCCCGGCGGACGAGTTGCGCGTCGCCCTGGTCAATGTCGGCTCCGGCTTCGATCCACGGGGACGGCTGGCGGCCCCGGCCCAGGGGCGGTTCCTGGCGGACCTGGACCTCGACGTGGTCGTGCTGACCGAGGTGGACCGTGGTCGGCTGGTCGCCGGAGGGCACGACGGCCTCCAGCTGATCGCGGCGGAACTCGGCTTCCCGACGGTGCTGTTCGCGCCGGCCGCCGACGAGGTGTCCGGGCTGGCGCTGCTGACCCGACTGGAGGTGACCGAGATCGCCCGTGAGCAGCTGCCCGCCGGCGACGACCCGCAGCGTCGGGGATCCCTGGCCGCCGTGGTGAACTGGCCGGACGACACCCCGCTCGGGCTCATCGGTGCCCGGCTCTCCGACCACGAGGATCAGGGGGACACCCGGCTGACCCAGGCGCGCGCCGTGGCGGGCACGGTCGCACTGCTCCGGGAACGGCAGGTCGCCACCCTGGTTCTGGCCGACCTGCGCGCCGACGAGGCCTCCCCCGAGCTCGGCACGTTCACGAGCCTGCTCGACGACGCCCTGCCCGAGGGCACCCGCACCGTGCCGGCCGGAGAGCCGGAGCGCCGCGACGAACACGTCCTGCTCTCCCCGGAGCTGCGACGCACCGGCCTCGCGCTGCCGCGCGTGCCATGGTCGGATCGGCTGCCGGTGATCGTCACCCTGGAACGCACCGAGCCGATGGACTGAAGCGACGGACCCACCGGGCGGCGGGCTCACCGGGCGGCGACGACCTCGTCGAGCAGCGCCGCGAACCGCGCCGCGATCGCCGGCCACGACCAGTGCTGCTCGGCCCACGCCCGCCCCGTGACACCCGCGTGTTCCCGGGCCGCCGGATCCGCCAGCCAGGTGTCGATCGCCGCGGCCAGGGCGCGCGGATCGCGACCGTCGACCACCGTCCCGGTGACGCGATCGACGACGGCCTCGGGGGCACCACCGGACCGACCCGCGATCACCGGCACGCCACAGGCCTGCGCCTCGAGGTAGACGATGCCGAGCCCCTCGACGTCCAACCCGGCGAGTCGCGTCCGACACGGCATCGCGAACAGGTCCAGGGCCGCATGGGCGGCGGGCAGATCCTCCCAGGCGACCGGTCCGGCCAGCACGATCCCCCGGTCCGGTCCGGCCCGCAGCATACGCCGCAGCCGCGTCTCGGCGGGGCCCTCCCCGACGAGGACCAGGCGGGCGTCCGGGTGGCGGGCGTGGACGGCCGGCCAGCTCGCGATGAGCCGATCCTGGCCCTTGCGCGCGACGAGTCGCGAGATGCACCCGACCAGCGGGGCATCCGGCTCGATCCCCCAGCGACGACGCAACGCCCGACCGTCCACCGCCGGCGTGAACCGGTCGACGTCCACTCCGGGGGGGATCCGCACGGGCGCGGCGGGGAGATGGGCGGCGAGCCGTTCCGAGGTCCAGTCGCTGATGGCCGTGACAGCATCGAGGTGGCGGGTCGCACGGCGCAGCAGCCGGCCGGTCCCCGCTCGCGCCAGGGCGGCCTCCAGCCCGTGGGTGAGCCCCACGACGGGCACCCCGAGCTCGGTGCGCAGCGCACCGGCGAGTTCACCGAGCGGCCAGCTCGCACCGAGCACCAAAACCTCGGGTCGATGGTCGCGCGCGACCGTCACGGTCAACTCGCGGATCGCCCGCGTGGGCAGGACCGACCCCGGTGCCCGCACCGTTCGGTGGGTGCGGCCGGCGTCATGGGCCCGTCCGGCCGCACCGGCGTCCGGCCCGATGACGACCGTGGTGGTCGGATGCACGCGTTCGAGCAGGTTGCCGACGAACTGCTGGATACCCCCGGTGCGCGGCGGCAGGTCGTTGGTCAGCCAGAGCACTCTCACGGCCGGCACCGGGCCCCGCCGGCACGAGCCCGAGGCGGATCGGGTCGGGCCGTCACGTGATGGCCCCGAGCAGCGAGCGTGTCCCGATGACGTCCGCCCCACTGGCCGCCACCCGCGCGGCCAGCTCACGGTCGTCGGTGACGACCGTGACCGGTTCGTCGGTCGCCTCGACGTCCAGGACGATCTCGTCGTCGGCGGTGATCCCGGCGCCGGTGAAACGGACCAGCACACCGCGCGCACCGGCCACCGGCCGGCCACCGCCGGGACGCTGGCCGTCGAAGACGACGGTGACGTCCGCCCGCCGCCGCGCGACCAGCGTGCCCAGCTGCGTGACCAGCCAGCTGCGCTGCTGCTCCAACTCGAGGCCCGCCTGGTGCTGCTTGGTCACGTTGTAGCCGTCCACGATGGTGCGTCGGCCGGGGTGCAGCAGCAGCCGTGCGGCCTCGGTGGTGCCCGGCTGCACGCCCGTGGGCAGGATGCTGGGCCGACCGGCGACGAAGCGGACGTCCTGCTCGTGGTCGGCTCCCTCGTCCTGCTCGTCCCGCCGCCGTCGCTCGGCCGCGACCTGGGCGCGTCGCTCGGCATGCCGGCGCTGCTCGATCCGCCGCTCCTCGTCCACCCGGCGCAGCTCGGCGAGTTCGTCGCGGAGGCGTTCGAGTTCGCCCGCGCGGCGACGCCCCTCACGTTCGACGGCCCGCGCCCGCTCGGAGGCGCTGGCCTGCAGTCGTGCCTCGAGGTCCGCCAGCTGGGCACGGACCTGGTCGAGTTCGCGTTCGCGGGTGTCGAGTTGCTGCTGCAGCGCCGCCACGCGGGCCTCGGCTCCCTCGGCGCGACGCTGCCACTGGTCGCGGGCCGCCCGGGCCTGGCGCGCGCGGGCCTTGGCGGACGTGATGGCGTCGTCCGTCCTCCCGGACGCTGCGCCGGTGTCGGTCGCGGCGGTGGGCCGGTCCTCGCGAACCGGCTGGTCGAGCAGTTCCCGCAGGTCGGGGGCGAGCCCGGCCTCGGTCGGCAGCTCGGCGCGCAGCGCGGCCCACCGCCGCCGGTCGGCGAGGTGGCGGGCCAGACGGCGACGCGACCGGCCGGCGACCAGCCGGGAGCTCGGCAGTGCGGCGAGCTCGGCCAGTTCGGCGTCCGGCTCCGCCGTCTGCGCCGCGAGCCGTTTGGCGGCGAGCAGGACCTGCGCCCACCCGTCGCTGCCGAGCGCTCCCAGGGCCTCGGCCGACGGGACGGCGTGGTCGGTCATCTCAGCTCCCGGTCGCGGGTGCCACCTCGACGCGGATGCCGTCCTCGCGCCCGCACCACCGGCAGACCACGGCCTCGAGCGTGGAGGCCAGGATCTCCTCCTCCTCGACCGCACCGACGCCGCCGAGATCGAAGTGGTGGAACCGTCGGGTCGTCGCGGTCACCGTGACGTCGAATCGGGTCACGTTGCCACAACCGTCGCAACGGAAGCGGTGGCCGGGCTCCAGACCCCTCGACCGGTCGTCGGCGTCGGGGATCGGCTCGTGCTCGGGGATCGGTTCTTGCTCGGGG
>CAYTLZ010000067.1:0-3643 GCA_964438785.1 uncultured Actinomycetota bacterium | reverse complement strand
TGCTCGGGGATCGGTTCTTGCTCGGGGGCGGTGTCGGGGTCGGACACGGTCGGGGCTCCTGGCGATCGGGCGGAGATGGGTGGTGGACGACGTCACGACGGTGGCCGTCACGCCGTGGTCGAGCGGTTTCGGAGCCGGGACGCCGCGGCGCTCAGGTGGTCGCATCGCCGTCGTCGCGTTCGGCGCGCCGGCGCGATGCGTCCAACCAGGCGGGACCGTCGGGCAGCGGGGTCGGCGTGACCGACGGCTCGAGTGCCGCGGGGTCGGCGGTGAACCAGGCTCCGTCGGGGGCGGCGGGAAAGGCCGGCAACTCGATGCCGTCGACCCCGTCACGTTCGACGCGATCGGCCGCGGCCTCGGCGTGGGCACGCACCGAGGCGACCTGCAGGCCACGGTGGACGTCGGGATAGCGCTGCAGACGTCCGGCCGCGCGACGAAACAGTGCCAGCGCACCGACCGGGTTGCCCCGTTGGACGTGCACCCCCGCCACCGCGACCTGGATGATCCCCTGCCACAGGTCACGATCGTCCTCGGGAGCGGCATGCCACACCGATTCGAGGCATTCGTGAGCCTCGAAGTAGCGCTGCTCGTTCCACAGCCGGGCCCCGATCTCCAGGGCGGCCTCGACACTGTCGGGGTCGTGCTCCTCGGTCGTGGGGACCCCGGTCGTGCCGTAGGGCAGCGGCCGACCGGTGCGATCCCGGGGCCGGGCCTGTTCGGGGCGTCCATCGGCGTCCCGGTCCCGTCGGCGGGCGGTGGCCCCGTCCTCGGTCCGCTCGGCGCGGTCCTGGTCGTCGCCGTCCACGTCCATCGCCTTCGTCGTCGCCTCGTCGCACGTCCGTGGACGCGACAACCAGCCTAACCGGGTGCGTCGCTAGCCTCGCGCGTGTGCCGGAGCTCCCCGAGGTCGAATCCGTACGCCGCCAACTCGAACCGGAGTTGCTCGAGCGGCGGGTCGACGACGTCTGGTTCGACGCCCACCCGCATGCGCGACTGACCGACGTCGAGCTGGTGGTGGGCCATCGGATCGATGCGGTCGAGCGTCGCGGCAAGTTCCTGCTGCTGCCGCTCGGGGACGGTCCGATGGCACCCGCGGTCCCACTCGAACTGGTGCTGCACCTGGGCATGACCGGCTCGTTGTCGTTCGGACCGACACCGCCCGAGGGCGCGGATCCCGACGGCGGGGTGTCGCACGTCCGCACCCGTTTCGTACTCGACGACGGGCGCACGCTGCGGTTCCGTGATCCGCGCCGGTTCGGTCGGGTGTCGGTGGTCCCTGCGGGCGACTACGCCGGGCGCATCCCGACCCTGCACCGGCTGGGTCCCGAACCGCTGTCGCCGGCGTTCGACCGTGACGACTTCGCCGCGGCGT
The DNA here is from genome assembly GCA_964438785.1 of uncultured Actinomycetota bacterium. Taxonomy (GTDB): domain Bacteria; phylum Actinomycetota; class Nitriliruptoria; order Nitriliruptorales; family Nitriliruptoraceae; genus PWLR01. Next base: position 2,271 of record CAYTLZ010000067.1, on the reverse strand, counting down.
TGGCCCGCACCCGCGCGCCGGTCAAGGCCCGCCTGCTCGATCAGCGGCTCGTGGCCGGCGTGGGCAACATCTACGCCGACGAGGCGCTGTGGCGTGCCCGGATCCACCCGGCGTCCCGCCGGGTCGGACGCGCCCGGGCGCACGAGCTGCACGGCCATCTCGTGGACATCCTGACCGCCGCGGTCGAACGCGAGGGCACCACCTTCAGCGACTACCAGATGGTCAACGGTGCGTCCGGCCGGTACGCGGACTTCCTCGAGGCCTACGGGCAGGCCGATCTACCCTGCCGGCGCTGTGGGACGACCATGCAGCGCACGGTGATCGCCGGCCGCGGCACCACCTACTGCCCGCGGTGCCAGCGGGCCTGAGCCGGCCCGGGCGGGCACGCATCCGTCCTCGACGTGGACCGACGCTGCCCGCCCGTCAGGTTCCACGGCTGCGCAGCCCGCCGGCGATGAGCGCGTGCGCGAACGTCGACGCCTCGACGGGGTCCTCCACCCGCACGTGCATCGGCGGAAAGACGAAGTAGGACAGGATCAGGCGGATGACGACCTCGGCCGCGGCGGTCGCATCCACCCGACGCAGCTCACCGGCCTCGATGCCGTCGGCGATCAGTCCGGCGAACAGGGTCAGTCCCCGGCGCACCAGTGGGCCACCGTCGGCGGTGATGCGCGGGAGCAGCACCGCCGGCTCCTCGTCGCGGTCGCGGACCAGCAGCGGATGCCCGACGAAGAAGCGCACGCCGGCGATGAAGGCCGCCTCGAGCCGCGCCACCGCGACGCCGCCGGCGACCTCGGCGACCACCTGGGCGGCGGCGAGCTCGATGCCGCGCGCGAAGCGCTCGGATTCGCGTTCGAGCAGGGCATCGATCACCGCGTCCTTGTTCGCGAAATAGCGGTACAGCGTGGCCTTGCCCGCGCCGGCGTCGCGGGCGATGTCCTCCATGGTGGTCGCCCGGATGCCGTCGGCGACGAACCGACGAGCAGCGGCGCTCAGCAGGTCCTCACGGCGATCACCGCGCACGACCCCATCGGCCATCGTCACTCCTGGTCCCCTCTGTCACCGGCCCCGGTGACCGTCTGCGTGGCGACGCCACACCCCCACCTGCGCCCGGCGGCCCGGCGCTGCGCGGTGTGCGTCGGGTGCACCCCGTACGGACGTCCGTGGTAATCGTCGCCGTGGTGGCCGACAGTAGGGCTCAACACGACGCGGTGGCGGACCGGTGGGTCTGCGACCGCGTCATCCACGTCCCGGGTGAACGCCGCGACCGTCCGCCGGTCACGCCGCCCCGACGGCACCGACGATGCGCACCGGCGCGGGACCCGCCCGACGGGTGGCATCGACGATGACCACGCCGGGCGGCACACCTGCCCGTGCACACCCGCGTGCACACCACGGACGTGGGCACCCGATCCGACCGTTCTGCTGGAGTCACCGTGTCCCTCGCCGCAACCCTGTCCGAACTCGTCCCCACCGATGGCTGGCAACGCGATGCCGCCTGTCGCGACGCCGATCCCGAGCAGTTCTTCAGCAACGACGAGCGCGACCGCGAAGCCGCCCTGGCGATGTGTGCGGCCTGCCCGGTCCGCAACGAATGCCTCGAGCACGCGCTGGCGACCCGTGAGAGCTACGGCATCTGGGGTGGCACCGACGAGCACGACCGCAAGCGTCTGCTTCGCCGTCGTCGTCGCGCCGCCTGACCGACCGCGGTCCGCAACCCGGGGGGCGTGGCCGCCCATTCCGATGCCGATCACCACGAGGTGCACCGTCCAGCCGGATGGTGCACCTCGTCGCACGTCGCACGGCTCTGGTAGACCTCGTGGGGTGAACGAACAGACGTTCGTCACGCTCCGGGACGGGAGTCGGCACGTGTCACCTCAACCACGGACATCGGGGTCCGCACGCCCCCCGACCTCCCCCGCCCGGCAACTCGGGTTCGAGTCGCTTGGCACGCCCCTGATCGACACCACGTTCGTCGTGCTCGACCTGGAGACGACCGGCCTGAAGGCCACCGCCGACCGCATCACGGAGATCGGTGCCGTGAAGGTCCGCGGCGGTGAAGTGCTCGGTGAGTTGCGCACCTTCGTGCACCCGGGCTGCGCCATCCCGCCGTCGATCACGGCCGTCACCGGCATCACCGATGCGATGGTGCGCGACGCGCCGACGCTGATGGGCGTGCTGCCGACCGTGCTCCGCTTCCTCGACGGGGCGGTCTTCGTGGCCCACAACGCGGCGTTCGATCTGGGGTTCCTGCGCGCCGCCGCCAGCCAC
>CAYTLZ010000066.1:1874-16983 GCA_964438785.1 uncultured Actinomycetota bacterium | reverse complement strand
CGATGGTGAGGTAGCCCTCGTCGTCGATGACCCCGCCGTCGCCGGTGTGGAACCAACCGTCCGCCAGGGCCTCCGCGGTCGCGTCGGGCTGTTCCCAGTAGCCCGCCAGCACGTGGTTCCCGCGCGCCAGGACCTGGCCGTCGGCGGCCGTGGTGAGCTCCACGCCCAGCGCCGCCGAGCCGGCTCGCATCAGCCTGGCGGCCCGGTCCGCGGCGCTCAGTTCGTCCCACTCCTGCCGGCTGCGGTTGAACGTCAGCAACGGCGTGGTCTCCGTCAGCCCGTAGAGCTGCATGAACTCCCAGCCGAGCTCCTCCTCGACCCGCTGGATCGTGCGGGTCGGTGGCGGCGCACCGGCGACCAGGATGCGCACCCGGTCGCGGCCGGGGACCTCGTCGAGTTCGGCGGCGGCGTCGAGCACGGCGGCCACCACCGCCGGGGCACCGCACAGCAGCGTCACGCCGTGCTCGCGCACGCGGCGCAGGATCTCGTGGCCGTCGACCTTGCGCAGCAGCACCTGCTTGACCCCCATCGCCGCGACGGCGTAGGGCATGCCCCACCCGTTGACGTGGAACAGCGGCAGCGTGTGCAGGTAGACGTCGCGATCCGTCACGCCGCTGTGCCACCCCATGGTGGTCGCATTCAGCCACAACGAGCGGTGGGTGAGCTGGACCCCTTTGGGCCGGGCCGTGGTGCCCGAGGTGTAGTTGATCGTGGCGGTCGCGGTCTCGTCACGCTCCCAGGCGAGTGGCTCGACACCGTCGAGGTAGAGAAACTCGTCGTCGCGGCCGAGCACCAGCGTGCGTTCGAGCGTGGCGACCTCGTCGACGAGGCCCGCCACCGTCTCCTCGAGCTCCGGGTCGACCAGCAGCCAGCGGGCCCCCGAATGCTCCAGGATGTAGTGGACCTCGGCCCGGGAGAGGCGGAAGTTGATCGGCACCAGCACGCGTCCGCTGCCCGGGACGGCGAACAGGGCGACGATCATCCGGGCGCTGTTCTGGGACAGGATCGCGACCCGGTCGCCGACCGTGAAGCCGGCGGCGTCGAGCGCGGCGGCCTGCGCGTCCGCCCGGGCGCGCAGGTCGGTGTAGGTCAGCTCGCCCAGGGACGTCGCGGGCTGGTCGGGTTCGTCGACCAGCCCGATCCGGTCGCCGTAGGTGGTCGTCGCACGGGCCAGGTGGTCGTTGATGGTCAGGGCGATGTGCATCGTTGCTCGTTCCTCCCGGGCGGTGTGCGGCTCCCACCGCGCATCTCGACGGAGGTGGTACCAGAAGACGCGCCCGGCGTCCCGATCCGCAACCAGGAGCCGTGCGCGTGGAGGTCCGGGCGGCGCGCCCGACCGTGCGCGCTGGACCACGGTTCCCGGGGTGGGCCTGATCCCTAGACTCCCGCCGATCCGCCGCCCCCGATCCGCCGCGACCCGCAGGAGTCCCGATGCCGCCCACCACCATGCAGGCCGTCCTGCTCGTCGGCCACGGCGGACTCGAGATGCTCGAGGTGCGTGACGACGTGCCCGTGCCCGAACCCGCCGCCGGGGAGGTCCTGATCGAGGTCAGCGCCTGCGGGCTGAACAACACCGACGTGTGGGTCCGGGAGGGGGCCTACGGCACGGAGACCGATGCGGCGTCCGTGTCGACGTGGCGCCGGGGTCGCTCGACGCTGACCTTCCCCCGCATCCAGGGCACCGACATCGTCGGCACCGTCGCCGCCGTCGGACCGGGGGTCGCCGCGGAGCGCGTCGGTGAACGCGTCATCGTGGACTTCAGCATCTACAACCGTCCGGAGGGCGACGACAGTCTCGCGGACATCGACTACACCGGCCACGGTCGCGACGGTGGGTACGCGGAGTACACCGTCGTCGAGGCCGCCAACGCCCACGTGATCGACACCACGCGCACCGACGCCGAGCTCGCCACGTTCTGCTGCGCCTACCTCACGGCCGAGCACATGCTGGACCGTGCACGGGTCGGGCCGGGGGAACGGGTCCTGATCACGGGTGCGTCGGGCGGTGTCGGCTCCGGCCTGATCCAGCTGGTGCGTGCCCGGGGCGCGATCCCCTACGCCGTCACGAGCCGGGGCAAGGAGCGCGCCCTGCTGGACGTCGGTGCCGAGGCGGTGGTCCTGCGCGACGAGGGCGAGCTGGTGGACGCCGTCGCCGACGCGACCGGCGGCGAACCGATCGACGTCGTCGCCGATCTGGTGGCGGGACCGATGTTCAACGACCTGCTGCGCATCCTGCGGCCGGAGGGCCGCTACAGCACCTCGGGGGCCATCGCCGGACCGGTGGTGTCGTTGGATCTGCGCACGATGTATCTCAAGCACCTCGAGCTGCACGGCTCCTCGCAGGGCACGCGCGGTGCCTTCCGCCGCCTGATCGGCCTGATCGAGGACGGCACGATCCGTCCGTTGCTGCACGGCACCTACCCGCTGTCGGCCTTCCACCGGGCCCAGACCGAATTCATGGCCAAGCGGTTCGTCGGCAACCTCGTGGTCGTCCCGGACGCCAAGTGGGATGCGATCGGGGCACCCCATGCCGTCTAGTCCCGGCCTGGGGCTCGGTCCGCGGATGCGGGTGCTGGAGGTCATCGACATGCAGGCCGGCGGTGACGTCAGCCGTATCGTGATCGGCGGTGTGACCGACCTGCCCGGTGACTCGGTGCTGGCCCAGGCGCGCTACCTCGAATCGGACGGTGACGGACTGCGACGGCTGCTGCTGTCCGACCCGTACGGCGACCCCGCGATGTCGGTGGATCTCGTCGTGCCGCCGTCCGACCCACGGGCCGAAGCCGGCTACATCATCATGGAGGCCATGGGCTACCCGCCCTACTCCGGGTCGAACACGTTGTGCACGGCCACGGCGATCCTGCAGGCCGGCCTGGTCGCGATGCCCGACGAGGGCCCGCGCGTGCTGACGCTCGAGTCACCCGCCGGGCTCGCGCACATCACCGCCGACTGCGTCGCCGGCCGCGTGCAGTCCGTCACCGCCCAGGGGGAACCGGCGTTCGTCGCCGAGCGGGGGTTGCGCGCGCACGTTCCCGGTCACGGTGACGTCGACTACGACCTGGTGTGGAGCGGGGGCTTCTACGCGCTGGTCGATGCGGCCGCGTCGGGCTTCGCGCTCGTCCGCGACGAGGAGATCGCCCTGGCGGCGTTCGGGGACGCGTTCATGCGGGTCGTGCACCCCGGTTTCCGCAACGAACACCCCGCGCTCGGGTTCGCCGGACCCCTGCCGTTCCTGCACGTCTGCGGTCCGCTCGAGCGGGTCGACGACGAGGGTTGGCGGGCGCGGTCGGCCACCTACGTCCATCCCGGGGTGATCTGCCGGAGCCCGACCGGGACCGGCACGTCCGCCCGGCTGGCCCGCATGGTCGCCGACGGGCTCGTGGGGACGGGCGGCTGGCTGGTGACCACCTCACCGCGCGGATCGAGCTTCCGGGGCGAGGTACTCGGGGCCAGGCAGGTCGGCGATCACCGGGCACTCGACACGGCCATCACCGGTCGCGCCTGGACGCTGTCGCACACCCGGATCATGGTCGACCTCGACGATCCGATGGTCGACACCAGCGACCTCGAGCACCTGCTCGGGTGAGGCCGATGCCGTCGCGTCGGGGGCGTCGCTCTAGGTTCGCGCCGGCGGAGCGCGGTGCTCGTCGCAGGCAGCCGTCGCGTCGATGCGCCCACGTCCGCTGCCGCCGCCCGCCATCACCCCGTTGGAGATCCGCATGGACATCCTGTCCCGCTTCGCCCTGACCGACCGTGTCGCCATCGTCACCGGTGCGTCCTCCGGACTGGGGGTGCACGCCGCCATCGGGTTCGCCGGCGCCGGTGCGGACGTCGTGCTGGTCGCGCGTCGGGCCGAGAAGCTCGCCGACACCCGTGCGCAGGTGGAGGCCGCCGGTCGGCACTGCATCGTCGTGCCCGGTGACGTCGCCGACCCGGCCACCTCGACCGAGGTCGTCGAGGCGACCATGGAACAGTTCGGTCGGGTCGACATCCTGCTCAACAACGCCGGGATCGGCACCGCCGTCCCCGCGACGCACGAGACGCCCGAACAGTTCCGTCAGGTCATCGACATCAACCTCAACGGGGCCTATTGGATGGCGCAGGCCTGCGGGCGGGTCATGCAGCCCGGCTCGTCGATCATCAACGTCTCGAGTGTGCTCGGGTTCACCACCGCCGGACTGCCACAGGCGGCCTACGCCTCGTCCAAGGCCGGCCTGGTCGGGCTGACGCGCGACCTCGCGGCGCAGTGGACCGGCCGCAAGGGCATCCGGGTCAACGCGATCGCCCCCGGCTTCTTCACCTCGGAGATGACCGCGCAGTATCCGGAGGGCTACCTCGACACCATGATGGGAGCCCGGGTGCTGGCCGGGCGCAAGGGCGAGCCCGAGGAGTTCGTGGCGGCGGCGGTCTACCTCGCCTCGGACGCCTCGAGTTACACGACCGGGATCACCCTGCCGGTCGACGGCGGGATCCTGACGACCTGAGCGACGAGCGGACGGGCGACGTTCGGGGTGGCATGCCGGCAACCGGTCGGGGCCACACGGACCGCATGCCTGCATCCGTCGTCGCGACCGGGATCGAACCTGTCGTACATCGCCTCCAAAGAAAGTCATCACGTGCTCGTCAAGCAGATGCACAAGTTCGGGATCAACAGCGACGTCCTGCAGATCATGGGCTTCGCCTCCATCTTCGCCAGCATCGCCACCTGGCGCACCGCCAAGGAATCCGGTGACTCCGCTCGCGCGGAGCGGTTCGGCATCTTCATCGGTCTGTGGGCTCCGACGTTCTTCGCGCTCGCCGGCGAGGTCGCGGTCCACGAGGCCAAGGACGACGAACTGCCGGGGAGCTGACGTCCCGACGCGGACCTGATCGACGTCGGGGCGCAGCGTCCCGGTCGATGCTGGTGAGCGGCGATGGCGGTGTCCGATCGGACGCCGGCGTCGCCGCTCGTGCATGTCGCGGCGGACGGGGCGGCGGACCACGCTTGTGACGGCCGTGAGTAGGGTTGCCCGCCCGGCCGTGACGTCCGGGCGACGTGGGCGACAGCGAGGATGGCCGAACATGGAGTGGCAGCAGCATCTGCAACCGCTCGACGGCAACGACGTGGGCTGGAGCTGCGCGGAGCGCATCGGGCAGCTGCTCGCCGGGGAACCGGTCGTGGACGTCGCGGCCGGGATCGAGCGGGACGTCTGCGACGACGGTCACGTGCACACCGACGTGACGCTCGGGCTGGTCACACCGACCCGGTTCGTGCACGCCATGGCCGGCGACGCCCAGCACGTCACCGACGAGCACGAGCTGGGACTGCAGCTCGACGTCGCGGTGGCGCCTCTGGCTGCGATCACCGATGTGGCGGCGCGGTGCTGGGGTGCCGGGGACGCCGCGGTCACCGAGGTGGTGGTGTCCCGGGCCGGGGCCGGCTGGCAGGCCTTCGGTGACGTGCACGACTGCGGGGATCCGGCGTGCGAGATCGGTCCGGGCGCGATCCGGCTGGAGGCCCGGGCGGAGGCGATGACCCTGGTCGCGACCGGTGGCGCGGCGGCGGAACTGATGCGGTTCGCCGGTCAGCTGTCGTCGGTCACCGGTCCGCGGCCCCACGGGGGCTGATCCCGCGCGGTGGCGGCGATCACACCCACCCGACCTCAGTCGAGCTTGTGCAGGGGATCGACCCGGACCTCGCCGGCGAGCAGCTCACCGGCCGCGGCGCGGAACGCATGGACGTGGTCGGCGTCGTCGTGCGCCTCCCAGGCGTCCCGGTCGGCCCAGGTCTCGTGGAAGGCGAACACGGTCGGGTCGTCGGCGTGGACGTGCAGGTCGTAGTTGATGCAGCCGGCCTCCCGGCGTGTGGCGGCGATCAGGGTGTCGAGCTCGACACGCAGGTCCTCGATCCGGTCGGGCCGGGCCTGCATGCGGGCGATGACGGTGCGTGGGGTCGACATGGGGTCTCCGGGTCAGGCGGTCGGGGCGGGCGGGGCGGGCGGGACTCAGAACTCGAACAGCTCGAAGCCGACGGCCGCTTCCGTGCCGATGCGCTCGCCGGTGGCACCGAGCACCCATCGCAGGAACTCCGGATCGGACATCGGATGGTCCCCGAGCCCCTCGAGGTAGGCACGGTGCTCCTTGAGCGAGGCGATCGCGAGGTCGATCGTGTCGGTGACGTCGATGGCATGGCGCGCCAGCGGGGAGGCGGCGACCATCGCGCGGGCGACCCGGTGCGGCTCCCCGCCCTCACCGGGGAAGATCCAGCGATTGGCGGCATCCGCGATGGCATCCAGCGTGGCGGCACCGACCGCCCGGTGGTCGGCGGAGTTCAGCGTGCCCGGTTGACCGAAGTTCTCCCGGTGGTTCATCGTCAGGACCGTGTCGGGACGGTGCCGACGGATCGCCCGGGCCAGGTCGCGACGCAGCGCGAGGTCGTGGACCACGGTGCCGTCCGCATGGTCGAGGAACTCCACCACGTCGACGCCGACGACCGCGGCACTGGCGATCTGCTCCTGGACCCGCAGAGGCCCGCAGACGTCGGGTTCGATGCCGTCGATGCCCGCCTCGCCACGGGTGGCCAGGACGTAGACGACCTCGTTGCCCGCCCCGGTCCAGCGGGCCACGGCCGCGGCCGCCCCGTACTCCAGGTCGTCCGGGTGGGCGACGATCGCGAGCACGCGACCCACCTCGGCGTCGAAGGCTTCCAGCGGCGGGGGCGTGTCGTCGGTCACGATCGCTCTTCCTTCTCGGTGGCGGCGGTGTCGCCGGCCGCACGCGGGCCGGGCAAGGGGATGAAGACGTGGAAGTCGGCACCGCCACCCTCGGCGTCGGCGATGTGCACGGTGCCGTCGTGCAGGGCCACGAACGCGGCGACCAGCGCGAGCCCGATACCGGTGCCGGGTCGGTGCGACGGTGCGGTGCGCCCCTGTTGGAACGGCTCCAGGATGCGGCCCCGCTCGTCCACCGGGACGCCCGGGCCGCCATCGGTCACCCGTAGGCGGCACCCACCCGCCACGACCTCGAGGGCGACGGTGATCGGTGTGCCCGGTGGGGTGTGGACCGTGGCGTTGAGCACGAGGTTCGCCACGATCCGCTCGAACTTGACCGGACCGATCATCGCCTCGATCGGTTCGAGGTCCAACGTGGTCGGGTGCCGGTCGGTGTCGACCTGGTCGACCGCGTCGCGCACGATCTCGTCGAGTCGGCGGCGCTCGCGGCGCAGACCCATCGCCCCCAGCTCGAACCGACGCAGATCGAGCAGGTCGGTCAGCAACCGGTCCAGGCGATCGGCGTTCAGCGCGAGGCGCTCGAGCAGGTCGTCGGCCTGATCGAGGGGCACACGACCCGTCCGCAGGACCTCCGTGACCCCCTTGACGGTGGTCAGCGGGGTCCGCAGCTCGTGGGAGACCGCCGTCATGAACGCCGCCCGGGTCTCGTCGAGGCGGCGCAGCTCCTCGCTCGCGGCACGTTCACGCTCCAACGCGCGGCGCTCGAGCAGCAGTGCCGCCGATTCACGGCCCAGACTGTCGCGCAACTGCAGGCCCGACTCGTGGTGGACGTGGATGTCGTGGGCGGTCCACACGATGACGGCCGCGTCCGGGGGGCGCCGCACGAGGCGCATCTGGACGTCGAGGGCCGGCGCACCGTCGATGGGCTCCAGGGTGTAGTGCACCTCGTCGCTGGATCCGACCCGCAGGGGTTCGATCAGGGCGGTCAGCGTCCGCGCGTCCCAGACCGCATGGTGGGTCCAGGGGTGGGTCGTGCGCATGGCCGTGGGCGTGGTCCGCGCCAGGGTGGCCGCCGCGTCGTTGGCGTACCGGATGCGACCGTCGGCCACGTCCAGCACGAGTGTCGGCTGGCGGCTGGTGTCCACCAGCTCGCGGAACATGGCCTCGTCGAGCGCGATCTGCCCGGTGTCCGCGACCTGATCCTCGAGTGCGGTCTGCAGGTCGGCGATGGTGGAACGGCGCTGCTCGAGTTGTTCGACGTGGAAGCCGAGCACCTCGGCGAGCGCCGACAGGACCGCGGTCTGGTCGGTGCCGAGCTCGGGACACGGCTCATGGCTGACGCAGCACAACGTGCCGAAGGGACGTCCGTCCGGATACGACACGGGCACGCCGATGTAGGCCCCGATACCCGCCTCGCGCGTCGCCGCCATCTCGGCGACCAGCGGTTCCAGGCTGGTGTCGCGGATGATCCACGGAGCCTGCGAGCGCAGGACGTGCTGGCAGTAGGTCTCGACCAGCGGACGACTGCCACCGGGGACCACGGTGAAGGTCTCCGCGCTGGGCCCGGTCGTGGCCTGCATGATCTGCGCATCGTCGACGGTCTCGGCGAGGAACGCCGCGTCCATGTGCAGGTTGCGCCGGGCGGCGTGGAGCAACGACTCGATGGCCGGTCGAGGCCCGAGGTCGTCGAGATCGATCGCGGTGGGAGCCCCCACGTCCCCGCCTTCTCACGGCCCTCTGTGGCCGGGGCCGAAGTGTAGACCCTCGGTCCTCGCCCGGGTCCGATGGGCGCCGTCGGGTCCCTTGCCGAGCGCGTACCGTGGGTCGACTGGTCACGATCCGGCCGGGTCGATGGAGAGGTGGCGGTTGTGGACACGTTCAACTGCCCGCAGTGCGGGCAACTGGTGTTCTTCGCGAACACGGTGTGTGTGCGGTGTGACACGGCGCTCGGTTTCGATCCCGGCCTGCTGGGAATCGTCGAGGTCGACGACGACTGGCGGCGCTGCGCCAACCGGGCGCTGGCCAAGTGCAACTGGCTGGTCCCCGCGGGTTCGCCCGCCGGTTGGTTGTGCGTCAGTTGTGAGCTGACCCGGACCCGCCCGGCCGACGTCGACCACGCGGCACTGCTGCAGTTCGCCAAGGCCGAGGCCGCCAAGCGCCGACTGGTGTTCCAGTTGCGGTCGCTCGGGCTGCCGCTGCGGCCGCGCGATCCGATCACCGGCGAGGGGGTCGCGTTCGACCTGCTCGCGTCCACCGTCGAGCCGGTGACGACCGGCCATGCGGGTGGGGTCATCACGCTGGATCTCGCCGAGTCGGACGACGTCCATCGCGAACGCATCCGGATGATGCTCAGCGAGCCCTACCGGACCGTGCTCGGCCATTTCCGTCATGAGATCGGCCACTACCTGTTCACGGTGCTGGTCACCGACCCGGAGGACCTCGGCGACGCCCGGAGCCTGTTCGGCGACGAACGGACCGACTACTCCACGGCCCTCGAGCAGCACTACCATCACGGTGCTCCTGCTGGCTGGGAACGCGACCACGTCAGCGAGTACGCGACCATGCACCCGGCCGAGGACTTCGCGGAGACCATGGCCCACTATCTGCACATCTCGGGGGTGCTGCAGAGCGCCGCGGCGTTCCGGCTGCGGGTCGACGGACCCGAACCGGAGGCCGAATCGGCGCCCACCTCCGCGCCCACCCCGGCGCTGGCCGCCGACCCGACCACGGTCGACCTCGAGGATCCGGACGGCATCCGGGCGATGATCGCCACCTGGCTGCCCCTGAGCTACGCCCTCAACGCGGTCAACCGGAGCATGGGCGAGGACGACCTGTACCCGTTCGTGCTCACGGGGCCGGTCATCGCCAAGCTGGGGTTCATCCACCGACTGGTGCGCCGCGCGACGGATCGGGGTGTGGCGGACACCGTGTCCGCCGGCGTGTCGGGGCCCAGCTGATGGCCGGTCGACGATCGCAGCCCGCCGGCGACGCCGGATCCTCGAGAGACACGGACGAGGTCCCCGGCCGGGTCGCCTTCCCCCGCGGCACCGACGGGGCGCGTTCCACCTCGGCGTTGGGGCGGTCGGTGGTCGCCGCGGCGCTCGAGGCCGTGGATCCCACCGGGGCGGCGGCGGCCGAACGGGAGACCAACTGGCGGTCGGGCTATCTGCGCCACGTCCGGCGACTGACCGAGGCCGGGCTGGGCGATCGGGTCCAGGCGGAGCGCATCGCCGCGGACGGGCTCACGGCGGTCCACCAGCAGATGGTGATGACCTCCAGGGAGGGTGACCGGTCGGTCGCGGCCCTGCGGGACGCGCCGGCGGGTCGGGACATCGCGACCCATCCGATCGAGGGCCGCGGCGAGCCGGTCACCGAGCTCGTGGTGCCCCACCGCGGCGGTCACCTGGTCGGCGACCGGCTGCTGCACCAACTGCGGGTGTGGATCGACGACGGCATCATGGAACCCAGCGTCCTGCCGGCCATCGAAGCCGTCCTGGGCAATCCCGACTGGCTCCGGCTCGAGGGACGGACCGTCGCGGTGCTGGGGGCCGGTGCGGAGATCGGGCCGCTGCGCTCCCTGTTGTCCTGGGGTGCCACCGTCGCCGCGATCGATCTGCCCCGACCAGGCGTCTGGGAGCAGCTGGTGACCACGGCGCGTGCCCGTGCCGGTCGGCTGCTGGTCCCCATCGATGCCCGTCGCGACCTCGCCGACGACGCCGAGGTGGTCGCGCACGCCGGGGTCGATCTGGTCGGCGAGGTCCCGGCCGCGGCCGACTGGGTGGCCGGACTCGATGGTGTCCCGGTCATCGGCACCTACGCCTACGCCGACGGTGGGGCGCACGTCGCCGTCACGGTCGCCGCCGACCTGCTCGCCCAGCGGGTGCTCGGCATCCGCCCCGATGCGGCGTACGCCTATCTGGCGACCCCGACCGATGCCTTCGCCGTCCCCCGAGAGGCGGTCGACCATGCGACACGGGCCTATGCCGAGCGGTCGGCCACGGCGAAGCTCGTCGGCCGGCCGTTGCGCACGCTCAGCGGCGGCCGGCTGCTGAAGCGCAACTACGCCCCGGGTGTGGCACCCGGCATCTGCGACGCGCTGGTCGCCCAGCAGGGGCCCAACTACGCGCTGGCCAAACGCATCCAACGATGGCGTGCGACCACGGCCCGGGCCGCGGGCACGACCGTGTCGCTGAACGTCGCACCCTCCACCCGCACGCAGTCGGTGGTGCGCAACCGGGTGCTGGCCGCGGCGTATGCCGGGGCGCACCGGTTCGGGATCGAGATCTTCGAGCCGGCGACCACCAATGCGTTGATGGCCGCCCTGCTCGTCCACGACCTGCACACCGCCGAGGGTGCGCCGCAGGCAGCGCCGTGGGAACAGGAAGCCCACAACGCCGTGCACGGCGGCCTGTGGCGGGCTCCCTACGCGCCCCGCAGTGCGTTGGGGCTCGCGACGGTGCTCGGGGTCGGGTCCACGCGCACCTGAACCGTCCGCGCATCGTCAGGCCGGCGGTGCGCTCAGTGCGGTCGGACGGTGCACCGCCAGCCGGTGGGGTCGCGCTGGCCCGAGTCGGTCCACACGACCGCGCGCTCGTCGGGGGTCCAGGCGTAGATCGCGTGCTGCTCGAACCGTCGGGCGAGTTCGAGCACCGCGTCCTCGTCGGCGTCGGCGATCGCCAGGCTCTCCTCGGGCCAGGACCCGTCCGGGGCCTGCGCGAGGGCCGTGGTGGTCCACGCCAGCTGCAGGGTGGTCGTGACCGCACGCAGTCGTTGCTGGCGCGCGGCGTTGACCGCCGCCGACAGGCGTTGCGAGCGGGGATTGCACGCCGTGATGACGTGGACGACATCGACGGCGTCGGGGAACGGGCCCTCGACGCCACCGTCGGCGCGGGGCTCGAGCAGCAGGCGATGGTCGTCGCGGTCGATCGTCACCACCGCCTCGAGGTATGCCCCACGCAACGCCTCGCGGACACCCACCGCAGCCTCCTGGTCGACCGGCCACGAGGATAGGGCGGCGGCAACCACGATCATCGGCGGCACGGTCCGGTGGATCCCTTCTTGCCAGGGCGGGACGTGACGGGTATCACCTGAGGTTCGTCGTCATCCGTTCGAGGAGTCCGAGCCCCGTGGCAGCCACGTCCCCGCCCGACCACCGTCCCGATTCGATCGGGGTGCTGACCTCCGGAGGTGACGCCCCCGGCATGAACGCGGCGGTGCGCGCGGTGGTGCGCACCGCCATCCAGGCGGGCATCACCCCGTATGTCATCCACGAGGGCTACCGCGGCATGGTCGAGGGTGGTGAGGCGATCGAGGAGGCCACGTCCCTGACCGTCGGTGGCATCCTGCAGCAGGGCGGCACGGTCATCGGCACGGCCCGCTCGGAGGCGTTCCGGACCCGCGAGGGCCGCCGTCAGGCCGCCCACAATCTCGTCGCCCGGGACATCGACGCGCTGGTGGTCATCGGTGGTGACGGCAGCCTCACCGGTGCGAACCTGTTCCGCCAGGAGTGGCCCGAGCTGCTCGAGGAACTGGTCCAGGAGGGGGACGTCGAGTCGGCGCACGCCGAACGGCATGCACGCCTGCGGCTGGTGGGCATCGTCGGGTCGATCGACAACGACATGTTCGGCACGGACATGACGGTCGGGGCCGACACCGCCCTGCACCGGATCACCGAGGCCATCGACGCGATCCACTCGACCGCGTCGAGCCACCAGCGCTCCTTCGTCGTGGAGGTCATGGGTCGCAACTGTGGCTACCTCGCCCTGATGGCGGGGCTGGCCACCGGCGCGAACTGGATCTTCATCCCCGAACACCCTCCGGAGACCGATGACTGGCGGCAGATGCTGCAGCGCATCGTGATCGCCGGGCGGCAGGTCGGTCGTCGGCAGAACCTGGTCATCGTCGCGGAGGGGGCACAGGACCGCCACGGTGAACCGATCACCGCGGACGAGGTGCGGCGGGTGCTGGCCGAGGGCCTCGGTGAGGACACCCGCACCACGATCCTCGGGCACGTGCAGCGGGGTGGAGCGCCCAGTGCGTTCGACCGCAACCTCGCCACGCAGTGCGGGTACCACGCCGTGCGGGAGTTGCTCGCGATGGCCGGCGACGACGAGGCCAAGCTCGTGGGCATCCGCCGCAACCGCATCGTCGCCTCACCGTTGATGGAGTCGGTCCACCGCACCCACGCCGTCGCGGAGAAGATCGCCGCCCGGGACTACGACGGGGCCATGGCATTGCGCGGCGAGAGCTTCTCCGAGTCGTTCGAGACGCTCAAGACCCTGGTGCGGGCCTCGGCGAGCCGGGAGATCAACGGCACCCGGTCGTTGCGGATCGCCCTGATCCACGGCGGGGGCCCGGCACCGGGCATGAACACCGCCGTGCGCGCGGCGCTGCGTGTGGCCATGGACGGCGGCCACCAGGTGCTGGCCGTGAAGGGCGGGTTCCCGGGGCTGGTCGACAACCGCATCGAGGAGCTCGACTGGATGTCGGTCAGCGGCTGGGTCTCCAGGGGCGGTGCGGAGTTCGGGACCTCCCGCAAGGTGCCCACCGACACCGAGTTGCGCACCATCGCCACCAATCTGGCCGACCACGTCGTCGACGCGGTGGTGATGATCGGCGGCTACGACGGCTACCTCGCCGCCGCCAAGCTGCACGCCGCCCGGCGCGAGCACCCGGCGTTCGACATCCCGATCGTGTGTCTGCCGCTGACCATCTCCAACGACCTGCCTGCGACCGAGTTGACCGTCGGTGCCGACACGGCCCTGAACTCGATCGTCACCAACGTCGACATGATCAAGCAGTCGGCGGTCGCCTCCAAGCGGGTGTTCATCGTCGAGGTGATGGGCAAGGACTCCGGCTACCTGGCGATGTCGACCGGGTTGGCCACCGGCGCGGAGCGCATCTACACCCCGGAGGAGGGGATCGACCTCGACGGGCTGCGTGACGACGTCCGTCAGCTGTCGACCGACATCCACTCCGGCCAACGGCTCGGGTTGATCATCCGGGGCGAGCACGCCGACCGCGTGTTCACGACGCCGTTCCTGTGGGCGCTGTTCTCCAAGGAGGGCGGCGAGTCGTTCGACGTCCGCCAGGCCATTCTCGGGCACCTGCAACAGGGTGGCGACCCTTCGCCGTTCGACCGGATCTACGCGACCCGGTTCGCCGCCCGTTCGATCGAGTACCTCATCGAGCAGGCCGGCAGTGGCGGGCGGGCGAGCGCGATGGCGGGGCTGGTGTCCGGCAAGGTCGCCTTCACCCCGCTCGAACGATTCGTGGAGCTGCTCGACCCGGGTGGCGCTCGTCGTCCGGCCGATCAGGTGTGGACCTCGCTGCGGCCGATCGCGGATGCGATGCAGTGATCGGCGGGGCGACGGACGACGAGGTGGCCGGGCTGGCCGATCGCATCGCGGGGACCCTGGTGGCCTCGGCGGTCGGGGACGCACTCGGTGCCGGCTACGAGTTCGGCTCGGCACCGTTGCCGGCGGACGGTCGCGCGGCGATGATCGGCGGCGGGCTCGGCGACTTCGCACCGGGGGAGTGGACCGACGACACCGCCATGGGCATCGCGGTCGCCGAGGTCACCGCCCGGCACGGGGCGACCGACCTCCACGCGATCGGGGAGCGTTTCCTCGACTGGTTCCACTCGGGTCCACCCGACGTCGGGAACGCGACCCGCGCGGTGCTCAGTCGCGCCGCCGATCCGGGGCAGCTGGTCACCGTCGCCGCCGACCACCTCGAGCGTCACCCGCGGGGCGGTGCCGGCAACGGCGCGCTGATGCGTACCGGCGCGGTGGCGCTGGCCTACCTCGGTGACGACGTGCTGGTGGCCTCCGCGGCCCGTGACGTCGCCAAACTCACGCACGCCGATCCGTTGGCGGCCGACAGCTGCGTGCTGTGGTGCATCGCGATCGACCGGGCGATCCGGGAGCAGCGGCTCGACGGCGTGCACGACGGGCTCGACCACGTCACCCCCGCCAACCGGGCCATGTGGGCCGACGCGCTGGCGGCGGCCGAGGACGGCCCCCCGGGCCGCTTCACCCCCAACGGGTTCACCGTGACCGCGTTGCAGGCGGCCTACAGCGCCATCCGGACCACCCCGGTCCCGGCGCACGAGCCGGCGGCGCATCTCGTCGAGGCCCTTCACGCGGTGGTACGCATCGGGGACGACACCGACACCGTCGCCGCCATCGCCGGGATGCTGCTCGGCGCACGCTGGGGTGCCGGTGCCGTGCCCGGCGCATGGCGTCGGCTCGTGCACGGCTGGCCCGGAGCCGACGCGGTCGAACTCGCCCGTCTGGCGCTGCGCACGGCGTCGCACGGCTTCGGTCGCGCGATCGGTGGCGTCGACGATCCCGACGACGCACACTTCGCGCAGGCGGTGACCGCGATCCGGGCCACGG
>CAYTLZ010000066.1:0-1774 GCA_964438785.1 uncultured Actinomycetota bacterium | reverse complement strand
CCGGGCCACGGTCGGTGCGGTCACCATCGAACTGACGGTCGGCGACATCACCGCGCAGCCCGATCTCGACGCGATCGTCAACGCCGCCAATGCCGAGCTCACCACCGGAGGTGGCGTGGCCGGTGCGATCCACGCGGCCGCGGGTCCCGGGCTCGCCGACGAGGCCGTGCCGCTCGGCCCGATCCGGCCCGGGCAGTGCGTACGCACCGACGGTCACGACCTCGTCAACGCCCACGTGCTGCACTGCCTGGGACCGGTGCACGGCCGGGATGAGCCCGCCGCGGCGTTGTTGGCGGACTGCTACCGGCACACGCTGCGGGTCGCGGAGGAGTACGGCATCACCTCCGTGGGGTTCCCGGCCATCTCGACGGGGGCGTTCGGGTTTCCGCTGGGGCCCGCGGCCGAGGTCGCGTTGACCACCGTGACCGACCTCGCCCCGACGCTCGGTTCGGTCACGCTGATCCGTTTCGTGCTGTTCGACGACGAGGCCATGCTCGCGCACCGCAACGCCCTGGCGGCGGCGCTGGCCGAGTGACATCCGTATCGACCGAGGATCGACGATGACCGATCGACCGTGGCTCAGGCACTACCCGGACGGTGTCGAGCCGGCACTCGCCGACGTGCCCTTCCAGCACCTGCCGGCCCTGCTGTCGTGGTCCGCGCAGCAGCACGCCGACGAGGTCGCGTTCACCCAGGTCATGCCCAACGGGATGAACGGCGTGTTGCGCTATCGGGACGTGGAACGACTCTCGGACGACTTCGCGCTGTACCTGCGCGAGGTTGCCGGACTCGAGCATGGCGATCGGGTCGCCGTGCAGATGCCGAACTGCCTGAGCTATCCGGTCGTGGCCTTCGGGGTGCTGAAGGCGGGGTGCGTGCTGGTCAACACCAACCCGCTGTACACCGCGACGGAGATGACCCACCAGTTCAACGACTCGGGGTCGCGCGCCCTGGTGGTCATCGACATGTTCGCCGACCGGCTCGACGAGGTGCTGCCGAAGACCGGGATCGAGACGGTCGTGACGGTGCGGATCTCGGAATTCCTCCCCACGGTCATCGCCGGCATCATCCGGGCCACGCAGCGGTACTTCAGTCGCACGCTGCCGGACGTGAACGTCGCGCACACCCCGCTGCACGCCGCGCTCAAGGCGGGCGGTGCACGGCGTGAGCAGGGCTCGAGCGTCAGCACCCACCTCGACGCCCTCACCCCCGCGTCGCTGGCCGCGCTGCAGTACACGGGCGGCACCACGGGCGTGTCGAAGGGCGCGATGCTCTCGCACGGCAACCTCGTGGCGAACACGCTGCAGATGCTCGCGATGTGCGGCTCGCACATCCGCCGCGGCGAAGAGACCGTGCTCACCGCCCTGCCGCTCTACCACGTGTTCGCGTTCACGGTGAACCTCGTCGGCTTCTACCACATGGGTGCGCACAACATCCTGGTCCCCTCGCCGCGGCCGCCGAACAACCTCAAGCGCGCCTTCGAGAACTACCCGCTCACCTGGGTCACCGGGGTGAACACGCTCTACAACGCGTTGCTCAACGAGCGCTGGTTCGTCGAACACCCGCCCGGATCGCTGCACGCCTCGGCCGCCGGTGGGATGGCGTTGCACCAGCCGGTCGCCGAGCGCTGGCGCGAGGTCACGGGCACGCCCATCGTGGAGGGCTACGGGCTGACCGAGTCCTCGCCGGTGCTGACCTTCAACCCGCTCGGGGGGATGAACAAGGACGGCACCATCGGTATCCCCGTGCCGTCGACGGACGTCCGCTGCGTCGA
>CAYTLZ010000065.1:1331-17193 GCA_964438785.1 uncultured Actinomycetota bacterium | reverse complement strand
GACATCAAGCGCCACTACTACGAGGTGCACCGCGACATCAACCCGACGGGCATCGTCCCGGTCGGTCCGGACCTGGCCAACTGGGCGACACCGCACTTCCGTGAGCAGCTCGGTGGGTCGCCGTTCGGTGACGGCACGCCGCCCGGTCCGGTCCGCGACGGTGAGGTGGTCCCGACCGACGCCAACCCGGCGCTGTACGCGGTCGCCGCACCCGAGCAGCACTGAGTCCGGCCGCGTTCAGCGCTTCTGGTCGCGCCGGACCTTGGCCTTGCGACCTTTGATCGTGGAGTGCTTCAACGCGGCGATGATCTCGTCGGCCTTGTCGGCGGGCACGTCCACCAGCGAGAAGTTGCGGGTGATCTCGATCGCGCCGATCTCCCGGCCGCCGACACTGGACTCCCCGGCGATCGCCCCGACGAGGTCGGCGGGCCGGATCCCGGACTGGCGACCGGCGGAGACGAACAGCCGCACCATGTCGGCACCGGGTCCACTCGAGCCCCGGGGGCGGGGCTTGCCGCCCTTGCCGCCGCCGCCGGAGCCGCCACCCTTGTCACTGTGCAGGGACACCTGGGGCAGCTCGTCGTCGTCGTCCTCGCCGGCGAGTGACTCGTGGGCGACCTTCACCGCGGCCAGCGCGATGTCGACCAGGTCGAACTCGTCACTGAGCGACTCGACCACGGCACGGAACCGATCGGTGCTGGCATCGTCCAGCAGCGTCTCGCGCAGGCTCGCGCGGGTCAGCTCCAACCGACGGGCGTGCAGGTCGGCGACCGTCGGGATCTTCTCGATGTCCATCTTCTGGCGGGTGTGGCGTTCGATGGCCTTGAGCAGCCGGTGCTGGCGTGGCTCGACCAGGGTGATCGCCGTCCCGTCCCGCCCCGCACGGCCGACGCGCCCGATGCGGTGGGTGTAGGACTCCGGCGCGGAGGGCACGTCGTAGTTGATGACGTGGGACAGGTGGTCGATGTCGAGCCCGCGCGCGGCGACGTCGGTGGCGATCAGCAGCTCCGCGGTCTGGTTGCGCAGCCGGTCCATGACCCGGTCCCGCTGCTCCTGGTCCATCCCGCCGTGCAGCGCCTCGGCCCGGTAGCCACGCCCGTTCATCGTGTCGGTGAGCTGGTCGACCTCCGTGCGGGTCCCGCAGAAGACGATGGCGGCGACCGGTGCCTCCACGTCGAGCACGCGGCCGAGCGCCGCCGGCTTGCTGGCCCGCGGCACGACGTAGGCGACCTGGCTGATGTTGGGTTGCCCCGAGGTCTCCGGTCCGCGGTCGCCGAGCGTGACCCGCACGGGGTCGTCGAGGTAGCGCCGCGCCAGCCCGGCGATCCGGCCCGGCATGGTGGCGGAGAACAGCATCGTCTGGTGGACGTCGGGAGTCTGGTCGAGGATGGACTCCAGGTCCTCCGCGAAGCCCATGTCCAGCATCTCGTCGGCCTCGTCGAGCACCACGACGTCGAGGTGGCTGAGGTCCAGGGTGCCCCGCGCGAGGTGGTCGATGGCGCGGCCCGGGGTGGCCACGACGACGTCGACGCCGCGCTCCAGGGCGCGCAGCTGGTGGCGGATCGGCTGGCCGCCGTAGATGGGCAGCACCCGGGCGTTGAGCCGACGGCCGTAGCGGTGCACGGCCTGCGAGACCTGCATCGCGAGCTCCCGGGTCGGGACCAGGATGAGCGCGCTGGGGGCCTTCGGCCGCGATTCGACCGGTCCGAGCCGTTCCAGCAGCGGCAGCGCGAAGGCGGCCGTCTTGCCCGTGCCCGTGGCGGCCTGGCCGAGCAGGTCGCGGCCCTCGAGCAGGGCCGGGACCGACCGATGCTGGATCGGGGTCGGCTCCTCGTAGCCCAGTTCGTCGAGCACCGCCAGCACCTCGGGGCGCAGGCCGAGCGACGCGAACGTGACCTCGGCGTCGTCCGCCGTCGATGCGGACGCCCCGTGGTCGGGCGTGGTGGAATGGTCGGCCATGGCTGGACTCCTCGAGGGCAGCAGTATGCCCCGCGGCGGGGGTGCCCGGATCCGCGGGCGGTGGCGGACGCGCCCGCCTGGCGGGTGTCAGGCGGGCCCGGCGGGTCGCAGTCGGTCGCGGTCGCGCACGGCCGCCGTCGACCACAGGGCCAGGGCGACGAGCACGGGCTGGAAGGCGAGCCGGCCCCAGCGGGCGGCATCGCTGTCCAGCCCGAAGGCCGCCGTCCCGGTGACGGCCTGGGCGATGTTGCCGGGCAGGATCGCGACGAAGAACGCTGCGAGCAGCCAGCCGGTGAGCACCCGCCAGCGGGGGAGCGCCACCAGCGCCACGGCGAAGGCGAGCTCGACGATGCCGGAGACGTACACGATGGCGGTGCGCCACGGTAGGAACGGGGGTACCTGGGCGAGGAACTCCTCGGTCGCCACGAAGTGCCCGATCCCGGCGACCGCCAGGAACGCCGCCAGTAACCACCGCACCAGGGTGCGTGGCCAGGCGGTGGTGTCGGTGGTCGTCATCGAGGGCACGCTACCGGTGTGCACGCCCCGACCGGACCCGGTGGTGGCGGGGACCGCTCAGCGGCGGGCGTCGGCGAACCACAACGGCTCGTCGCGTCCGTCGGCCCGGTAGGACACCGTGACCTCCGTGCCCGCACGGATGGTCCGGGTCGACCACAGCTCGGCGGTCGAGGTCTCCGGCAGCAACCACAGGAACGCGTTCGGTTCGTCGTGGTGGTTGCAGATCGACGAGATCCCGAGCACCAGTGCCGCCGTGCCGTCGTCGTCCCACTCGTAGACGTAATCATCGACCAGCGTCTCGGCGAGGTGGTCGCGCTGGTCGCCCGGGACGATGAGCAGCGGGGCCTGCATCAGCAGGGTGTCCGGGCGGATCCGCCGCGTCGCGAACACGGCCCGGCCACCGAACGGTGACGGTCCGACCTCCAGCATCCGAGCCATCCTCACGTCGTCGGCTGGCGGTGCGGCGCGCACCGCGTCTGAGCGCCCCGGACGCTACTGGGCCACCGGCCGGGCCGTCTGCTTGGCTGCGGCGCATGTCGTCCCCGCCGCGTTCCGATCACCCGCGCCCCGAGCCGCCGCGTCCTGATCCACCCGGAGCCGTCGTGGTGCGTCACGCGACCCTCGCCGACGCCGGTGAGCTCCACACCCTGCTGCGGGCGGCGTACGTCACCGAGGCGCAACTGCACGACGACGCGCACCTGCCGCCGCTGCGTCGGAGCCTCGACGAGGTCGCGGCGGACCTCGCCCGGGGCGTCACGTTCGTGGCGGTGCGCGACGGACGGATCCTGGCCACCGCCCGGGGCGAACGACACGGTGCCGTCGCCCGCCTGGGGCGATTCGCGGTCGCCCCGGACGTGCAGGGTCGGGGCCTCGGGACCCGGTTGATCGCCGCGCTCGAGGTGACGTTCGCGGCCGACGTGGAACGCTTCGAGCTGTTCACCGGCGAATATTCGGTGCGCAACCTCGCCCTCTACCACCGGCTCGGCTACCGCGAGATCGCTCGGGAGCCGGTCGACGGCCATCACATCGTCCACCTCGTCAAGCCGGCAGCCGCGTCGACCGGGACACCCCGCGATCCCGGGCTCGGCGTCTCGCCGTGGATCGCCCGGTTCGCGCCCCGGGTGCCGGCCGACGGGCGGGTGCTGGATCTGGCGGCCGGCGGCGGACGCCACAGCCGGTTGTTCGCCGACCGGGGGCACGCCGTGGTCGCGGTGGACGTCGACACCTCGGCGCTGTCGGACCTGCAGGGACATGCCGACGTCGAGGTACGCCGGGCGGACCTGGAGGCGGAGCCGTGGCCGCTGGGGACCGAGCGGTTCGCCGGCATCGTGGTGACCAACTATCTGCACCGACCGCTGCTCGCGACGCTGGTGGACCGGGTCGCGCCGGGTGGCTGGCTGCTGTACGAGACCTTCGCCCGCGGGCACGAGGCGTTCGGTCGACCGTCGAACCCCGACTGGCTGCTGCATGACGGCGAGTTGCTGGCCGCGGTCGCGGGTGCGCTCGACGTGGTGGCCTACGAGCAGGTGACCACGCCCCGGCCGGCGCGGGTCCAGCACCTCGCCGCCCGTCGGGCCGACTGACGGCCGCCGGATGACGGCCGCCGTCGCCGTCGCCGTCGCCGTCTGCGGCCCCGATGAACCGAGTCCCGACGACACCGGGCCGGACGACGAGGGCGAGGCCGGCTGGTTCATCGAACCCACCGATGAGCCGCGCGCCCAGGGCTCCGGCATGCCCATCGAGGTCGATGGGGAGCACACGTTGCTCGCCGCCGTGCGGACCGTCGTACTGCCGGGCGACGAGCCCGGATCGGTCGACCCCGATGCGCGCTTCGCGACCGAGCAGGTTGCGGGTCCCGCTGGCGGTGCGGTCGTCGAGGTCGTGCGTGCCACGCTGTTCGAGGGCATCGAGACCGTCGCGATCGGGCTCGACGAGGAGCGGCCCTACCGGGTCGGGCGTGTCGCGGATCCGGAGCGGGTCGTCATCGACGTCGAGCGGTGACCACCGACGTCACTCGACCGTGATGCTGATCGTCTCCGTGTCACCGAAGGCGCGGTGGACGCCGTCGGCGAGCTGGATGCACAGTTCGTAGGTGCCCGGCTCGAGCTCGAGCTCACCCTGGGTGGAGCCGTCACCGAAGTGGATGTAGCCCTCCTCGGCGGTCTCCTCACTCGGACCCGGGATGATCTCGCCGGCGTCGACGCACGGGATGTCGCGCATGATGTGCAGGTGCGCCTCACCCACAGCCGGTTCACCCGCGGGTTCGATGTCCACGCCGTCCCAGGCCATCTCGACCATCACGGGGCTGGTGACCGTGTCGCCGTCGGCGAGGTTGGCGAAGGACGCGGACCCGGACTGGGCGTCGAAGTCGTAGCCGGCCTCCTCGTCCAGGTCGTCCATGTCGTCCATGTCGCCCGTGTCCTCGGTCCCGTCGGCGTCGGGCTCGTCGAGCGCGTCGTCGGCGTCGCCACAGGCCGCGAGTGTCAGCGCGAGTGCGGCGACGAGCGCACCGATGCGCATCGGAGCGCGACGGTTGGACGGGTGGTGGTGACGTACACGCATGAGGTTCCCCCAGGGACTCGTGGAATGGCCGGACGACCCCGCGTCGCGGTCGTCGTTCGCCAGTGACGTGCGGCACATCGTGCCGCCTACGACGGAGTTCGTAGGCATCCATGGAGCCGTATCGTCGCCCCGTCGTCAAGGCCCGGTCGCCGCGCCGCGTCAGTCGCGCGTGCCCCCGGAGCGGTCCATGCGCCGGGCCGCAGCCCGGTACACCGGAGCCGCCACGTGGCGGGTCACCACGAAGCCGCGGTACCACCGCGGCACGGTGCGTTCGGTCGCGCCGGACCGCAGCACCTCGTGCACCGCCCGGGCGACGTCGTCGGGGGTCCCCACCAGTCGCCCCATCGGTGAGCGCTTGATCTGGGTCTGGGGAAAGCCCTCGGTCTCGATGAACCCGGGGTTGAGCTGACAGACCGTGATGCCGCGTGACTGCCAGGCCAGTGCGGTCGCCTCGCTGAAGCCGACCAGCCCGAACTTGCTCGCGGCGTACCCGGCCGGGCCGATCCCGAGCTTGCCGGCGACCGAGGCGATGTTGACCACCCGCGACGGTGCGCTGGCCGCGAGCAGGTCGGCGAATGCGGCCATGCAGCGGATCGGTCCGGCGAGGTTGACGTCCAGCGTCCGCAGCGCGTCGTCGAGATCGCGCCGGCCGTTGAACGCCGCACCGCCGACCCCGGCGTTGTTGACCAGCGCGTGACACGCACCGAAGGTGTCGCCGACCCAGGCCGCCAGCGCATCCATCTGCGGCGTCGAGGTGACGTCGGCCACGTAGGCGTGGATGTTGTCGTGTCCGGCCGTCAGCGTGGCGAGCCGGTCCTCACGGCGGGCGACGGCGACGACGTTCATCGACAATCGCGCGAGCCGCCTGGCTGTCGCCTCACCGATACCACTCGACGCGCCCGTGACGACCACGGTCCGGCCTGCCTCGTCCCAACCCACTCGTGCCTCCTCGATGCCCGCGGGAACGCTACTCGTCGGTCACCGCCCGGGAGCGCGGGGCGACGTCCGGTCGGCGTTCGCGCTCCTGCGCGGCGCGATGCTCACGCTCGAGCCGGCTGATCCGCGTCAGCAGTTCCGCACGCACCCCGGAGGCGTTGTGCGGCGGGAGTTCGGGCAGATGACGGCGCAGTTCGGCCAGCTCCGCGCCGATCACCCGGCTGGATCGTGGTGTGCTCATGCCGCCAGCCTGCCCGGTCCGGTGGCCGGGCGCGAACCGGTGGTGACGGGCGACCGGGCGCCGGTCGGCCGAGTGCCGGTCGGCCGGTGACGCCTACGGCTGGATGAAGTCCAGCGGGTTCAGGCCCAGGGCGACCGCGTCGGCCATCCGCTGCAGCGCGCGGGTGTCGGTGTGGATCACCCGGGGGGCGCTGTGGGCCCGTCGGGCGAGCAGGGCCGGGTCGAGGTAGCCCTGCCGGATGACGACGCCGTGGGCCCGTCCGGTCTTCCCGAGCCGCAGATAGGCACGGGACAGGGCGAGCTCCGGCTCGTCCCGGACGTGGACGACGATGAACGCCAGGTTCGGCAGCAGCACGAGGTCACCGTCACGTTCCGTCGGATGACCGGCGACGGCGAGCAGCGCCTCGAGCACGCTGACGTGGTCGGCATCGGGCGGGATCACGGCCCGGACCGTGGCCGGGAGCTCGAAACGCTGCGCCGCCGGTCGCGGGCCGAGTGGCCGGACGTGGGTGGCGGTGTCGCCGCCGTCCGCGCCGATGCTCGATCGGCCGTCCGCCGCGACCGACCGACGGTGGCCGCCCGACGGCCCACGACCGGGACCACCGCTCGGATCACCGACCGGCGACGGGCCGCGTCGGGGGCGCACGTGGGGTTCGTGCAGCGCCTCGGGCAGTTCGATCGTCCGCGGACGTTGCGTGCGATGCAGGCGGAGCACGTTGTGGCCGTCGCGGTCGACCACCTCGACGACCGTCAGACCGGGATCGTGTTCCAGCGCCCGTTCGGCCACCTGCGTCGCCAGGCGTCGCAGCGCCCCGTCGTCCACGTCGTGCGTGGGGACCTCCAGGGTGATGCGGCCGTCGACCGGACGTAGCAGCGCACTCGCGCGGGGGGTGCCCACGTCGCGTGCCCGTCGCCGTGGGTGCCGCCGCGGGTGCCGCCGCGGGAGGGTGACCGCCACGGCCAGCACGAGGAGCAGGGCCAGCGCGGCGATGATCGTCACGGTCGCGGTCTCCATGGTCGACCCCTCCTGTGGCCTCACGCCGCGGGCTGGCCGCGCCTCCGACGTCGTCGTGGGTCCATCCTGCGCCTGCGCGCGGTGGGTGACCAGAGCCGGAGGCCCCGGATCCCGGACACATCGATGGTCCGTGCGCCATCCGCATCCACGGTCGAGGCAGCGCGCACACTCCCTATCGTTCGGCCCGTGGAACCGACCCGCCTGTTCACCAGGAGCTACTCGCTCGTCGCCGTGGCGACGTTTCTGTTCTTCGCGGCATTCGGGGCGTCGTTGCCGATCCTGCCGCGCTACGTGGTCGACGTCCTGAGTGGTGGTGACGCCACGGTCGGCGTCGTGTTCGCCGTCTATGCGGCGGCGGCCGTGGTCGTGCGACCCATCATCGGGCGCATCGGGGACCGCTCGGGGCGACGCATCCTGGTGCAGGGCGGGGCACTGCTGACGGCGCTCGCCCTGTTCGGTCACGTGCTCGCCGACTCGGTCGGCCTGCTGATCGCGCTGCGGATCCTGGCTGGTGCCGGTCAGGCCGCCGTCGTCGTCGGGTTCAGCACCCTGTCGATCGATCTCGCACCACCGGCACGCCAGGGTGAGGGGGCCAGCTACGTCATGGTCGCGCTGCAGCTGGGGCTCGGTCTCGGGCCCGTACTCGGTGAACTGGCCCTCGGCGTCGGCGGTTACGACCTGGTCTGGATCGCGTCCGGGATCGGGTCGCTGGTGTGCCTGCTGCTCGCCATGGCGCTGCCACGGCCCGCAGCACGGCGGGCGCTGACCTCGACGGGGCTGTTCCATCCGGCGGCGATCCGGCCCGGGGTCGTGTTGTGGCTCGGCACCCTGGGGTTCGTCGGCTTCCTCGCGTTCGTGCCGTTGTACGCCCGCACCATCGGCGTCGGCCGGGTCGGCCTGCTGTTCCTGCTCTGCTCCGGCACGATCGCGCTGGTGCGCACGCTCGGCGCCCGCCTGCCGGACCGGCTCGGTGCCGTCCGGCTCGGGTCGGTCGGGCTGGTGCTGGTCACCGCGGCGATGCTGGTGCTCGGCCTCATCCCGACGCCGGCGGGGCTCTACACCGCCACGATCCTGCTCGGGCTCGGGGCCGCGATCGTCGCACCGTCCATGGTGGTCGCGGCGGTCGCCGGGGTACCCCATGACGAGCGCGCCCGGGTCATGTCGACCTTCACGATGTTCCTGGATCTGGCCTCGGCGATCGGGCCCTTCGCGCTCGGACTCGCGGCGGCCTCGACCGGCTACGGCCCGACGTTCGTGGTCGCCGGCGCGGCGGCGGGACTCGGTCTGGTGCTGCTGCGCCTGTGGCTCGCACCGCGCCTGGCGACCACGCCGCGCGTCGTGCTCGACACCCCGAACTGACCGCCGATGGCCATCCTCGTCGACCACGCCATCTGGCCCCATCGCGGCCGCCGTTTCGCCCATCTGGTGAGCGACGAGTCCTACGCCGAGCTGCATGCCTTCGCCGCCGGGCTCGGCCTGCAGCGCCACTGGTTCCAGGGCGACCACTACGACATCCCGACCGAGGTGCGCGTGCGGGCCATCGAGCGGGGCGCGCAGCCGGTCAGCGGCGCGGAACTGGTCCGCCGGCTGCGGGCCGCGGGGCTGCGTCAACGGTCCCGTGTCGCCCACCTGCCCGGAGAACCGTCGGCCACCGGCGACGGGTGAGCGCGCGGACCCGTGCTCAGGCGGACCGGGTCGTCGGTCGACAGTCGGCCGTGTAGTCGTCGAAGTCGAACTCCTCGAGGAACGCGGCCATCGCGGCGTAGCCGTCAGCGAACAGGTCGTGTTCGCCGTCGACATCGAGGTCGAGGGCACCCACCCGCGACAGGTCCACGCGCACGGTCCGGCGTTCGTCGCACACGGTCGTGGGGGCGAGCAGGTCGTTGGCGTCGAGCAGCGCTTCGACCACCATCTTCGCGAGCGCCAACCCACCGTCGGGAATGTCCTGCTCGTCGGCCGGGCGTGACAACAGACGGACCCCGAAGGTCGGCCACCGTGGTGGTTGGCCGTCGTGTCGATCCAGCACGTCGACGGGGAACCCTGTCGCCAGACCGCCGTCGATCAGCAGGCCCTGGCGTCCGGTGTCGCGATTGCCGATGCGCACCGGGTCGTAGACGAACGGAATCGACATCGACGCCCTGACGGCCTCGGCGACGGATTGGGCATCGGGATCCAGGTCGTAGCGGTGGTAGTCCCAGGGCAGCCGGATGACGCGACGCTGCAGGACGTCGAGGCAGCGGACCACCAGCCGGTAGCGGCGTTCGGGCGGGGCCGTGGCATCGGCGTCGGGGATCCGCAGGTCACCGAAGGTCTCCACGCCGTGGTCAGCGAGGATCTCGGTCAGCCAGGCGAGCGGTTCGACCGAGTCGTCCGCCCACCGCTGCACCAGCTTGCCCACGGCCCGCCGTGACCGCAGTCGACCGAGCACGTCGGCGGTGACGAAGCCGGTCAGGTCCAGCGCCTCGAACAGCTCGCGCAGGGTCGACCCGCCCAGTCCGGCGACGGCGAACGCGCCGGCGATCGCACCGGCGGACGCGCCGGCGGCCCGGACCACCTCGAACCCGCGCTCCTCGAGGGCCGTGAGGGCTCCGATGTGGGCGACACCACGGACGCCGCCACCGCCGAGCACCAGATCACAGCGGGGTTGATCGCCGGCCATCGTTGGCGCCCTCCGTCCCGTCGCACGTCCCGCCCGCCACCTGGACACCCGGGCCGGGCTGAGCGGTGCCCGACACCTCGGCGTGCGGGCCGGCGGCGACGCTAACCGCTGGTCCGCCCCGTGTCGGTGGTCCGTCCGGCACGACGGCCGGTGGCCGGGTGCCATGGGCCGGCGACCGCCCAGCGGTATCGTGCGTACCCGTCACCGTCCAGGACTGCCGTGCCGTTCATCACCTCGCTGCAGGCCGAGCTCGGCCGCGTGCTGTTCATCGTGGCGGTCATCGGCCTGGTCGTGGTGACGTTGTCCGTGATCGCATCGCTGCGTCGGCTCGGGGCGCTGCGGACCGCGGCGCTGGCGGCGCGTATCGGGCTGCTGGTCGTGCTGGCCGGGGTCGGGTCGTTGACGCTGTTCGGCACCGAGCCGCTCGGTCAGGCCCCGCGAACCCTGATCCTCGACCCGCTGGAGGGCGCCTGGGGATGGGATTCCATCGCCTGGCGTCCGGTGATCGACAACGTGGCGATGTTCGTCCCGGTGGGCGCGCTCGTCGCCGCCGTGTGGTGGCGTCGTTCACCCGTGACCCTGTGGCTGATCACGCTGGGCATGTCGGTGGGCATCGAGACGTTCCAGTGGCTGGTCCCGACCGGGCGGGTCGCCAACATGGCGGACCTGCTCGCCAACGGACTCGGTGGCCTGCTCGGGTTGGGGCTCGCCGGGCTCTGTCGGGTGCGTCGGGGTCCGAGTGGGCCGCGGCAGCCCGACATGGTCGATCAGCCGCTGAGCACCTCGAACGAGATGCCGCAGGCGACCAGGCGGCGCTGATAGGGCGCGCCCAGGCCGACGGCCGGCGTGAGGATCCCCGCGGTCGGGACCTGCTCGGCCCCCGCACCGCTGTGCCGGTCATCGCGGTCGAACGCCAGCGACAGTGCCGCCTCGCCGAGCATCCGTGAGGTCTCGCCGTAGCCGGGGTCGCCCCCGGCGACACGGGTCACGACCTCACGGTCGCCGGCGGAGGCCAGGAAGACCACCTCGAAGCTGCCGCGGGCCCGCTGGGACGCCGTCGGCCCCTCGCCCTGCTCGGGCAGCAGCCGCTGGAGCAGCCGTCGGGTCGGCGGGGTCCGGGCCATCGCGGCGATGCCACCGATCGCACCGATCCCGGCGACCACCGTCGGCAGCCGTCGCACGCGGGCGTAGTGCCCGTAACGGAAGGCGGTGCCGTAGCCGGGGAGGACGGCCGCGGAGCGGGCGACCATGATCGGGTCGATGGTCGGCAACGGCACGCCGTAGGCCTGCAGGACCGCCGAGCGGTGGATGCGTGCCGGGAGCAGGTGCACCGGCCGGCGGGCCGGCTCCGACGGGTCGTGCGCATCACCGGATCGCGGGCGCGTCCCCTCCGCGATGGCCTGCACGGCGGAGGCCGCGGTCCCGCCTGAGACCCGGCCGCTGCCACGGACGTAGCCTCGCACGGTGACGGGCACCTCGTCCGGCAGTTCGGCGACGGTGAACCGGACACCGAGGTCGTGGGGGACCGAATCGAACCCGCAGCACGTCACCACGGCGACACCCGCATCACGTGCAGCCCGGTCGTGGCGCGCACGGATCGCATCGACGAACGCCGGTTCACCGGTGATGTCGACATAGTGGGTGGCGCTGCGGACGCAGGCGGCCACGACCGGCTCGCCGTGACGGACGTAGGGGCCGACCGTCGTGGCCAGCACCCGCGTCCGGGCAGCCAACACCTCGAGGCTGTCGGGGTCGTCGATGTCGGCGACCACGATGTCGGGCCGCGCCGCCTCGCCGTGGCGCAGGGCCAGGTCGTCGGCGAGCCGCTCGAGCTTGTCCGGGTTGCGGCCGGCGATCGCCCACCGGATCGCCGCGTCGCGCGGTCCGGTGTCGTTGGTCCCGGCCTCGTCCCGGTCATCGTCGGCATCGGCTCCGAGCGCCCCGCGTCCGTCGAACGCCCGCGAGGCGAGGTGATCGGCGACGAGCGTGCCGGTGAACCCGGTCGCGCCGAGCAGCGCCACGTCGTAGGACCGCGGCGTCGGGCGACCTCGGCGGGACGGTCCCGGGGCCCGCTCGGCGGCTGCGTTCGTGGCGGCGCTCACAGCCAGCGTCCCGGGTTGAGCAGCCCGTCGGGGTCCAGGGTGCGCTTGATGGCCCGCTGGACGGCGAGGTTCCCGGAACCGACCTCACGTTCCAGGAAGCGCGCCTTGATCGAGCCGACCCCGTGTTCCCCGGTGATGGTGCCGCCCAGTTCGAGTGCCGCCACCAGGATGTCGTCGAAGGCCCGCAGTGCCGCCGCCCGCGCGTCGTCGTCGCCCCGCGGCACCAACAGTGTGGGGTGCATGTTGCCGTCACCGGCATGGCCGAAGGTGTAGACGGACGCGCCGTGACGGTCGGCCGCCAGGTCGATGGCCTCGAGCAGCTCCGGGATCCGCGAACGGGTGACACCGACGTCGTCCCAGATCAGCTCCCCCTTCGCCTCGAGCGCCGGCCCGGCCAGCCGGCGGGCCTGCAGCAGCGCCTCGGACTCGTCAGGATCGTCGGTGAACGCGGTGTAGGAGGCACCGGCCTGCTCGCAGAAGGTGGCGGCCCGCTCGACCTCGACGCGGCGCAGCGGCTCGGGGCTGTCGGACTGGATCAGCAGCAGGGCGGCCGCCTCGCGGTCGAGTCCCATCTGGGCGTAGTCGTCGA
Source organism: uncultured Actinomycetota bacterium (assembly GCA_964438785.1). Taxonomy (GTDB): domain Bacteria; phylum Actinomycetota; class Nitriliruptoria; order Nitriliruptorales; family Nitriliruptoraceae; genus PWLR01. The sequence goes on along the minus strand of CAYTLZ010000065.1, from coordinate 4,615 downwards.
CGACGGCGACGGTCGCCCGGTCCATGATCTCCACCAGGGACAATTGCAGACCCGACGCGGTGATCGCGGCCACGGCATCGCCCGCCGTGCCGAGCGTGGGGAAGAAGGCCACCATCGTCGAGGTGCCCGTCGGCGACGGTCGCAGCCGCAGCCGGATGCGGGTCACGATGCCCAGCGTGCCCTCGGAGCCGACGAACAGGCCGGTCAGGTCGAGGCCCGCGACGCCCTTGATGGTGTCGTGGCCCGTCTCGATCACGGATCCATCCGCCAGCACGACCTCGAGCCGCTGGACGTAGTCGCGGGTGACGCCGTACTTCACGCAGCACAGGCCCCCGGCGTTGGTGGCGATGTTGCCGCCGATCGAGCAGTAGGCCTTGCTGGCCGGGTCCGGGGGGTAGAACAGTCCGTGGGGGCTGGTGGCCGCGGAGATGTCCGCGTTCATGACGCCCGGTTCGACGATGACGGCCTGGTTGGGGCGGTCGATCTCCAGCACCCGGTCCATGCGCTCCAGTGACAGCGTGAGTGCGCCGTCGATGGCCTGGGAACCGCCGCAGAGGCTGGAACCGGCACCCCGGGGCACGATCGGGACCCGATGGGCGGCCGCGACCTTGACGGCGTCGGCCACCTGGGCGGTCGTGGTCGGGAACGCCGCGGCGACCGGATGACCGGGGGTCAGCCACGTGGTGCGATCGTGACGGTAGGTCTCGAGCAGGTCGCTGTCGGTCACCACCGCCCCCTCGGGCAGCGCAGCGGCGAGTTCGTCGACGAATGCCATGCCGTCTCTCCCTCAGCTCGGCCGGGTGCGTTCTGCACCCGGCCGGCAGGATACGACCTGCTTCGCGGGCTCCGCCGGTCGGTTCCATCGCGGGTGCGCCGGTCCCGCCGCCGACGGGTCGGGTCGGGTCGGGTCGAGCGGTGTCGCGCGGGGTTCACCGACGGGTCGCGTCGGGCTGCGTCGCGCCGGGTCCACCGACGGCGCGTCGTGACGCTACGGTCCACGGCCATTGACCCGGTGGCAGGAGGCGGCGGTGACCACGACGACAGCGTCCACGACCACGGCGGCGACCCCGTTCGGGACGGTGCCAGCACCCCACATGGTGGTCTGTGAGGTCGTCGACGGCGTCTACGAGACGCCGCGGGTCGTGCCGACGGCCGACATCACGGTGCATCCCTTCGCACATGCGTTCCACTACGGCAGCACCTGTTTCGAGGGGCTCAAGGCCCATCGCGGGGTCGACGGGGTGGTGCGCCTGTTCCGCCACGAGCGCCACGTCGAACGCATGCGTCGCACCGCGGAACTGCTGGTCATGCCGCCCCCGCCGGCGGAGTTGCTCGCCGACGCGATCGTCGCGGCGACCGCGCACAATCTCGACGTGGCACCCGAACCACCGGGCGCGCTGTACCTGCGACCCCTGCTGATCGGGACGGAGGCCAACATCGGCGCGGCGGCCGCCCCGTCGGCCACGGCACTGCTGATGGTCCTGGCGTCACCGGTGGGGGACTACTTCGCCGGTGGGGGGCGGGCCCTGACGCTGAAGGTCGAGACCGATCTGCCGCGGACGACCCCGCAGTTCGGGGAGGCCAAGGCCGGCGCGAACTACGTGATGGCACTCGGCGTCACCCGTCGTGCCCGTGCGGAGCACGGCGCCGATCAGGTGCTGTTCGCCCCGGGCGGGTCCGTGCAGGAGACCGGAGCCGCCAACTTCCTGCTCATCGACGACGACCGGATCATCACCCGCGCGCTGGACACCTCGTTCCTGCACGGGGTCACCCGCGACTCGATCCTCACGCTGGCCCGTGACCTCGGGTACGGCATCGAGGAACGCGACGTGACGGTCGACGAGCTGCGCTCCTGGTCCGGTGAGGCCGCGCTGGCCGGCACCGCCGCGGTCCTCGCCGGCGTGGGCACACTGGTGACCGACGACGGCTCGATCACCCTCGGTGATGGCGGGCCGGGCCCGAACACCATGCGTCTGCGCGAGGCGCTGGTGGCGATCCAGCGGGCCGAGTCCCCGGACCACCACGGTTGGTTGGCCGACGTCACCGGCTGACCGCGATGCCTCCGGCTGACCGCGACGCTTCCCGGTGCGCCGCGGTGCCGGTCGCGGTCGATCAGGAGCTGCTCGCCACGATCGAGCGCTCGAGGATCGCGACGAGCTCGCGGTGGTCCGCGGTGGTGATGACCTCGTCGAGCTCCGCGTCCCGACCATCGAGGTGCAACCGCAGCAGCCCGAGCCTGCTGGCCTCTTCCGCGGCGGCGATGAGCGATTCCGCGTCGAGTGGACGAGGCTGGCGCATGCGGAAGCCATCGCTGTGTCGGACGCCGTCCGCGGGCTGGACGAGACCGCGGAACACCGGTCCTGGATCGGCGTTGTAAGTCGCGACCTCCGACCGGATGCGGGCGCGGAGGACGTCGCGGACGGTGACCTCGTCGGCGAGACCGGTCACCGTCGCACCGCCCAGCACATGGCCGGCCCCACTCTGGTCGCGCATCGCCATGTCACCCATGGGCACGAGCGTAGGCCGCCGCGCCGCCCGTCCGTGTCGATGGTCAGCCCGGATCGGGATCCGGTCCGGCCCGGGCGTCCTCGGCGAGGCGGAGACGTCGCGTGCGCGGGGCCGTGTCCACGGTGAGACCCGAGCGTTCATGGTGATGTCGTCGCCGGCCATCGGGCAGGCCGTAGACGTACCAGCCCTGGCGTTCCTTGCGGATGTTCGCGCTGCGACACAGGGCGGCGAGGTTCTCGATGTCGGTCGCGCCCGCTTCCCGGTCGGCGTGCGGGTGCCACGGTTGGGCGTGGTCGACATCGCAGACCACCGCGGATGTCTGGCATCCCGGTTCCCGGCAGACACCGTCGCGGACGGTGATCGCCTCCCGGAGCCACCCCGGCGGCACCCGCGTGGAGCGTCCGACCCCCAGGATCTGCCCCGTGTCGTCGAGCACGATGCCACGGAGGCGCGCACCGGCCTGTTCGACCAGTCGCTGTGCGGTCGGGGTCGACACCTTCAGGCGGCCACCGGTCAGGCGGGTCAGCAGTTCCGGTGGGGGACCGGTGCCGTCGAGCAGATTGTCGAGCGACATGGTCAGCAGCACGGTCGGTGCCACCACGGCCGGCGCGGCGGCCGTGCCCTGGGCGAGGGCCCGGGCACAGAGGCTGACCAGCCGATCGGCGCGGCGCGCACCGAGGGTCCGGGCCAACGCCCAGCGTGCCGCCGCGTCGCGCGGGGCCCCGAGGTGGCGTTCGTCGAGCTGGTGCCCGGACCCGACCACCCCGTCGGCGTCG
>CAYTLZ010000065.1:0-1231 GCA_964438785.1 uncultured Actinomycetota bacterium | reverse complement strand
CGTCGGCGTCGTCGCGGCGGGCGTCGAATGGCGACGGCGGGGTGCCGGCATCGAGTGCCTCCGACACGATGGCGAGGCCGAGCGCGTCGAGCTCGGCGAACAGCTGGCCGCCGGAGCCGTCCAGACGGGGCTGGATGTTCACGAACCGATCGCGTGTCGCTGCCTGCTCGGCGCGTGCGACCTCGTCGGCCTCCGCCTGCAACGAACCGAGCAGCCGGGACACCACGGCGACGAGATCGTCGGGCTCGGCGGTCGCGAGTGCCTCGATCTCCGGGGCCAACGCGTGGTCGACCGCCGCACGCAGGTGGCCCGGGAGGCGTTGGCAGGCCAGTGTCAGCGCGCGGACCTGCGCCCAGGAGACCGCACCGCCGTCGAAGGCCCGTGCGAGCGTCGGCATCGACGGCCGCAGATCGGCCCAGGCCTGCAGCATCCGGCGATCGGCGCGGGTCCGCCGACCGGCCGCCGACAGCCACAACTCGATCGACACGCCCGTGGCCGCCTCCACCTCGCCGGTGTGGTGGGCCCGTTCGAGCAGCTGCGAGACGTGGGCGGTGAGCTCGTCGATCTGGTGCAGGCTGGCGACGAGATCGACGAGCAGGTCGCAGGAAGCGGCCGGACCGTCCGTGAGCGCCGCTGGCAACGCCCGGATCGGATCGCGGGCCTGGCGGACCGCCTCGAGCGGGCCGAGTTCGCCCACCCGCGCGCCGGTCACCGCTCGCTCACCCCGGTCGACGGCGCGGCCGGCGACGAGCCGCGGGTCGGCGCTCCAGCTGCCGGTGTCCACGCGGGCCGTGGCAGGGTCGTCGTGGTCGGAGGCCGCAGCGGGGTCGCCGTGGATCGGTCCCGCGGCGGGATCACCGACGCGTGCGGCGTCAGGGCCGTTCTCGGGAGTGGGGGTGTCGTCGAGCATGGGACAACCATGCCAGATGCCTGTGACACGACCGCGAGTTGTCCACCGTCGGTGGCACCGCAGTCGAGGTCGCCGGCACCGCTGCCGCCGGGATCACTGTCGCTGGCCTCGCCGTCGCTGTCGCTGGCCCCGCTGTCGCTGGCCTCGCCGTCGCCGGCACCGCTGTCGCCGGCATGGCCGCCGCGGCGATCGACGTCACGGCGTCGGCAGGTCGTGCGACACGCCGGTGAGCTGTTCGGTCGCGGTCCACAGCGCCGCGGCCAGACCGGCATCCATCGCATCGCGCGACCGACCGGCCGGGGCGGGCAGACCCCGCATCTC
>CAYTLZ010000064.1:7579-17387 GCA_964438785.1 uncultured Actinomycetota bacterium | reverse complement strand
CGACGAGCTCAAGCCGGAGCACCGGCACGTGCTGCGCCGCATGGTCGGCGACGGCGCGCCGGCCGCGGAGATCGCCGCGGAGCTCGGTCGTACCGAGGCGGCGGTCCACCAGCTCAAGCGTCGGGCGCTGGATGCGGCCCGTCGCCAGGCGAACCGGACCGCGCCAGGGGAGGTCACCACGTGACCGATCCGGAGCTGGCCCTCATCGACGAGCTGGTCGCGGCGCTGCGCGCCGGCGAGCCGATCGACGGTGTCGCGGCCGGCCTGGACCCGGGCCTCGTGGAGGTCGCCGCGCGGATCACCGGCGAACTCGCCGAGGCCGGGGCATTCGTCGGCCAGGCCGTGCCGGCCGGGTTCGGCGCGGTGTGGTCCGGGGTGAGCGCCCTCGGGGGCGTGGGCGCGTCCGGCGCGGCCGGCGGTGTCACGGCGGCCGGAAGTGGCGGCGGTGCCGGGGGTGGTGATGTCGGTGGTGGTGGTGTCGGTGGCGGTTCCGGAGCCGGTGGCGTCGGCGGTGGAGGTGCCGGGGCCGGAGGCGGTGTCGCCGGCGCGACCGGAAGCGCAGCCACGGGTGTCGGCGGCGGTGCGGCCGCGGGTGCGACCGGCGTCGTCGGCGCGGCCGGGACGGGCCTCGTCGGTGGTGTGACGGGTGCGTTCGCGACCGTGGCCGGGCTGGTCGGCAGCGTCACCGGAGCCGGTGCGGCGCTCGCCGGAGCCGGCGTGCTCGCGGCTGTCGTGGCGGCCGGTGCGATCATCGGTGTCACGGGGGGTGATGGCGATCCGGCGTCGGAGCTGCGTGCGGGGCCACCCGCCGAGCACGCGGCCGACGAGCCGCGGGCGGATCCGGGTGGCCGGGATTCGGGTGGCCAGGATCCGGGTGGTGGCACCGGCGACGATCCCGCCGGCACGAGTTCCGACGATCCGACCGACGACGTTGCGGACGCCGCCCGAGTCGCCGACGCCGCCCGCGACGCCGACGCCGCCCGCGCCCCCGATTGGGCCGCCCGCGCCCGCCGCGCCTCCGGCGGGGCCACCGACGCCACCCACGGAGCCACCCGCACCCGTCCCGCCCACGCTCGAGCCCGACGACCCGGCTGACGATCCGGTCGATGACCCGCCGGCCGACGCCCCCGTGGTCGACGACCCCGCGCCGAGGCCGGTGCGCGTCAACTTCCAGACGCCGACGGCCGTGACCCCCGCGGACCACCTGCCCGATGCGGGAGCGGGCTTCGCCACCCGCACGACGCTCGACGGCGAGCAGGTCCGCTACGGCTGGCGTGACCAGCGCACCGGTGCACCGATCGACCTCGATGTCGGGGGCACGACGCCCGGCAACGGGCGGGTACGTGGGCTCGCGGCCGATGCGCGGCTCGACAGCCTCATGCACCTGCAGTCGATCGACCTGCAGCGCCGCGGCGTCAGTTTCGACGGCTTCATCCCCAGTGGTGCGGCCGGCACCGGCGGACGACACACGACGGCCACGGCCGTGGTCGCGGTGACGGACGGGGCACTGACGATCGACGCCGTCGGCGGCACCAACACCAAGCTCCACTACGTCGAGGTGGCCCCGACCGACGCTGCGGCGCAGGACCTGCCCGGCGCACGTCGGGTCGCGTTCGTGACTGAACCACTGACCGGGCAGGGCAACGTCGTCGCCCTGCCCGGGGCCGTGCAGGCCGACGTGGCGACCGCCCGACTGGTCGACGGGTCACCCGGCACGATCGAACCGGCCGGCGACGCCCAGATCCGGCTCACCTTCGCCGACCCACTGACCGTCGCGACCTGGTTGGTCGTCCACTACCGCACCGTGGCCAACGGGCCACGGGAACTGCGTGTGCTGCTCACCGTGGACGACGAGCCGGATGAGCAGTCGGACGAGCAGCACGACGACGCGTCGGACGACACCGACGACGACACCGACGACGACACCGCTACCGATCACGACGGTGAGGGCTGAGCCACCGCTCGGTCCCGGTGATCGCGGCAGGGCCGTCCGTACGCCTGGATCAGGGTCGGTCGTCCCGGCATGGCGTCGCCGTCGCCTGCTTCACTGACGGGCAGTGCTGGTCGACTGCCGGTCGGTCGATGAGCCGACCCGCAGCGAAACCGGAGGATCGTGTGGCCGAGCGTCTGTTCCTGGCATCACTGGAACCCCAGGCCGGCCGGTCCCTGGTCACCCTGGGCCTGATGGAGCTGCTGACCCGCCGACTCGGGTCCGTCGGTTACGTCCGTCCGATCGTGGCCGACAGCACGCGTCCCGATGCCCGGATCGAACTCATCCGGCGCCGCTACGACCTGGACATCGACCCGGCCGAGCTCGCGTTGACCGGCTCCGACGAGGTCGCCGCGAAACTCGCGGACGGCCGGGGTGACGAGGTCTTCCAGACCATTCTCGCCGGCGCGCGCCGACTCGAGGAACGGTTCGACGCCGTGCTCTACGACGGGACCGACTACACCGGCACGGCGGCGGCGCTCGAGTTCGAGGTCAACGCCCGCATCGCCAACAACCTCGGCGCGCCGGTGATCGCCCTGGTGAACGGCTCCCGACGGCGGCCCGGCGAGGTGGTCGACGCGCTCCGCCTGGCCCGCGAATCGCTGCTGGCGGAGGGGTGCACCATCGCCGCGATCGTGGTCAACCGCGTCGATCCCGACGACATCGACGACGTCCGTGGTCGCATCGCCGATCAGGGGCTGACCGAGGCGGTCTGGTGTCTGCCCGAGGTCCCGATGCTGCGCATGCCCACCGTGCGCGAGATCATCGACGCCCTCGACGCCGATCAGGTGCAGGGCATCGACGTCGATCTCGACCGCGAGGTCACCTCGCTGCGCATCGCGGCCATGAGCCTGCCCAACATGCTGACCCACCTCGCCGAGGGGGCCATGGTCATCGCCCCCGGCGACCGCCCCGACGTGATCGTCGGTGCGCTCGTCAGCCGGGTCGCCCACACGTACCCGAACATCGCGGCCCTGGTGCTCACCGGCGGGTTCGCCCTGCCCGACAGTGTCATCCGGCTGCTCGACGGCCTCACCGACGTGCAGATCCCGATCCTGGCCGTGGGCACCGACACGTTCACCACCGCCCAGCGGATCGCGGCGGTCCCGGCGGTCATCCGTGCCACGTCCGAACGCAAGATCGCCACCGCGCTGGGCGTGTTCGAGGCCCACGTCGATCTCGACGAACTCGAGGACCGGATCCAGGTCACCCGCAGTGAGCGGGTGACCCCGTTGATGTTCGAGTACGACCTGCTGCAGCGGGCGCGCGCCGACCGCAAACACGTCGTGCTCCCGGAGGGCGACGACGAACGGATCCTGCGGGCCACGGAATCACTGGTGCGTCGCGACGTGGTCGACCTGACGCTGCTCGGGGTCCCGGATCACGTCCGGTCGCGCGCCGACGCGCTCGGCATCGACCTCGGCGACGTGGCCATCATCGATCCCGCCACCTCGCCACTGCGGCAGCGGTTCGCCGACCGGTACCACGAACTGCGCGCGCACAAGGGCATCACCCGGGACTTCGCGCTCGACGCCATGCTCGACGTCAGCTACTTCGGCACGATGATGATCGCGGAGGACCTGGCCGACGGGATGGTGTCGGGTGCGGCCCACACGACCCAGCACACCATCCGCCCGGCGTTCGAGATCATCCGCACGGCACCCGGCGTGTCGGTGGTGTCGTCGGTGTTCCTGATGTGTCTCGCCGACCGGGTGCTCGTCTACGGCGACTGCGCGGTCAACCCGGAACCCGACGCCGAGCAGCTCGCCGACATCGCGATCAGTTCGGCCGACACCGCCGCGAGTTTCGGCATCGAACCCCGGGTCGCCATGCTGTCGTACTCGACCGGCGAGTCCGGCAAGGGCCGCGCCGTCGAGGTGGTCCGGACCGCGACGGCGTTGGTCCACGACCGCCGGCCGGACCTGGAGGTGGACGGTCCGATCCAGTACGACGCGGCCGTCGACGCGTCGGTGGGGGAGGCCAAGCTGCCCGGCTCGGCGGTCGCCGGCCGGGCGACCGGGGTCCTCTTACCCGACCGCCACCCCGGGCACAACACCAACACCGGCCGGCCGCGCGCGGCGGGCGCCGTGGCGATCGGGCCGGTGCTGCAGGGGTTGAACAAGCCGGTCAACGATCTGTCCCGCGGCTGTCTCGTCGAGGACATCGTCAACACCGTCACCATCACCGCGATCCAGGCCCAGGACCCATGACCGACACGACGAGTCACCCCCACGATCCCGGCGGCGTGCTGGTCCTGAACTCCGGCAGCTCGTCGATCAAGTACCGGCTGTTCGACGTCGCCGACCGGGTCCGGGCCGACGGGCTGGTCGAGCGCATCGGCGAGTCCGGTGCCCGGGCCGTGCACCACACCATGGACCCCGACACCGAGGTGGTGGAGGACGAGCCTCTCGCCGACCACGCTGCCGGGTTCGCCTCCATCGTGGCCGCGCTGGAGCGGGCCGGTCTGGCGGATGGACTCGGAGCCATCGGGCACCGCGTCGTGCACGGTGGGGCCGAGTTCAGTGCGCCGACCCGCATCGACGACCAGGTGGTGGCCCGGATCCGGGCCCAGATCCCGTTGGCACCGCTGCACAACCCCGCCAACCTGACGGGCATCGAGGTGGCACGGACCCTGCGCGGTGACCTGCCCCAGGTGGCCGTGTTCGACACGGCGTTCCACGCGACCCTGCCGGAGCACGCCTACCGCTATGCCATCGACCGCGACATCGCGGACGCCAACGGCATCCGGCGCTACGGCTTCCACGGTACGTCGCACGCGTACGTCGCCCGGCGCGCCGCCGAGCATCTCGGCCGGCCGCTCGAGGAGCTCAAGCTCATCACCTGCCACCTCGGCAACGGGGCGTCGGTGACCGCCATCGACGGCGGACGCAGCGTGGAGACCTCCATGGGGCTGTCGCCACTCGAGGGACTGGTCATGGGGACGCGATCGGGCGACCTGGATCCCGCGGTGGTGTTCCACCTCATCCGTGAAGCGGGCATGGACGTCGACGAGGTCGACGTGTTGCTGAACCGCAACAGCGGCCTCAAGGGGCTGTGCGGCGAGAACGACGTGCGGACCATCGAGACGCGCGCCGCCGCCGGCGACGAGCGCGCCGCGGGGGCACTGGCCATCCACGCCCACCGGATCCGGCGTTACCTCGGTGCCTACACGGCGATCCTCGGACGCCTGGACGCGGTCGTGTTCACCGCCGGGGTGGGCGAGAACGCCGACACGGTCCGCGCCCGGGTGTGTGCCGACCTCGAGGTGCTGGGCATCGTGCTGGACGAGGACGCGAACCGGGGTGCACGGGCCGGCGCGTCGACCGATGGCGTGCTCGCGCTGCAGGCCCCGACATCGTCGGTGGCCGTGCTCGCGATCGCCACCGACGAGGAGTCCGAGATCGCGGCGCAGACCCGTCAGGCGCTGGCCGCCGGCTGACCGCCGGTCGTGTTGCGCAGGGGCTGCCACCGGCGGTAGGTCCACGAGCGCCACAGCCACTCGACCGGCCCGAACCGGAACGCCTGCAGCCACAGCGGGCAGATCACCAGCAGCACCGCCCAGGTGGCGACGACGAAGCCCAGCGCCTGCGTGGCCGACCACGCGTCGTAGCGGGAGAAGCCGACGAAGACCACGGTCGCGGCCAGTGACTGGAACAGATACGCACTCAGCGCCATCCGGCCGACCGCGCTCAGCGGGCCGAATGTGCCCACGCGCTGGCAGAGCAGCGTGATGGCGGCGAGGTAGCCGGCGGCCAGCAGCGGAGCCCCGATCATCTGGGCCGGGACGGCCGCCAGGTCCATGACGCCCATCGACGCGGCGTCCGTGCCCCCGGCGGCTGCACCGAGCGTGCCGGCGAAGGCCAGCGGCAGGTTCAGGGGCAGCCCGAGGCCCAGGCCGATCAGGGCGGTGCGTCGCAGCAGCGGCCGGTGCTCCCCGAGCGCCGTGACCACGCCGGTGCGGCTGAGCGCGAAGCCGAGCAGGAACAGCGCCAGGAACCACGGCAGCAGGATCAGCTGGCCGGACTGGATGATGGCGGCCTCGAACCCGCGGGCCACGAGCACCTCACCGAGGCCGCCGCCGGTGTACGCCTCGATCGCGGCGACACGCCGATCGTCGACGAACGCCTCGAACGCGGCGGTGAACGGATCCTGTCCGGCGGCGGCAGCGGCTGCGTCGTCGGCGAACAGTGCACCGAGCACGGCGAAGCCGGCGCTCAGCAGCGTGAGCGCGGCGAGGATGCCCCCGCTCCACCAGACCGCCACCTTCGGGCGCACCGGGACGAACGCGAGCAGCACGAAGCCGGTCACCGCGTACACGAACAGCACGTCGCCCGGGAACAGCAGGATCATGTGGGCGAGCCCGAAGCCGAGCAGCAGCGTGTAGCGCCGGGCCAACAGACGCCGAGGTGGCACGCCGTCCCGGATCGCTCGGGCGACGAGGAACCCGGCACCGATGCCGAACAACAACGAGAAACTCGACACGAACTTGCCGGCCACCAGCCAGCCGACCACGAAGCTGACCACCGCGTCGGCACCGTCGACGGGGACCGGGCGACCGGTGAGCACGTCGTAGAAGTCGGCACCACGCATGAACTCGACGTTGACGAGCAGGATCCCGAAGATGGCGAACCCGCGGAGCAGGTCCAGGATCGGCTCGCGGTCACGGACCGCGGTGGGCGCGGTCGCCGTGACCGGCCGCAGGTCCGCGTCGTCGACCGGCGCAGCCCTCGGTGGGCCGGATCCCGGGGGTGCCGCGGGCGGCATCGGCGGCGCGGACGCGGGTGGGGGTGGTGGCCGTGGGGCCGGATCGGTCACCGGCGGTGCGACCGGCGGTGTGTCCTCGGACGGCCGCGGTGGCTCGTCGGATCGCGCATCGGGCATGGTGGAACCCTCCCCCGGGGGCCGTCGGGTGCGTCAGTCGGACGCGGTCGCGGTGTGGCCGGCGGCGCGCAGTGCCCCGCGGATCGCCTCCGCCGCGGCGTCCATCGCCGCGGGGTCGGGATCGGTGGCGGCGTTGGCGAAGTCGAGGTCGCTGAGCTGCTCGAGTGCCAGGACGTGCACATGGACGTGCGGCACCTCGAAGCCCGCGATCATCGTGCCGACCCGCGGAGGACCGAAGGCGGTCTGGATCGCCTGGCCGACGTCGCGCGTCACGTCGCTGACACGCGCCCACAGCGCCGGATCGAGATCCAGCCAGTGGTCGACCTCCATGCGCGGGACCACCAGGGTGTGGCCGTGGGTGATCGGGTTGATCGACAGGAACGCGACCACCTCGTCGTCACGCCAGACGAACCGTCCGGGGAGCTCGCCGTCGATGATGCGGGTGAACACGCTCGGCACCGTGGAGCCTCTCGTCGCTGGCGGTCGCAGACACCTCGGCTTGATCCTACGTAGCGTCACGCGGTGACGCATCGGGCTCCGCGGCGGAGGTCCGCAGGCCCTCGAGCGGGACCAGGACCGCGGCGGCACCCGCGGCTGCGGCCATGGACCCCACGATCGCCCAGGTGTAGGTCCCGGTGGCGTCGATGACCAGCCCGGCCAGCGGGGGACCGATCAGTGAGCCGATGCCGGCCGAGGTGTAGAGCACCCCGACGATCGCGCCGAGCCCGACGACCCCGAAGGCCTCGGCGACGACCGCGGGGTTCAGCGCGATGAACCCGCCGTAGCCGACCCCGAACACGATGGCGAACACCACCAGCCAGGGGTACTCGGTGGCGGTCAACCAGATGGTGAAGCTGGCGGCCATGGCCACGAAACACAGCCGGTAGACGCGGATGCGGCCGAAGCGGTCCGCGACGACGCCCAGGCCCAGTCGGCCGGCGACGCTGGCGATCCCGATCAGCCCGACCAGGGTGCCGCCCGCGACCTGGCTCGCGCCGTTGGCCACCGCATAGGGCGGCAGGAACACGAACGGGACGAACAGCGCGAGCGCCATGAGCAGCATCGAGCCGTACAGCGACGCGAACGCGGGGGAGCGCACCGTGGTGCGCAGCCGACGGGGTGTCCCACCCGTCCGGACCGGTGGCTTGGAACTCAACAGTGCTGCGATGACCAGCAGCACCGAACCCGCCAGGGCGAACTGCAGGTAGGTGGTGCGCCAACCGATCCGCGTGATCATCGATGCGGCCAGGGGTGCGACCACGAGCGTGCCGACGCCGATGCCGGCGACCGCCACCCCGAGTGCGGTACCCCGGCCGCGGTCGAACCAGGCCCCGACCACCGCGACCATGGGGACGTAGCCGCAGGCCACCGCGATGCCGACCCCGAGCCCGTAGGTGACGTACCCCAGCCACAGTCGGTCGACCTGGGCCGTCAGGACCAGCCCGGCACCGAGCGCGACCGCGCCGGCCAGCAGCACCGGTCGTGGTCCGAACCGGTCGACCAGTCGCCCGGTGATGGGGCCGAGCAGGAAGTAGGCGAAGGACGTGATCGCGAACACCAGCGAGATGGCACCGCTGCCGGCGGCGAAGTCCTGCGCCATCGGCTCGAAGAACGTGCCGAAGCTGTAGGCGACGCCGAACACCACGAAGGTCGACAGGAAGGTGGCCGCCACGTTGCGCCATGCCTCGCGGGAGCCGAGTTCGGCCGGCGCGGTGTCGGGCTGGTCGTGACCTGGCATGGTGGGCGGCACCGACCTCGTGGGGGGCTCGGGCCGGTGGAGACCCACGGCCACCCGTCAGCTTGCCATGTGGCGGCCCGTCGGGTCGTATCGGCCCCGCGGCACCGGGCGCATGGATGGACCCGTACGGATCGACCCGCACGGATCGACCCTTGCGTTTGACTGTCCGGTCAGTCATAATGGTCGTGACGAGCGGGCGTTCCCCTGCTCGACCCGCCCCGCGGGATCTCGACGAGGAGCAACCACCCATGACGGCTTTGGCAGCTGGTCTCAGCGAGGAACAGGTCCGCGAGCGCATCGCGGCCGGACGTCTGATCGAGGGCCCGGACTACGCGTCCGAGAAGTACCTCAAGGCGCTGGCCCGCACCCTGACGGTGTCCGCCGACACGGAACTGATCTCGGCCCCGTCCTACCTCGGTGCCGCCGTGGATGCGCCCGACACCTCGTCGTACATGTCGGTGCTGTCGATCGTGCAGGACGAGGTCGGCCACGCCCACATCGCCTACCGCATGCTGCGCGACCTGGGCGTCGACGTCGACGAGCTCGTCTTCGGCCGCCAGCCGCACGAGTTCAAGCACCCCTACGCCTTCGACGTCCCGCTCGAGAACTGGTCGGAGATGATCGTCGCCAACGCGTTCTACGACCGCGCCGGCTTCGTGCTGCTCTCGGACGTGTTCGACCACACCACCTACGCCCCCTGGAAGCGCGCCCTGGTCAAGGTCGACCGCGAGGAGACCTTCCACCTGCGCCACGGGGAGCGCTGGATCGCCCGGCTGACCCCGGATCCCGAGTGGAAGCAGAAGATCCAGGCCGCCATGGACTGGATGTTCATCCTCACCCTCGAGTGGTTCGGCCTGCCCGACGACCTCAAGCGCCACGGTGATCAGGTCGGCTACCTGCTCAAGGGCCAGACCAACGACGAGCTGCGCCAGACCTGGATGTCGGCCGTCGTACCGTTCGCGGAGAAGCACGGCTACGAGGTCCCCGCGCACCTCGACGAGGAGACCGGCGAGTACGTCATCGACTGCGCCTTCCCGATGCAGTTCGACGCCGAGAAGAAGGAGTGGGACCACGCCCGGGGCGAGATTCCGTGGGACGAGGTCATCGAGCGCTGGCGCGCCCGGGGCCCGTCGAACGTCGAGTTCGTCCGCTCCATCCAGCGTGGCTTCCACCAGCTCAAGCAGGCGGCCTGACATGTC
>CAYTLZ010000064.1:0-7479 GCA_964438785.1 uncultured Actinomycetota bacterium | reverse complement strand
CCATCATCCTACGACCGACGGCGGAGGTCGGAAGTGGCCAGAATCGATTCGGAACGTTCCTTCGAGGTGTTCGCGCGCCATGCGAAGGACCCGAACATCGCCCATGTCGGGCAGGTGCAGGCGGACACGCAGCGTGATGCGCTGGTGTTCGCCTTCACGCTGTACGACGAGCGCAAGTGGGAGGACATGTTCGTCGTCCCCGAAGCGGACATCGTCCGTCTCGTGCGACCGGAGTGACCATGGCCACCTTCCACCTGTTCGCCCGCACGGAATGGGCCGAACCCCTCACCCGTATCGACAGCATCGAGGCAGCGGACACGCCGGGCCGTGACGCGTTCGAACGCGGTGCCGACGACTGGCTCGAGGCGGTCGTGATCCCGGAGTCGGCGATGACCTGGGTGCTGAAGGACGGCGATCTGGTCGCACCGGCGGCCGAGGAGTTGGACGCATGAGCAGCTCGACGGACACCGGTCTCGATCCGCAGATCCAGGCGGGCCTGGGCAACCTGGTCATCGTGGTCGGCGACAACAAGCACTGGCTCGGACACCACCTGTCGAAGTGGTCCGTCGGCGCGCCCGGGCTGGAGTCCGCGGTCGCCGCGGCCGCGATCGCCCAGGGGCAGTTCGGGCAGGCCCGGGCGCTGCTGCCGTTCGCGAACAAGCTCATCCCGAACGAGATCGCGCCACCGGCCGAGCGTCAGCGGCGTTACAACGTCGCGGCGCTCGACGACGAGTTCGCGACCTGGTCGAAGGCCGTCATCACCCTGCTGCTGGTCGATCCGGCGCTGAACGTGGTGCTGCGGTCGCTGGAAGAGACCCAGGACGAACTCAAGCGCCGCATCGGCCGCGTGTTGGAGGAGTCACGGTTCTACGTCGACTTCGCGATCGGCCGCCTCGCGGAGCTGACCGAGAGCTGGGAGCACGGCCGCTCGCAGGTCACCCCGCACGTCGTGCCGGTCCTGACCGAGATGCTGTGCTGGTTCGGGCCGGACGGCGAGCCGGGCGTCGCGGCGCTGAACGCCGCCGGGGTCCTCAACCTCGACAACGAGGCGATGCGCCAGGCCTACCTCGACGAGGTGGCCCCAACCCTGCTCCGCTACGGCTACGACATCCCCGTCACCGGCGAACCCGGGGCGTGGACGCTGACCGAGGAGCTGCCATGGGCGAGCTGGAACAACCTGCAACGCCGTCTGGAGCGGTGAGCTGCCCCTGGTGCGACTCGACGGACGTCGAGCAGCTGAGGGACTTCGGCTCGCTGATGATGACCTCGCAGTGGTTCTGTCTGTCGTGCCGCAGCCAGTTCGAACGCATCCGGCTGCGTGGCAGTGACGGCATGGACGGCTCCAAGGACGCCGCCGCCCGCGGGCACGGGGGGACCTCGAGCGCCGGGCGGGCGACGCCGGTGGAGCCGCCGCCGGACGCGGACGGTGCGGCGTGAGCGTCCGTGTCGACGACCGCGATCGCGTCCGCTGGCTGATCCTCGACCGACCCGGGGCCCGCAACGCGCTCGACCGTGAGCTGCAGGGCGAGCTCGGGACCGCGCTCACCGCGGCCGCGACCGACCCGGACGTGGCCGCCATCGTGCTCACCGGGGCGTCGCCGGCGTTCTCCGCGGGCGGCGACCTGTCGCGCTTCGACGTCACCGACCACACCGCGTTCCGGTTCGACTCCCATGAGCTGTCCACGGTCATCGCACTGCCGGAACGCATCGAGAAGCCGGTCGTGGCCGCCGTCAACGGCGTCGCCACCGGTGCCGGCCTGCAGCTGGCCATGGCCTGTGACCTGCGGATCGCCAGCAGCGATGCCCGCCTGTTGTGGCGTGAGGCGCACCTCGGCCTGCTGCCGGCGCACGGTGGCATCGGACGGCTGGTGGCGATGGTCGGACTCGGCCGCGCCCGGGATCTGATCCTGGGCGGCGGCGAGCTCGACGCGGAGGCGGCCCGCGAGCTGGGCCTGCTCACCGAGGTGGTCGGCCCCGGGCAGCTCGAGGACCGGGTCACCGAGGTGGTCGCACGCATCCTGCGTCGCGGCCCCGACGCGTATGCCGTGGCCAAGCGTGTCCTGCGTGTGACCGCCGCTGACCTCGACCGGTCGATGGCGGTGGAGACGCTCGGGCAGAGCCTGCTGATCGGCACCGACGACCATGCGGCGCGGCTCGCGCAGGCCCGGGAGCGACGCGGATGAGCGATCGACTCGAACACCGCCATGAGCTCGACGTCGCCGGCGGCGGCATCGAGGTGCTGGAGTATCCCGCCCGTGATGCGGCTGCGGCCCTACGCGCACCGTTGGTGTTCCTGCACGAGGGGCTCGGCTCCATCGAGTTGTGGCGCGGGTTCCCGGCGGCGGTCCACGATGCGACCGGGCGGCGCACGGTCGTCTACGCGCGCCACGGCTACGGCCAGTCCGCCGTGGTGACCGAGCCGCGCGGGGTGGACTACATGCACCTCGAGGCGATCGAGGTCCTGCCCGCGCTGCTCGACGCGCTCGCGCTCGAGCGGCCGGTGCTGATCGGGCACAGTGACGGGGCGTCCATCAGTCTGATCCACGAGGGTGCCCGGGCCGGCGAGACGTCCGCCCTGGTGCTGCTCGCCCCCCACGTGATCGTCGAGGACCTCTCGGTGGCCGGCATCGAGCAGGCGAAGCGGGTCTTCGAGTCGACCGACATGGCGGACCGGCTCGCCAAGTACCACCGCGATCCGGCCGCGACCTTCTGGGGGTGGAACCGCATCTGGTTGGATCCGGCGTTCCGCGCCTGGGACCTCACCGAGCTGCTGCCCGCGGTCGACGTTCCAGTGCTGCTGATCCAGGGCCGCGACGACGAATACGGCACGATGCGCCAGCTCGACCTCATCGAAGCGGGAGTGGATGCGCCGGTCACACGCGTCGAGCTCGACGACGCCCGCCACTCACCCCACCTCGACCGCCCGGACACCGTGCTGGACGCGACGGTCCGCTTCCTCGCGGCTCACGCCTGACCGACGCCCAACAGTCGCTCGAGGGCCTGATGACAGGTGTTGCGCGCATCGACGTGCGTGGTCCGCCAGTCGTCGGTCTGCATCCACTGCAGGAACGTCCCCTCGATCTGGGCGCGCATGACCGAGGCCGCGGCGTCGACGTCCGCCACGTCGAACACGCCCTCGTCGACTCCGTGCTGGATGACCTGGGCGTAGAGCCGGTTGATGACGGTGCGCATCAGTTCCGGCAGTTCCTCGTAGGCCGTCACCCGGGCCGCGTGCTCCACCAGGTCGAGGTAGAACAGGTGGAAGTCGCGGTTGGCCTCCGGGGAGACGAACACGGCGTCGACCAGGGCACCGAGTGCGGCGCGTGCGTCGGTCGCGTCGGCGATCGCCTCACGAATGCGCTTGGCGGTCCGGTCCAGCGCCCACCGCATCGCGGCGAGCAGCAGGTTGTCCTTGGACTTGAAGTGGTAGAGCAGCAGTCCCTTGCTCACCCCGGCGTCATCGGCGATGTCCTGTAGTGACAGCCGGTGCCCGCCCTGACGGACCATCACCCGATAGGTCGACCGGATGAGTTGGACTTCACGCTCCGACAGCGACTGCGCTGCCGCCGACTGCGCCGACCCCGTCACGCTCATCAGTTCACTTTCCACCTCGACGTCCCACCGGAGCCCAGCGTTCCTCGACGGGTGGGTCGGGCGTCCAGGCGCGGGTGATCCTAGTCGCTCGACACCGGGGTCAGGCTGAACGGTCAGGCAGCGGGTCAGCGGCCCTGGTAGTCGGGGCTGCGCTTCTCCAGGAAGGCGGCCATGCCCTCCGCGCCGTCCTCGGAGGCGAACAGCGGCGCGAGCTCCTCGAGCTCGATGCGAAGCCCCTCGGCGAGCTCGAGATCGGCCCCGCGGTGGACGGCCCGCTTGGTGGCCGCGATGGCCAGCGGAGCCCCCCTGGCGATCGTGGTCGCGACCTCGGTCACGTGCTCGACGAGCTCCTCGGCCGGGACGACGCGGTCGACCATGCCGATCCGCTCGGCCTCGTCGGGGGCGACGCTCTGGCCGGTGGTCATCATCAGCAGCGCTCGGCCACGCCCGATGAGCCGTGGCAGCCGCTGGGTACCACCGGTGCCGGGCAGCAGCCCGAGGGTGACCTCCGGAAGCCCGATGCGGTAGCGACCCGCGGCGGCGATGCGGGTGTCGCAGGCCAGCGCGATCTCGTAGCCGCCGCCCAGCGCGTGACCGTTGATCGCGGCGATCGTCAGCTTGTCGATCGACCCGAGCTTGTCGAACACCTCATGGGCCAGTGCGACCATCGCGTTGTTGGTGTCGGCATCCGAGTCGGCGAAGTTCTTGACGTCCGCGCCGGCGGAGAAGAACTTCTCGCTGGCGCTGCGGACGACGACGACCTTCGCCTCGTCATCCGCGGCGAGCTCGTCGATCGCACCGCCGAGTTCGGTGATGAAGTCGCGGTCGTAGGAGTTCGCCGGCGGCTTGTCGAGGGTGATCCACCCGATGCCGTTGTCGACGGATGCGCTGACTGCCATGGGGTTTCCTCCTGGTACGGGCGGCGCGGCCGCCGGGGCGACCGCGCCGGATGCTGCGGGGGTGGTCAGCTACCGAGTCCGCCGACCACGATCGACTTGGACTCGACGTACTCCTCGAGTGCCTCGGCACCGTGTTCCTTGCCCATGCCGCTCATCTTGATGCCGCCGAAGGGCATCTCGTCGTAGCCGTAGTGCAGCTGGTTGACCCAGGTCATCCCGGCCTCGATCTCGCGCATGGCGCGGTCGATGGCACCGGCGTTCTGCGTCCAGATCGACGCGCCCAGGCCGTAGGTGGTGTCGTTGGCGCGCTCGAAGGCGTCGTCGAGGTCGTCGACCCGCCAGATCGGTAGCACCGGGCCGAAGACCTCCTCGGTCGCCAGACGCGAGTCACGCGGGACGTCGACGACGACCGCGGGCTGGAAGAAGTGGCCGCCGAGTCCGGTGTCGGGCACGGTGCCGCCGGTCAGCACCTTGGCACCGCGGTCGACCGCGTCGGCGAGCTGGGCCTGGAGCACCTCGAGTTGCTGCGCGGTGTGCAGCGGGCCGATCCGCAGCTTGGGCTTCTCCGCCTTCGAGTCGCCCTGGCCCGGCTCGTAGCGCTCCACCCGGCCGACGAGCGTGTCGACGAACTGGTCGTAGACGTCCGCCTGGATGAAGGCCCGCTTGGGTGCGAGGCACATCTGGCCGCAGTTCCAGTAGCGACCGATCTGGATGGTCTTGACCGCGGTCTCGACGTCGGCGTCGTTCAGCACGATGGTCGGGTCCGAGCCACCGAGCTCCAACGACACGCGCTTGAGCTGCTTGCCGGCGAGTTCGGCGATGCGCTGCCCGGTGGAGGTCTGACCGGTGAACGCGACCCGGGCGATGTCCGGGTGGGTGATGAGCGCCTCGCCGGTGGTCGGACCACCGGTGACGACGTTGATGACGCCCGCCGGGACACCGGCCTCGGTCATCAGCTCGACCGCCCGCAGCGTGGTCAGCGGCGTGGTCTCCGCCGGCTTGGCGACCACGGTGTTCCCGGCGGCGAGCGCCGGGCCGACCTTGTTCGCGAACAGCGTCAGTGGGAAGTTCCACGGGATGATCGCCGCGACGACGCCGATGGGGCGGCGCAGCGTCAGACCGTAGGACCGGCCGAACTGGCTCGGCAGATCCTGGTAGGTGCCGCGGACCTTGGAGGCGAGCTCGCCGTAGAAGCGCAGCCCGTTGGTGAAGTGGTTGAACTCACCCATGGCCTCCATCGTGGGCTTGCCCTGCTCGCGCACCAGGCTGGCGACCAGCTCGTCGCGGTGGGCGTCGAGGTGGTCCGCGGCCTTGCGCAGGATGGCACCACGCTTGGACACGTCGGTGGCGGCCCAGTCCTTCATCGCCGCCTTGGCGTTGGCCACGGCCGCGTCGACGTCGCCCGGGGTCGCGTCGGCGATCGCGTCGATCACGTCGAGGGTGGCGGGGTCCTGGACCTCGCGGCTGTCGCCGCTGGGGTCTGCCCAGCTGCCGTCCATGAACATCTGTGCCATGTCGAGGTACTCCCGGTCGAGGTGGTGGTCGCGACGACAGGCAGGTTCGACGCCCGTCGTATGCGCCACCCTGACCATAGTTGACTGACCGGTCAGCCTGTCAACTGTCGAACGGCCGGGTACCGCGCCGACGGTCGCCCGGGTGGCGCTGGCGTTCCTGGGCTGCAACCCTGTGTCCGCTGACACAGCACCCGACGGCCGCACCGTTCGGGTGCCGGCCGCGGTGCTGCGGATCCTGCGGAGAAGGGCTCGGCATGACGGTGTTGGGGCGCGCGCTCATCGTGGGTCTCCTCTACCTCGCCGCTGCTCGCTACGCGGCCGGGTCGCAGGTCCTCGCCGACCTGGGCATCGGTGCGATCTTCTGGCCCCCGGCGGGTGTGGCCGTCACCGGGCTCCTGGTCTCGCCACGACGGGCGTGGCCGGCGATCCTGGTCGCCGTCGGGCTGGCCGAGTTCGGTCACGACGTGTGGATGGACTCCGGGGCCGTCGTGTCGCTGTTCTGGGCCGCCGCGAACATGGTGGGCCCGCTCACCGCGGCATGGCTGATCCAGCGGTGGGGTGCCGACCGTTTCGACGCCGTGGGAGGGGTCGGGCGGCTGGTGGGAGCCGTGGGCATCGCGACGCTGCTCGGGGGGGCGATCGGGGCCATCGGCACCCTGCTGGTCCCCGCCACGTCGCTGCCGTACGTCATCATCGCCGGTCAGTGGGCGATCGGCGACGGACTGGGGATGCTCGTGGTGGTGCCGTTCGGGTTGCTCGTGACCCGGCGGCTGCCCGGCGCGCAGCTGGCCTCGGTCGAGGCCGTCCTGGCCCTGCTGACCGTCGGGCTCGTCGCGATCGCCGTCTTCAACGTCGCCGATACGAGCGGCGCGGTCGCCTCCGGCTACCTCGTGCTGCTCCCCATGGTGTGGGCCGCGGTCCGGCTGCAGGTCGCCGGTGCCGCCGTCGCGCTGTTCCTGGTCGCCCACATCGGCAACACCTTCAACATGGTCGGGCGTGGGCCCTTCGCCGACACCGAGCCGATGCTCGTCGCGAGTTCGATGCAGCTGCAGTTCTTCATCGCCAGTGCCGGGATCACGGTGTTGCTGCTCGCCTCCCGCACCGTGGAGAGCGAGACGTTCCAGGACCTGGCCGACATGCGCAGCCAGTTGATCGCCGCGGTGTCCCACGAGCTACGCACGCCACTGACGCCCATCGTCGGCTTCAGTGAGCTGCTGCTGCACCGCGGGGAGCTCGATGCGCAGACCCGCAGGGGGCTCGAGGTCATCCACCGCAACGGTCGGCACCTGACCTCGCTGGTCGACGACCTGCTCCGCGCGTCGCGTGTACGACGCGGGGTGCTGCACGTGGAACCCGAGCTGATCCCGCTCGCAACCGTGCTCGACGAGCAGCTGTCGACCCGTGACGGTGACGTCGAGGACGTGACCGTCACCCCACCCGACGCCCGCGTGTGTGTCGACCGCACCCACTTG
>CAYTLZ010000063.1:9846-17778 GCA_964438785.1 uncultured Actinomycetota bacterium | reverse complement strand
CGTCACGCGCCAGAAGATCTGGATCTCCGTGGCCCCGTCGATCCGGGCGGCCTCGATGGTGTCGGCCGGCACGTTCTTGATGGCCGCCGACAGCAGGACCATGGCGAACCCGGCCTGCAGCCAGATCATCACGGCCATCAGCGCGAAGCTGTTGAGCCGGAAATCGGTGTTCTGGATGATGGGCTGTTCGGGGAACGCGCCGAGTGCCGTCGCGATGGCCGTCAGCAGGCCGAACTGGTCCGAGCCCTCCGGCCGCCACGCGTACATGAACAGCCAGATCGTCGAGGCTCCGACGAAACTGATGGCCATGGGCATGAAGATCAACGACTTCGAGATCTTCTCCCAGGTCGGCGTCAGCCGGTCGGCGAGCACCGCCACCAGCAGACCGATCGCCACCGCACCGGCGGGGACCACGATCATCCACAGGATGTTGTTGATGACCGAGTCACGGATGGCCGGATCGGTCACCAGATACACGTAGTTGTCGAACGTGAACGCCTGGTCGGGCGTTCCGATGCGCGTCTGGAAGCTGTACCAGACCGTCAGGACCGACGGGTACAGCAAGAAAACGCCGACCACCGCGAGCGATGGGCCGACGAACACGTAGGGCCGGAGCGCCTCCGCCTGTGCCTTCGGCAGACGCTCGACGATCTGATTCAGGCCCCAGAACAGGACCAGGGCGCCGCCGACGCCCAGGATGATGGCGATGACTCCCGAGATTGCTGTCGCCATGGGACTTGCTCCTCTCCCTGGATCGAGCCCCGACTTCAGGTGCCCGGTGGGCCGCGCCTTCCCAGCGCGACCCACCGGCGTTGATCACCTATGGGGCGAGGTTAGTTACCTCAGGACGGCCAGGAGGAGTCGATGGCCTGCAGACGTGCCTGCAGGTCCTCACCACCGGACTGGACGTAGTTGACCATCTCCGTCCAGAACGACCCGGCCCCGACGGCACCCGGCATCATGTCGGATGCGTCGAACCGCGCGAAGTCGGCGTTGGCGATGATCTCACCCTGCGCCTCGAGCGAGGCGTCGGCGTAGTTCGAGGTGTCGAAGTCGGTGAACGGCGACAGCCATGCACCCTCAGCACCCCACTCGTTGCCGGAATCCGGTGTCGAGAAGTACTGGAAGAACGCCTCGTTGGACGGGTTGTCCGTGTAGGCGGTCGCGAGGTCACCGGCGATCAGAACCGGTGCGCCCTGACCCGCTGCCTCGATCTCCGGGAGGTAGAAGAAGTCGACGTCCTCGCCGACGACACTGCCCTCGGGGAAGAAGCCCTCGGCGAAGCTGGCCTGACGGTGCATCGCGCAGTCGCCGTTGAACATGTCCAGCGGCGAGTCACCGAAACCGGTCTGCAGGATGTTCGGCGGACCACCGAAGACGTTGCCGTCGGTGAACCAGATCGGGTCCATGTAGTCCTCGATCGCCTCGGTCACCTCGGGCGAGTCGAACGGCAGGTCGTTGGTGACCCAGTCGTCGTAGACCTCGCCGCCGTGCAGGCGGAGCATGATGTCCTCGATCCAGTCGGTCGCGACCCAACCGGTCGCGTCGCCGGACTCGATGCCGATGCACCACGGCGCGGTCCCGTCCTCGCGGATCTGGTCGGTCAACTCGACCATCTCCTCCCAGGTCTCGGGGATCTCGTAGCCGCCTGCTTCGAAGAACTCCGGGATGTACCAGACGATCGACTTCAGGCTCAGACGAACCATCAGTCCGTAGAACTCGCCCTCGTACTCACCGAGCTCGACGAGCCCGTCGACCATGTCGTTGTTGAGCTGGTCGAGGTCGACCCAGTCGGTGGCCGGCGTGGCCAGTTCCTGCTCGATCAGGTCGATCATCAGACCCGGCTGCGGGTGCAGGACGATGTCTGGCGGGTTCCCACCCTCGACGCGTGAGCGTGCCAGCTGCTCGAAGTCCGGCGAGCCCTGCTCGGTGACCGTGATCCCGGTCTCCTCGCTGAACGCGGCGAACGCCGCGCGCAGGCCGGCGGTGTCAGTGTCACCGGTCAGCGCGTGGAGCACGCTGATCGATCCCTCCTCGCCGCCCTCGGGTGCATCTTCGCCCTCGTCGAGCGACTCGACCTCGCCGTCGTCCGCGGCCTCACCGTCGGCGTCACCGTCGTCACCACACGCGGCGGCGACGAGCGCCAACGCGGTCGCAGCGGCGATGGTTCGCCACCATCTGTTGCGTGCCATCTTCACGATCTCTCCCTTGATTCGTCGGGTATTGGTTGCGGTCGTTGTGCGGATGTCAGTGACCCGGTCCGGATCGGACGGTGGGTCATGCTGCACGGATCGGTGGCCGCCGCCGCCGGTCCGCGCCCCCGTGGAGACTCAGCGCAACGCTGCGCCGTTCTCCACATCGAAGAAGTGCAGTTCATCGGTCCGGACGCCGACCTCGATCATGGAATCGACCTTCGGCGGCGCGGACGGCTCGAAACGGGCCGTGAAGTCCTGACCACCGGTCGCGGCCTGACGCTTCAACTCGTCGAACGCGTCGTCGTCGTCGATCGCCGCGCGCATGTCCTCGGTGACGATCGGCGGCGAATCGGTGTGGAAGTGCACCAGCATCTCGGAGCCGAGCATCTCGACCACCGAGACCCGACGGTTCTTCCACACCTGCTCCGGTGGGACCTCCGAGGGCGGCGAGAAGTGCTCCGGTCGGATGCCGACGGCGATGTCGCCACCGTCGTGCTCGATCGCCTTGGGGTAGCGGTCGAGCGCCTCGGTCGGCACCTCGAGCTTGGTCTCGCCGCGGTCGAACTCGACGTAGACCTTGCCGTCGTCACGACGGATCTTGGCCGAGGCGATGTTCATGGACGGCGAGCCGATGAACCCAGCCACGAACAGGTTGTCGGGACGGTCGTAGAGCACCTGGGGCGAGTCGGCCTGCATCAGCCGCCCGGCCTTCAGGACCGCGACCCGGTCGCCCATGGTCATGGCTTCGATCTGGTCGTGCGTCACGTACAGCGTGGTGACGGCCAACCGGTTCTGCAGAGCCGCGATCTCGGCGCGCATCGCCACGCGCAGCTTGGCGTCGAGGTTCGACAGCGGCTCGTCCATCAGGAACGCCTGGGGCGAACGCACGATCGCGCGACCCATGGCCACACGCTGACGCTGACCGCCCGACAGGGCCTTGGGCTTACGGTGCAGGTACTCGTTGAGCCCCAGGATGTCCGAGGCCTCCCGCACCCGCTTGTCGATCTCCGCCTTGTCGACCTTGGCGAGCTTGAGCGCGAAGCCCATGTTCTCCGCGACCGACATGTGCGGGTACAGCGCGTAGGACTGGAACACCATCGCGATGTCCCGCTCCTTGGGTGACAGGTCGTTGACGACCTTGTCACCGATGTACATCTTGCCGCCGGAGATCTCCTCGAGCCCCGCGACCATGCGCAGCGCCGTGGACTTCCCGCAGCCCGATGGGCCGACCAGGATCACGAATTCCTTGTCCTCGATCTCCAGATTCAGATCGAAGATGGCCTGCGTCCCGTCGGGGTAGACCTTCTGGATGTCATCGAACACCACATTCGCCATAGCGCTCCCTCCCTCTCCGGCGCCCACTATGGCGGTCGGAGGCTCTCACTGCAAGCGTTTTCGTGACCAGTGTACGACCGTCCGGGTCGTTCACCAGCTGAATCCGACGCCGGGTGGCGGCGGACCGGTCGTGCGACGCACGATGAGCCGGATCGGCTGCATCTCGTGCTGCGGCCCACTCGCGTGGTCCGCGATCAGGTCGAGGAGCCGCGTCGCGGCCCGCTCCCCCTGACCGACGACGTCCTGGCGGATCGTCGTCAGGCCCACGTACTCGGACACATCGTGATCGTCGATACCGACGATAGACAGCTCTTCGGGCACGCGGAGGCCGGCGTCGCGGGCGACCTGCATCGCGCCGATGGCCATCTCGTCGGAACAGGCGAACACCGCCGTCGGCGGCTCGTCGAGCGCCAAGAGCTCGTGCATGGCCTCGGCACCACCCTCGAGCGAGAAGTTGCCGGGCACGGCCAGCGCCGGATCGAACGTGATCCCCGCTGCGGCGAGCGCGTCGTGGTAGCCGTTGAAGCGATCCACCGGCACGCTGAAGTGGAACGGATCGTCGGCGATCCCGCCGATCAGTGCGATGCGGCGATGCCCCAGTCCGGTCAGGTGGCCGACCGCGAGCCGGGCCGCGGCGTGGTTGTCGACAGCGAGTCCCGGCGTCCGTTCCCCCAGCATGCCGACGGTGATCAGGGGTACGCCGGCATCGCGGACCCGACAGAACTGCGTCTCGTCGAGCGGTGCGTCGACGACGATCAGCCCGTCGACCCGTTTGCGGAACGGCAGGGCCTCGATGAAGCGCGTGACGCCCCCGGGCCCGGAGGTCGTGAACGGCAGGACGTCGTAGCCGGACGCCGCCAGGACGGCCTCCACCCCGGAGAACAGCTGCGAGTAGTACCACTGGCCCAGCATGGGCACGACCAGGCCGACCGTGAGATTGCGGCCACCGGCCAGCCGTGAGGCCGACGGGTCGGCCACGTAGTGCAGTTCCGTGGCGGCCGTGAGCACACGTTGTCGGGTCGAAGGCGCGACGTTCGGCAACCCCCGGAGCGCACGCGACACCGTGGCGACCGACACGGCCGCACGCCGCGCGACGTCCTCGATGGTCGCCGTCACCACCAGCTCCCTCTCCCGGCCTCCCAGCCGGACGCGCACCCCCGATCGGTGGGAACAACGCCGCCAGCGTTGCGCCTCCGGGAGCGCACTGGCAACGTAGTCCCCGGCGGAGGGCCACTGCAAACGCTTTCACGCCACGGCAACGTCTCCGCGAGGACTTCCATGAGCTGGTGGCACGGCACGGTCGGCTACGAGATCTACGTGCGCTCGTTCGCCGATCATGACGGCGACGGCGTGGGTGATCTCGCCGGCATCCGCTCGCGACTCGCGTACCTCGCCGATCTCGGGGTCGACGTCATCTGGCTCACGCCGTTCTACCCCTCCCCGCAGGCCGACCACGGCTACGACGTGGCGGACTACCTCGGCGTCGATGCGCTGTTCGGCACTGCGGAGGAGCTGCAGGCGCTGATCGCCGACGCCCACGACCACGGGCTGCGGGTGCTGATCGATCTGGTCCCCAACCACACCTCGGATCAGCATCCCTGGTTCCTCGACGCGGTCACCTCCCGCGACGCCGCCCACCGCGACCACTACGTCTGGCGTGACCCGGCCGACGACGGCGGTCCACCCAACAACTGGGTCAGTCACTTCGGCGGACCGGCCTGGACGTTGCACGAACCGACCGGGCAGTACTTCATGCACCTGTTCCTACCCGAACAGCCCGATCTCAACTGGGCCTCCGATGCGGTCCGCGCCGAGTTCGAGACGATCCTCGACACCTGGTTCACCCGCGGCGTCGACGGCGTGCGCATCGACGTGGCGCACTCGCTGGTCGAGGACCCGCACTTCCGCGACAACCCGGCGCTGAGCGAGCCGCTGCCACCGGACGCCGACACCAACCTGCTGTTCGACCGGTTCACCCATGTCCACGACATCGACCAGCCGGGCGTGCTCGACATCTACCGCGACTGGCACCGGCTGGCCGCGCGCCACGACGGGTTGCTGCTCGGCGAGGTGTTCCTGCTCGATCCCGTGAAGCTCGCCCGCTACGTCGCCGGTGACGCCCTGCATGCCGCCTTCTGCTTCGACACGCTCAAGGTCGGCTGGGACGCGGACGCCATCCGCGACACGCTGCGACCCTACGTCGAGGCCTCCGGCGACGCGCTGGCGTGGCCGCTGTCAAGCCACGACGACCCGCATGCGGCCACCCGGTTCGGCGGCGGCGAGGTGGGGGCCAGGCGGACGCTGGCGTACCTCACCCTGCTGTGTGGGCTGCCCGGCTCGCCGTATCTGTTCCAGGGCGACGAACTGGGGCTGAGCGACGGCGAACTGCCGGCCGGTGTCGCGGCGGACCCGATCGCGGTTCGCAACCCGGGCGCGACCGGTCGGGACGGCTGCCGCACGCCGATGCCCTGGGCACCGGGCGAGGGTCTCGGGTTCACCACCGGGACCCCGTGGCTGCCGTTCGGCACCAACCGCACCGACGCCGACACCGTCGCGGTCCAGCAGGGCGATCCCGGCTCGCAGCTCGAGGCGACCCGACGACTGCTGACCACCCGTCGTCGCCTGACACGGCTGACCGACGGCAGTCCCACCGCGTGGGTGATCGACGACGGCCCCATCGTCGCGATCGAGCGGGGCGGCGAGGTCCTGGTCGTCCTGCACGTCGGCGACGGGGACGGTGACGCCCGACTGGTCCTGCCGGAGGGCTGCCGGTTGGCGTTCGGGACCGACCCCGGGGTGGTGCTCGTCGACGACGAGCTGATCCTGCCCGAGGACGCGGCCGCGATCGTCGAGCTGGACCCCGACGAACCCGACCTCGACGCCCCGCTGGACGCCGAGGACCGGGCACTGATCGACGCGGCCGGCCCCAGTGACATCACCGAGATCGCCGGCGGTGACGGCGACTGACCCGCCGGCCCGATCCGATCGGCGGTGACGGCGACTGACCCGCCGGCGGACCGATGGTCCGGCGCACCCGAGCAGCTGGGGAGGACGACCATGATCGTGACGGCCGGCGAGGCACTGGTCGATCTCGCCCCCCGCGGCGAGCAGCTGCTGCCGCTGCCCGGCGGCTCGCCGTACAACGTCGCGATCGGCCTCGGACGACTCGGTGTCGAGGCGGGCTACCTCGGTGCCATCTCGACCGACGGGTTCGGCGAGCGCCTGGCCGCGCGGCTGAGGGCCGAGGGGGTCGCGCTCGATCTGGTCCCGCGCACGGACGCGCCCACCACGCTGGCCGTCGTCCACCTCGACGACCGGGCGCGGGCGACCTACGGCTTCTACCTCGCGGCCACCTCCGCGGTCGGGCTCGACGAGCACGCGCTGCCCGACCTGCCCGCCGACGCCGCACTGCACGTCTCGCTGGGGGCGATCGGACTGGCCGACCCCGGGACCGGACGTGCGCTGGCCCGGCTGCTGATGACGGCATCGGGGCAGCGGTTCACGAGCCTCGATCCGAACGTGCGACCCGTGGTGTTCGATGCGGCCGGGGGACGCGACCACTACCGGGTCACCCTCGACGCGGCGGTGGCGGCCTGCGACCTGATCAAGGTCAGCGACGACGACCTCGCCGCACTGGCCCGCGACGGCGACGCCCTGGCGCTGGCCCGACGCTGGGCGGACACGGGACCGGTGGCGGTCGTGGTGACCCGCGGGCCGCACGGTGCGACCGTCCTGCGCCACGAGGCTGTGGACATCGCCGTGGACCCGTCGGTCGACGGCGCGGTGGACGGGACGTCCGTCGAGGTGGTCGACACCGTCGGTGCCGGCGACGCGTTCACCGCCGGACTGCTCGCCTGGTTGGACGAGCGCGACCTGGCCGACCGGGAACGGCTCGCACGGCTCGACGACGACGCCTGGCACGCTGCGCTGGGCTTCGCCGGTCGGGTCGCCGCGATCACCTGCACCCGACCCGGAGCGGATCCGCCGCGCCGCGACGAGCTCACCTGAGCCATCCGGTGGTCGCGGTCAGGAGTCGCGGACGGCCGCGAGCCGTTGGGCACTCGGATCCTCGTCGCTGTAGGACCAGTCGGTGCGCTTGAGGTGGTAGCGCGGGTGGTAGGTCACCGCACCGGTGTCGTCGTCGATCCAGTCGATCAGCGGGGTCGGCAGGTCCGCCGGGGTCGGCTCGCCACGCTGGACGGTGGCGACGAACTCGTCGACGTAGGCCTCGACGGTCGAGCCGACCATCACCTGCGCGCCGACCGGGAGGTAGCACCGGTTCTGGTCGGTGACGGTCTGGGCGCGCTTGAGCAGCGTCTCCAGGTCGGTCTGGCTGGCCTCGCCGCGCTGCACCGAGGCCAGGATCGCCGACATCTCGCCCGTGCCGAGCTTGCAGGCGTTG
>CAYTLZ010000063.1:0-9836 GCA_964438785.1 uncultured Actinomycetota bacterium | reverse complement strand
TCGACCGCGAGGAATCGCATCAGCACGGCCAGCACGTCCACGATCGATCGCGAGGTGTCGTAGACCACGAACCCGCCGGAACCGAGCCCGCTGCCCGCCTCACGCATCGCGTCGAAGCACAGCGGCGTGTCGAGCATGTCCGGGGTGATCACGGCGTTCGACACGCCGTTGTAGACGGCCTTGATGTCGGTCGCACCCGCGATGTCCTCGAGCAGGACCCGCAGCGGCGTGCCGAGCGCGAGCTCGTAGACGCCGGGACTCTCGACGTCGCCGGTGACCGTGAACAGCATCGTTCCCGGCGACGCATCGGTCCCGGCCGCACGGAACGCCTCCGGACCGTCGGCCAGGATCGCGGCGACGTGGGTCAGGGTCTCCACGTTGTTGACGATGGTCGGGTTCGGTCGGGTCGTGGTCGCATGGAGGCCGGCCTCGAAGGGCTTCACGATCCGCGGCAGCGGCAGGTCCCCCTCGATGACCTCGAGCATCCCGCTCTCCTCGCCGAACAGGTAGGAGTCCGGGCCGAGCACCACCTCGATGCGGTCCGCGCCGGGCCAACCGGCCGCCACGACCTCGTTCAACGCCTCGCGCAGACGTGCCACCTCGGTGTCGAACTTCTCCTTGATGCCGATGTAGGCGCTGCGGGCCCCGGAGGCGTGCACGGCGATGCAGACGCCCTCGAGCAGGGCGTGGGGGCGCTGGGCGATCAGCGGTCGGTCCTTGTAGGTGCCGGGCTCGCCCTCCGCGGCATTGACCACGACATCGAGGTGGGTGCCCGCCTCGGACGCGGTGCCCATCACCCCACGCCACTTGCGGGCGGTCGGGAACCCGGCACCCCCCCGACCGCGCAGCCCGGCGCGGTCGATCAGGTCGATCACCTCGTCGCCCGTGAGCTCCGCGCAACGGGCGATGCCCCGGCCACCTCCGGCTTCGAGGTAGCTCGCGAGATCGGGCGTGGGACCCGGCAGCAGGCGGGCGGCGTCGGTCGGACCGGACAAGGGCAGCTCCACGGTGGGGGTCGGGCTGCCATGATGGGGTACCGGGTGACGCGCGTCGAGGGCCACACGCACCCGTCGGTCCATGGCCGTTCGCCCCGGGGGACCCGGTCGCCGTGCGCTGGTCACGCATCCGACCGGTCGCGTCGGTGGGGCCGATATCGTCCGCCGTTCCCACCGACCCCCGGGCGACGCTGACCGTGCTGTTTCCCACCGTGCAGTTCGCGCTGTTCTTCGTCATCGTGCTGACGGGGAGCTGGCTGCTCATGCGCCGACGGACCACCTGGAAGTGGTTCGTGCTCAGCGCCAGCTACGTGTTCTACGGGGCCTGGGACTGGCGCTACCTCGGCCTGCTGGCCGGGTGCACGGTCGTCAACCAGCTCGCCGCGCGGGGCATCGCCGCCCGCGACGACGAGGGCGCGCGGCGGATGGTGCTCGGACTCGGCGTCGCCGCCAACCTCGGTGTGCTGGCGTGGTTCAAGTACTACGGCTTCTTCGTCGCCTCGGCCAACAACGCGCTCAACCAGTTCGGCATCGCGCCGCCGCTGCCGCTGCTGCAGATCGTCCTGCCGGTCGGGATCTCGTTCTTCACCTTCCAGGCCCTCAGCTACGTCATCGACGTCTACCGCCGCGAGCTCGACGTGGTGCCGTGGCTCGACATCGCCGTCTACCTGTCGTTCTTCCCGCAGCTGGTTGCCGGACCGATCGTGCGGGGCAAGGAGTTCCTGCCCCAGCTGCGCGAGGCGCGTGACCCGCGTGCGGTGCCCGGCACGCTGGCCTTCGGCCTCATCCTCGGCGGGCTGTTCAAGAAGGTCGTGATCGCCAACCTGCTGGCGACCACCCTGGTCGATCCCGTGTTCGC
Organism: uncultured Actinomycetota bacterium; assembly: GCA_964438785.1. GTDB lineage: Bacteria > Actinomycetota > Nitriliruptoria > Nitriliruptorales > Nitriliruptoraceae > PWLR01. Next base: position 7,982 of record CAYTLZ010000063.1, on the reverse strand, counting down.
CAACCCCTCGGCGTACAGCGCCGGCGAGGTGCTGCTCGGGGTCTACGGCTACGCCGTGCAGATCTATGCCGACTTCTCCGGCTACACCGACATCGCCATCGGCGTGGCCCTGCTGCTCGGCTTCAAGTTCCCGCAGAACTTCAACGCCCCCTACGCCGCGCTGTCGCTGCGCGATTTCTGGCGCCGCTGGCACATGACCCTGTCGCGCTGGCTGCGCGACTACCTCTACATCCCGCTCGGCGGGAGCGCGGGTGGGCGGCGACGGACCATGGCCGCGCTGATGACGACCATGATCCTGGGCGGGCTGTGGCACGGTGCCGCGTGGACGTTCGTGATCTGGGGGGCGCTGCACGGCGTCGGGTTGGCCGTCGAGCGCGTCACCGGCCAGGGCGTCGTCGATCCGAGCGCCATGTCGGCGACCGAACGGCTCGTGCGCCGCCTGATCACCTTCCACCTCGTGTGCCTGGGCTGGATCTTCTTCCGGGCCACCTCGCTGGACAACGCCTTCGACATCCTCGCGCAGCTGCTCGAGCCCGGCCCGCTGACCGTCATCACCCCGCTGTTGGTGCTGCTCATCGTCATCGGGATCGGCATCCAGTACGTGCCCCGCTCGACCGGGCCGTGGCTGCAGGAACGATTCGGCGAGCCCCGACCGTTGGTGATGGGGGCGGCCGGTGGACTCGCGCTGCTGACGATCGACGCGCTCGGTCCCCAGGGCATCGCCCCGTTCATCTACTTCCAGTTCTGACCGCCCGATCGCGCCCACCCCATCCGTCCGGCACCATGCACCGCACCGCGGCAAGGACCCCATGACGACCTCCGACCAGGACGTGCACACCGATCGCGACGCCGACGCCGACGCGGTCGACACCGACGTGCGCCCGGTCGGTGCCGACGGGCCCGATGCCGCTGACGCCGTTGACGGTGCCGCGCCACCGGCCGGGTCGACCGGCGGCGGGCCACCCCGCGACGGGGCCGCGGTCCAGGACGTGCCGCGTGAGCACCGCTGGGCCGCCGGCCATGTCATCGCGGCGGTGATGATCGCGCTGAGTCTGGGCGCGCTGCTCAACGCCTCGGGCCTGCTCGCCACCGCCGAACGTCAGGAGTTCGGCACCACCCGAACCGTCAGCGTCGCCGTCGCCGAACGGCTGCTGGCCGTGTCGGAGTTCCTCCGGCTCGACCGTCCGCGCCAGACGATCGACCAGGCGCTCGGCCGGGCCGACCCGGTGGTCGGTGCCGAGGACGTCGGCCTCGACGACGAGGTGGAACTGGAGCCGGCACCGAGCCCGGGCGACGAGACGCTCGCCTCGCCGTTCACGCCCGAGGACCGCCTGCTCGGCGTCGAGGACCCGCCGTTCCGGCCCCGCACCGACAGCGCGGACGGCGGCCTCGAGCTCCCGACGGGCATCACGCGCCGCACGCCGACCAGCGACGAGCCGCTCACGCTCTACATCGGTGGTGACTCGATGGTCGGGCAGTTCGGCGGCGCACTCGAGGACCTCACCGGCGACACCGGCGTCATCGAGACCACGGAGGTGGTCTACGAGTTCGGCAGCGGCATCACCCGACCCGACTTCATCGACTGGCCGGCCAAGCTCGCCCAGGTCAGCGCCGAGCAGGACCCCGAACTCGTCGTGCTGTACTTCGGCGGCAACGACGCGCAGCCGCTGCAGCTCGACGGTGTCGTCTACGAGCCCGAGGCCGAGGAGTGGCAGGCGGAGTACCGCAGCCGGGTCAACGCGCTGATGACGCAATTGCAGGATGCGGGCCACCTCGTCTACTGGATGGGGATGCCGATCCCCCGCAGTGAGACGCTGCAGCAGCGTTACCTGATGCTCAACGAGATCTACTCGAGCGAGGCCGACGCCCACGAGGCCGTGACCTACGTGGCCGCCTGGGACACGTTCACCGACGAGAACGGCGACTACTCCGAGTTCCTGCCCAACGCCAACGGCGACATGACCGACATGCGGCTGCAGGACGGCATCCACTACACCACGGCCGGGGCCTACCGCATTGCCCGGGTGGCGGCCGATCGCATCATCGACGACCACGGCATCACCCCGGCCTCCTGACCCCGGCCGCGCCGTCGCACCCACCGACCGACCAGCACCGTCCTGGCCGCACGTCGGCACCGGGCGCGAAGGACGAGTCGGTACCTTCGCCGGTCATCGCACCGCCCGTCGGTGCACGGCACGACATGGATTCGGACACGCCGGTCACGGCCGCCCGGGGGAAACGCATGACCTTCACCGCCACGTCATCGACACGACGCCCGGGCACCGGTTGGCGCCTCGTCGCCGCACTCGCGTTCGCCGTGCTGGCCGTGACGGCCTGCACCTCCGAACCGGACCCCCGGGCCGAGCGGGATCTGACCATCGACGGCCCCGAGGACGGGGCGGTGCTCAACGCCGAAGGCCTCGAGCAGCTGGCCGTCGAGGTCCGTGCGAGCTGGACCGAGCCGGGGCCCGACCCGGAACTCGAGCACCCACTGGGCGACCTGCGCGTGGTCGTCGACGGTGAGGACCGCACCGACGAGGCCGAACTGGGTGACGACACGCTGATCTGGCGGGGAGCCGACCTCGACGACGGCGAACGCACCATCCAGCTGTTCAGCGTCCCGGTCCGTACGGACGTCGAGGGCGTGGACGGTGAGGAGTCGGCTGCGGCCGAGGACGCCCCCGCACCCGCGGACGACCCGGACGCGGAGGAGCTCGCGCGCTGGACCCTGGCGCTGGACACCGTGCCGCCGGAGGTCGAGCTCGACGACGCTGCCGGCCCCGCCATCACCGGTCAGGCACTGACCGTCAGTGGCACCACCGAGGCGGGGGCCGTCGTCACCATCGGGGACGACGAGGTCACCGCCGGCGACGACGGCCGATTCGAGCTCGAACTCGACCCCGCCCCCGAGGGGCGCATCGACGTCGTCGCGACCGACGCCGCCGGCAACACCTCCGGGGCCGATCTCACGCTCGTGACCGTGCCCTCGCGGGCGGAGGTCGACGAGATCCGCTCCGTGCACGTGTCCTTCTGCGGGTGGGCCGCCCCGTCGCTGCGCGAGCCGGTCATGCAGCTCGTCGAGGACGGGCTGATCAATGCCATCCAGCTCGACCTCAAGGACGAGACCGGCAAGGTCGGCTACGACACCGAGGTGGCATTCGCCGAACAGATCGGCGCGACCACCCCCGACTGCCGCATCAACCTCGAGGCGGCGATCGAGGAACTGCACGCGATGAACGTCCCGGTCATCGGGCGCATCGTCGCCTTCGCCGACCCGGTGCTGGCCACCTGGGCGTGGGAGAACGACCGGCGTGAGCTGGCCATGCAGACCGAGGACGGCGATCTCTACGTCGGCCGCTACGCCGGGTTCGGCAGCTACGCCAGCCAGGAGGTCATCGACTACAACCTCGACATCGCCGAGGAGGCGGCGGCGATGGGCGTCGACCACATCCTGTGGGACTACATCCGCAAGCCCGACGGCACGGGTTCGCGCGCGCCCGGGTTCGACGGCGACCCGCGCGACGCCATCGTCGACTTCACCCGGGCGGCCTCGGAGCGGCTCGCGCCCTACGGCACCGTGCACGGCGCATCGGTCTACGGCATCTCGGCCGACCGACCCAACGACGTCGCGCAGGACATCCCGCGGATGGCGGAGTACCTCGACTACGTGGCACCCATGACGTATCCGAGCCACTGGGGCCCCGGCGAGTACGGGGTCGCCAACCCGCTGATGTCGCCCTACGAGATCATGGACGCGTCGATGTCCGTGTGGAACGAGACCGTCGAGGGCAAGCGGGCCGAGGTCATCCCGTGGCTCGAGGACTCGAACTACCCGACCAGCCTCGGCTACCCGGACCGGGAGAGCTACCTGCGTCGCCAGATCGACGCGACCTACGACAACGGCATCCGCCAGTGGATCCTGTGGGACCCGGCGGTGCGCTACACGACCAGCGGGATGTACCTCCCCCCGGACGAGTGAGCGCACGCGCCCTGTCTGCACGTGGCTGACTACGGTCACCTCCCGCCGGCAACCGGGTCCGGTGGATCTGATCGAAGGGGCGTGCGATGCCGTTCGTCGAGGCCAACGGGCAGCGGTTCAACGTGACGGACACCGGTGGTGACGGACCGCCGATCGTGTTCTCGCACGGGTTCCTGATGGACCACCGGATGTTCGCGCCCCAGGTCGCCGAACTGCGCGACGTCTACCGCTGCATCACGTGGGACGAACGCGGCTTCGGCGCGACCGAGTTCGACGGGCAGCCGTTCACCTACTGGGACTCGGCGGCCGATGTCTTCGCGATCCTCGACGTGCTCGGAATCGAGCGGGCGGTGCTCGCCGGCATGTCCCAGGGCGGCTACCTGTCGCTCCGCGCAGCACTCCTGCACCCCGACCGCGTCCGTGCACTGGCCCTCATCGACACCCAGGCCCCGCCCGAGTCGCCGGACAAGGTCGCCGAGTACCGCCAGATGATCGACACCTGGTCGTCCATGGGCTATCTCGAGGAACTGGCGTCGGCGGTCGCCGGGCTCATCATCGGCCGGCCCGAACACGAGGAGCAGTGGAAGGCGATCTGGCGCGAGTGGGACCCGGCCCGACTCGCCGTGGCTGGTGGGGCGCTGCTCGACCGTGATGACATCACCGACCGGCTGGAGGAACTCGCGATGCCGGTGCTCGCGATCCACGGCACCGACGACCAGGCCATCCCGGTGAGTCGGGCGCACGAGATCTGTGCCGCGGTCAGCGACTGCCGTGGGGTCGTCGAGGTGGCCGGCGCGGCGCACGCGGCGAACCTCACGCACCCGCAGGTCGTGAACCCCGCGCTGCGCGAGTTCCTCGAGGGTCTGCCGGCCTGACCCGGCGGGAGGGCGGATCGTCCTCCCCGCGCGAACCTGTCACCCCCACCCGCACCGCGCGGGCTCGTCGGCAGCGTCCCCCCGATGCGCGAAACTGTTGGCACGAACAACTTCACGCCGCGCGGAGCGGTTCCGAAGCGGCCAGTCGGCGATCGAATGCGAGAACCTGTCACGCAGGACAGTTTCTCGCATGAGCATGCCGGTCACGACCATCCCAGCGCCGCCATGCCGGCATCAACGTGGCTGGGAACGACCGATGATCTCGGCATTTGGCACCCCTCGACCTCGCCAGTGGACCGCCACCCGTGGCCGATCAGCCACCAAGGGCAGGTCGTGAAGCCGATGACCGACCCCGGAGCTGTGGGGCGGACACCCGTAGCTCGTGGGCCCGGACCGCCAGGGCACCGGCGATCGCGGCGATCAAGGACCCCTCGTCGCGGAGGTCGCCGGCGGTCACGTAGGTCAGGTGGATGCCGGCCCGACGCAGCTCCCGTTCGCGCTCGCCATCCCGCGCGCGGGCACGGCGACCCTCGTGATCGACCGAACCCTGGTACTCGACGCCGAGCCGCACCGACCGGAAGTACCAGTCGACGCAGCGATGTGGCGTGACCCAGACCTGTGGCTCGGGTGGCGGATCGAAGCCAGCCAGCAGCCGTCCGAGTCCGCGTTCGCCATCACCGGTCGCGGCGGTCGCGTCCAGTTCCAGCAATTCGTGATCGGCGACCTGACCGATCATGCCGAGCGCAACGGCTCGGCGGTGGAGATCACCAGCCCGGAGGACGTCGGCCCAACGGAGCTGATCATGGACCAACTTCAGCGCGCGAGGAGCCAACACGCGTCCGAAGCAGGCGATCGCGTCCAGTAGTGCGTCGACCGCCGGCGCCACACGGACCTCCCCGACCGAGGCCACCTCCCGCAGCGGGTCGCGATCGCGACGCAGAAGGGCACGGGTACCTGATGCCCTGACCGGCGGCCTGAGGAGCAGGACGAATCGCCGTCCGAGCACCAGGCCCTCCACCCCGGCGAGTTCCAGCGCCGCTGGGCCGCTGAGGGTCGCCCGCGGACCGACCCGCAGCGCCGCGGCGATGGCCTCACGATGGCGGTGGACCGCACCTCCACGCACGGCGTAGACACCACGCTCGAGCCGGTCCAACACACCCCGCCGCACGAGGTTGTCGACGGTGTAGCGCGGGATATCGGCGGGAAACTGTCGACGTGCCACGACGCCGAGCTGACGCTCGGCGAGTTCGACGATCTGATCCGGCAACCGCATGGCCGACATCTTCGACGATCTCGGGCCCTGGGCCGCCACCGGCACGACTAACGCTGTGGACGACGCCCCACCTCGGATCAGCCCGAGGGGTCGCGGTCCCGCCCCGTGAGCCCATGCCCATGGAGAACCTGTTGCCCAGAACAGTTCGACGCCACGCCCAGCGTTGCGATGGCGATCAGCCGGCCAACCGATGCGAGAAGCTGTCAGCACGGACAGGTTCTCGCATCGGGGCCGGTACCCGCAGGCCCGAGACCCGACGGCCCGGTGCCAGAAGGCCCGGTGCGACCGCGCACGGCACAGCCCGCGACGCGGGCCGTGCCCCAGCCGGCGACGCGGGCCGTGCCCCAGCCGGCGACGCGGGCCATGCTCCGGCCGGAACCGCGTCAGTCGGTGGGCACCGGGTCCAGCGTGGCGGCCATCAGCAACTCGAGTTCCTGGTCGTGCACGACGTGCTGACCGGCCGCCGGCGAGGCGGAGGGCACGCGCGTGGCGCGGCGCAGGACCCGGCCGTCGTCGAGCGACTCCAGCAGGTTCCACAACCGACCGTCCACGAAACCCCAGGGGCCCATGTTCTCCGGCTCCTCCTGCGTCCAGCAGATGTCGCGGGCGTTGGGATACGCACGCAGGATCTCGCCGATCGCCTCCTCGGGGAACGGATACAACTGCTCGACACGGACCACGGCGACCGGTGCCTCACGCTCGGCGCGCGCCGACATCACGTCGTAGGCCACCTTCCCGGAACACAGCACGACCGTACGCACGGCCTCGCGGTCACCGACACCGCGATCACCGTCGGCCACACCCGCACCGGCACCGTCGCCCGCACCGGCCTCGAGGTAGCGCGGGTCGTCGAGCACCTCGCCGAACGACCCGTCGGTGAACCGACTGATGTCCGAGTGCGCCTGCGGCGAGCGCAGCAGCGACTTGGGGGTGAACACGATCAGCGGCTTGCGGACCGACCGGTGCATCTGCCGACGCAGGACGTGGAAGTACTGCGCCGAGGTGGTGGCGTTGACCACCTGGATGTTGTCCTCGGCGCACAGCGTCAGGAAGCGTTCGATGCGGGCGGAGGAGTGCTCCGGTCCCTGGCCCTCGTAGCCGTGCGGGAGCAGCAGCACGAGCCCGGAGGTCTCGTTCCACTTGTCCTCGGCGGCGACGATGAACTGGTCGATGATGATCTGCGCACCGTTGACGAAGTCACCGAACTGCGCCTCCCACGCGACCAGGGCGTCCTTGTCCTCGACCGAGTAGCCGTACTCGAAGCCGACGGCCGCGTACTCGCTGAGCAGCGAGTCGTACAGGAACCACTTGCCCTGGTCGGCACCAAGGTGCGCCAGCGGCAGGTACTCGTCACCGGAGTGGAAGCCGACCTGCACGGCATGGCGCTGCGAGAACGTGCCGCGGCGCGAGTCCTGGCCGGCGAGACGGACGTTGGTGCCCTCGAGCAGCAGCGACCCGAACGCCAGCGTCTCCCCCAGCGCCCAGTCGATCACGCCGGCGTCGTAACGCTCACGGGCCTTCTTGAAGATGCGATCGAGCTTGGGATGGCGGGTGAACCCGTCGGGCAGTTCGAACTGCACGGCGGCGATCCGGTCGAGGTGCCCCTTGTCGACCCCGGTCTCGACCTGCTCGAGCACACCGCGTTCCTGGGGCGCGACGGCCTTGGGTGGCTCGGGCGGCGCGCCCTGCTTGGTCTCGTCGAACGCCTGCTGCAGCCGGGACTCGAAGTCCTCGAGGAAGTCCTCGGCCTGCTCGATGGAGATGTCGCCGCGACGCACCAGGCGCTCCGTGTAGAGCTTGCGCACGGAGCGCTGGGCGTCGATGAGTGCGTCCAGCGGCGGCGGGGGGTCGGCCG
>CAYTLZ010000062.1:0-17879 GCA_964438785.1 uncultured Actinomycetota bacterium | reverse complement strand
CCCGGCGGCACCGGCCATGATCGCGTCGAACAGGGCCTCGTCGTCACCGAACGAGGTCAGCATCAGGCAGGCGATCTTGGGGTCACGGGCGCGGATCTCCCGGCAGACCTCGACGCCGTTGCCGTCGGGCAGGCGGACGTCGAGCACCGCGACGTCCGGGCTCGCCGTCGCGACACCGGCCAACGCCATGCCCGCGGTGCCGGCCTCGCCGACGACCTCGAGATCCTCCTCACCGTCGATGAGTTCCTTGAGGCCTCGGCGGACGACCTCGTGGTCGTCGACCAGGAACACGCGGATCGCCACGGGTGGACTCCGGATCGGTCGGGATGGGTGGCGGCAGCGTAGTTGTCCGGTGGGCACGCGGCGTCGAGCCGGCACGCCATGACTACGCTCGCGCCCGACGTCCGGGACCGGCACACGACCGGCACACGACCGGCACCTGACCGGGCACCGTCGAGTACGAGGGGGCGAGCGTGACCGACCCACGGGTCCAACGACTGCTCGACGCGGTGCTGGCCGTGGCCCGGGATCTCGATCTCGAACGGATCCTGGAACGCATCGTGGTGGCCGGCTGTGAACTCGTCGATGCCCGCTACGGCGCACTCGGTGTCATCGACGAGGACGGCGAGGCGCTGAGTGCCTTCGTCCACCACGGGGTCGCCGAGCCGGTCGTGGAGGCGATCGGTCACCTCCCACGCGGCGAGGGCATCCTCGGTCTGCTGATCGACGAGCCGACGCCGTTGCGGCTCGACGATCTGACCGACCATCCGCTGTCGTTCGGTTTCCCGCCCAACCATCCGCCGATGCACGGCTTCCTCGGTGCGCCGATCCGGGTCCGCGAGCAGGCGTTCGGGAACCTGTATCTCACCGAGAAGCGGGACGGCTCGTCGTTCACCGCCGAAGACGAGGACCTGATCGTCGGACTGGCCGCGGTGGCCGGCTCCGCGATCGCCAATGCCCGGCTGTTCGACGAGGCCCGCCGACGTGAGGCCTGGCGCACCGCCGTGCTCGAGGTCTCCCAGATGGTGCTCGGTGGGGCCTCGACCGCGGGGGTACGGGGCCGGGTCGCCGAGCTCGGCGCGGGTCTGGTCGAGGCGCCTCTCGCCACCCTGGTCGAGCCTCACGACGATGGTCTGTGGGTGCTCGGTGCCGTCGGCGAAACCGTCGACCCGGGCTTTCTGGCCACCCACTCGGGGCCGGCCCGTCAGGCGCTCGACGAGGGGACACCGGTGCGGGTCGGTCATGGCCCGCTGTTCGACCGACCGTCGATGTGGATCCCCATCCGTATCGGTGACGAGGTGGTGGCCGCCCTGGGTCTCGGCCGTCAGACCACCTTCTCCGCCGCCGAGGAACGCCTGCTCGTCGGCTTCTGTGCCCAGGTCAGTTTCGCATGGAGCTTCGAGCGCGCGCAGTCGGAGCTGCAGGCGCTGCAGGTGCTCGAGGACCGCGAGCGCATCGGTCGCGACCTGCACGACACCGTCATCCAGCGGCTGTTCGCCACGGGCCTGTCGCTGCAGGCCACGATCCGACGGTGTGACGCGATCCCGGACGTCGCCGAGCGGCTCGACCGTGCGGTCGACGACATCGACGAGACGGTCAAGGAGATCCGGTCCACGATCTTCGCGCTGCAGACGCCGCGGGCCGGTGACCGTGGCCTGCGCTCGCGCCTGCTGGAGGTCGTCGAGGAGGTCGGTCACGGACTCCAGCGGGCCCCCCGGGTGCGCTTCGACGGTCCGATCGACACGGCCGTCGATGCCACGCTGGCCGAACAACTCCTGCCGGTCGTGCGCGAGGCGTTGACCAACGTGGTCAAGCACGCCGCCGCGGAGGACGTCGAGGTGGAGGTCGGTGTCGGCCAGGAGGGCGTGTCGATCCGGATCAGCGACGACGGTGTCGGCCTGCCCACCGACCGGACCGGCGATGGTTTCGGGCTGCGCAACCTCGAGGAACGGGCCGCCGCTCTCGGGGGCGAACTGTCGTTGCGCCCGGGCCGTGCCGGCCGGGGTACCTCGGTGCGGTTCCGCGTGCCGTTGGCCACGAATCGACGATCCTGACCCGGGCCCGCGGGGCTCGTCAGCCGGCCGGGACCGTCTGCACCGGCCGGATCGGGCCGCGCAGCAGTGCCTCGGCGGCCAGCCGGGGCGTGATGCTCTCCAGGAACCGCTCCACGGTCGCACGCGAGACCCGCCGCAGCATGGAGGCGTCGATCGCCTCACCGAGCGCGCCGCCCGGGGGGCGGTAGCGGGCATCGAGCACCAGGGTGGCATGGGTCGTGCCGCCGAGGTGCAGCCCGAGTTCGCCGTCGAGGCTCGGCAGGAACCGGTCCATCAGGCCGGACTCGCCGTCATCGCCGATCGGGTCCCAGCTGAGCGCCCGCCAGTGGGTGTCACCCGCACGCCAGGGGCTGCCGACGCTCGCCCGGACCTCGCGGTGCAGGGACCCGGCCCGCAGGGTCAGGACATACCGCCGTGGCCCGTCGGGTCGGGCCGCGGGCAACCATCGGATGGGATCGTCGTCGAAGGCGCTCGCGAGCCCCTCGGGGTCACCGGTCACCGGGAGAAAGACGCGGACACTGCGTGGCATGAAGGGCCTCCTGTTCGAAGCCGACGATAGGTCCGCGACCCCACCCGCCAGCAGGGGCCGAGGTCCCTGGATGTCGGACGCAAGGCCCTGATCGCACTCGCTGGGGTCAGCCGGTGTTGCGCAGTCCCGCGGCGATGCCGTTGGTGGCGGCGAGCACCGCATCCCGCAGCAGCGTGCGCTCGTCGTCGCCGGGCTCGTCGTGCAGGCGGGCGAGCAGTGCCACCTGCACGGCGTGCAACGGATCGAGGTAGGGGTCGCGCAGGCGCAGCGCCTCGGCGAGCTCCGGCTCGTGGGCCAGCAGGTCCTCGCGCCCGGTGACGCGCTGCAGCGCCGACACCGTGCGGTCGTGCTCGGCCTCCAACACGGGCAGGACGGCCTCACGGATCTCCGGGCGGGCCAGTCGGGCGTAGTCCCGGGCGATGCGCAGATCGGACTTCGCCAGTGACATGGCCACGTTGTCGAACGTCACCTGCAACAGGGAACTGGTGGCGGTCAGCTCGTGGAGTTCCTGCCACCGCGCGTCGTCGTCGCCGGCCCACTGGTGCAGGGCGGAGCCCACCCCGTACCAGGCCGGCAGGTTGATCCGGCACTGGGTCCAGGCGAACACCCACGGGATCGCACGCAGATCCTCGATGCCCTGGCCGGACTGCCGGCGCGCCGGGCGCGAGGCGATGTTGAGCTCACCGATCGCGTCGATGGGCGTGGCCTCGTGCAGGTAGGCGACCGTCTCCGGGGTGTCGTAGACCAGTTCCCGGTAGGCCGTGCGTGCCAGGCCGGCGAGCTCACCCAGCACCTCGTCGGTGCGTGCCGTGGTCTTGGGGGACCGGTCGGGCCGGGCCGTCAGCAGCACGGCGTGGATGATCTGTTCGAGGTGGCGGTGGGCCAGGCGGTCGTCGCGGTAGCGCGCCGCGATGACCTCGCCCTGTTCGGTCAGTTTCAGCCGGCCCCGGACGGCCTCCGGGGGTTGCGCCCGGATCGCGGCGTTGGCCGGGCCACCGCCGCGCGAGATCGAGCCCCCACGGCCGTGGAACAGCGTCAGGGCCACGCCGTGGCGGTCGGCGACCTCGACCAGTGACCGTTGGGCGACCTGCAGGTGCCAGCTCGCCGTGAGGTAGCCCGAGTCCTTGTTGGAGTCGGAGTAGCCGATCATGATCTGCTGGTGATCGCCGCGCCGGCGCACGTGCTCCCGGTAGGGCGCACAGGTCAACAGCCGCTCCAGGATCTCCGGGCCACGGTGCAGGTCGTCGACGGTCTCGAGCAGCGGCACCACGTCGAGCCCGTCGGCGCTGCCGGCGTCGCGGGCCATGACGAGCACGGCCAGGACGTCGGAGACCTGCTTGGTCATGGAGATGATGTAGGTGTCGATCGCCTCCCGACCCATGCGCTCGTAGGCCCGACGCACGAGCCGGAACAACCCCAGGGTCTCGTTGGTGTCGTCATGGAAGTCGAGGACCGCCGGGGTCAGCGGGCGGGCGAGGGTCAGCTCGTGGGTCAGCTTGGCCTGCTTGTCGTCCTCGGCCATCGCGGCGTAGTCGTCGGTGTCGCCGTAGCGGGCGAAGACCTCGGCGAGCGCCTCGGTGTGGCGCCTGGCGTGCTGGCGGAGATCGAGCGTGACGAGGTGGAAACCGAACACCTCGGCCTGGACCTGCAGGTCGCGCACCCGACCATCCGCGATCCGCCCGGCACCGGCGTGGTGGAGGCTGTCACGCAGCAGCTGCAGGTCGGCGACGTAGTCCTCCGAGCGCAGGTAGGTGTCGGGGTGGGGAACGTGATCCGCCCGCCACGCGCGCGCCGCCCGCTCCTCGGTCAGCTTCAGCACGCGGTAGACCAGGGCGAGGAACTGCCGGTGCGGCTGGCCGAGGTAGCGCCGTTCGATGTCCTCGGCCTCGGTGGGGAACCGTTGCCGCAGTTCGGCGCTCCGCGCGTCGAGTTCGGGGGTCGTGCCCCGACGTTCGGCGACCGACAGGTGTGCGTGGAGTCGGTCGATCGCGCGTCGGTGCAGCTTGATGGCGGTCATCTGGTGCTCGCGCAGCGCCTGCTCGGTCACCGGCGTGGTGACATTCGGGTTGCCGTCACGGTCGCCACCGATCCAGGAGCCGAACCGCAGGAACCGGGCCGGGTTGCCGTTGGCGTCCGGTGCCACGTCGCGCAGTGCGGCGTCCAGCTCGCGGTAGAGGCGCGGCGTGAGGTCGAACAGGGTCGCGTCGATCCAGTACAGCCCGTTGCGGACCTCGTCGATGACCGACGGGGCCCGCTCGCGGGTCTCGGCGGTCAGCCACAGCGACGCGATCTCCTCGGCCAGGTAGCGCTCCAGGTTGGCGCGGACCTCGGGGGAGAGGCGCTCCTGGTCCATCCGGCGCAGCACCGCGGACACCCGCCCGAGCTTGGTCAGCACGGTGCGCCGCTTGGATTCGGTCGGGTGGGCGGTGAGCACGGGACGGATCGCCACGTCGGCGAGCACGTCCCCGAGCCGGTCGGGACCGACCCCGCGGGCCACCAGGCGCTCGATCGCCGCGCGGATCGTCTCGTCGTGGACGCGCCCCTCGTCCGCGGCGGCGGCCCGGTCGGCGATCTGCTGGCGGACCACGGCCTGGTCCTCGGCGAGGTTGATGAGGTGGAACCACGACGCGAAGGCGGTCGCGACCACGAGCGCGTCGCCACTCGGCACCTCGCGCAGGAGCTCGGTCAGCTGTGGCCCGGCATCGGGGTCGCCGGCACGGGCATCGATCGCCAGGCCCCGGATCCGTTCGACGAGGTCGAGCTGGTCGGCCCCCTCGATGTCGGCGATGGTCTGGCCGAGCAGGTCCCCGAGCAGGCGGACCTGGGTACTCGTCGCGTCACGGTCCACGGTGCGGATCCTCTCGCGGGCGGGGGTCACCGTGGCACCGGCGACCCGGTTCAGGGGTCGGTGCGAGGCTATGCGGGGGCCACGGTCGATGCGGCCCGATTCGTCCCGCGGCACCGGGCTGGGTGGGGCACAGGCGGTAGCGTCGCGGTGCGGGGGCGTCGGTCCGGTCCCTGACCGGAGCGCCGGTACCTGACCGGAGCGCCGGGCCGGGTCCGGACCGACGGATCGGCGACCGGACCCCGCCCCGGACCCGATCCCGCCCACGATCGCCGGCGGGACGATGCGCAGGAGGCGACCATGGCAGTTGGCCTGCCCCCCTTCATCGACGTGGCACGCATCCGCGATCGGCCGGAGCAGTTCGTGCTGGTCGAGATGCGCTGGTCGTTGGACGGCAGTCAGAACCGCGAGGCCCATCTCGCCGGTCACCTGCCCGGTGCGGTGTACGTCGACCTCGACACGGTCGCGGCCGGTCCGCCGACCGCCGTGGGCGGCCGCCATCCGCTGCCGGATCCCGCGCGATTCGCGGCCGACCTCGGCGCGCTCGGCATCGCGGAGGACGACCGGGTGGTGGTCGCCGACCAGGGCCCGGGTGCCATCGCCGCCCGACTCGTGTGGATGCTGCGGGCGATCGGCGGCGACGCCGCCGTGCTCGACGGCGGTGTCGCCGCATGGGACGGCCCTCTCGACACCGGCGAGGTGGTCCGGGAACCGGTGACCCGGCGCGTGCACCCCTGGCCCCCCGGGCTGCTGGCCGACACCGACCTCGTCGCGGTGCTGGCGGGCGACGGGGACGCGGTCGTGCTCGATGCCCGCGACGTCGATCGGTTCGCCGGCCACGGCGACGAGCCACCCCCGGCACGCCCCGGGCACGTCCCCGGTGCCCGCAGCGCGCCGTTCGTCGACAACCTCGTGCGCGGTCGACTGGCACCGCTGGAGGAGCTGCGGACGCGCTACGCCGCGCTGGGTGCACTCGAGGCCGACGAGGTCGTGGCCTACTGCGGCTCGGGGGTGACGGCCTGTCACGACCTGCTGGTCCTGGAGTCGCTCGGGGTGACCGGGCGGCTGTACCCCGGCTCGTGGTCGGCCTGGGGCGCCGACCCGTCCCGGCCGGTCGCACGCGGCACCGACACGTCCGGGGAATCGGGTGCGGGGTGCTGACGCTCTACCACGATCTGACCTCACCGGCGAGTGCGGTGGCCATCCTGCGCCTGCAGACCCTGGCCGACCGGGGCGCGAACGTCCAGTTCGTCGGTCTCGACATGCTCGGGCTGGCGATCGGCATCCCGGCGACGCTCGACCAGCTCGAGGAGTTCGAACGGGTCCGGGACCGGGCCCTGGCGCTCGGACTGGCCATGCGACGCCCCACCCGTCGCCCGCCGACGCTCGACGCCCATCTGGTGGGCCAGTTCGCCGAGGAATCGGAGCTCGGTGCCTCGTGGCGTTCGACCTGCCTGCACGCCTACTTCGCCGACGGAGCGGATCTCGCCGACCGGCTCACGCTGCTGGACCTGGCGCGCCTGGCCGGGCTCGATGCCGACGCCGTCGTCGACGTGCTCGACGACGACATCGAGCGCCGCGCCCTGCGCGGTCGGATGGGCACCCTGCGTAAACGTGGGGTCGGGGGCGTGCCGTTGCTGGAGGCCGGACCGGGTGCCTTCGTCTCCGCGGAGATCGCCGACGACGACCTCGAACGGCTGGCCTTCCTGTGACCGGGGAGCCGGTCGTGACGAGCCCGGCCCAACGTCGGGTCCTGACCGATGTGCTCGGGTGGGGCCGGCCGCGTCCGCTGGTACCCGACGGTGTGGTCGGCGCACTGCGCACCCGACTCGAGGACGGTCTCGGCGCGATCGGGGCCCCGCTGGGGAGACTGGCCGCCACGCAGCGCGGGGGCCGGATCGTGGTGTCGCGCAGCCTGCTGCAGCGCGCCGTGTGCGACGGCTGGCTGCTGGCCCCCGAGCCCTACGTCCACACGCCGGTCAACGGGCGTGGCGTGCTCGGCCGGGCGGCGATCCTGGCCGATCTGGCCGAGGGGCAACGGCACGATCCCGCCGAGGTGGTCGCCGCCCAGTGGCGTCGCCTGGCCACCGACCGGCCCGGCGATCCGCGGTCGCTCGCCGCCTGGCTGAACGCCACCGAGGCCACCGTGCGTACGGCGTTGCGCCGCGAGGTGGCCGACCTCGTCGCCGGGGTCCGCGAGGTCTGGCCGGTCCTGCCGGCGGACCGGGTCCGGCTGGTCCCCGAGCTGACCCACCGCATCGCCCTGCTCGGTGGGACCGTGGAGCTGGTCGCGACGGCGGATCTCACCGTGGCGAGCCCGATCAGCGATGACCGCGCCCGCCAGCTGGTGATCGATCTGCGGACGGGCCAGCCACGCGCCCCGTTGGACCGGCTCGCGGCCCGGTTCGCCGCGCTGTGCACCACCCTCGCCGACGGCGTGCCGCCGTTCCGATGGTCGACCTTCTACGTCACCGAGGGCCGCTTCGTGTCCGAGGACCTCCGCGCCGGCGAGCGGTCCGTCGACGACTCCGGTGGGCCGGCCCTCGACCGGTCGGATGACCCCACGGGCCCGGCGGACGACGCCGGGGTGACGGGCTCGGGGGAGGACCCGCTCGGGGGGGCGGTCGAACGCATCGTCGCCACCGTCGCCGCGCTGGTCGCGCTCGAGGGCCTGGACGCGGAGGCCCCCGCCGCCGACCTGCGCCTGGCCGCCGGCCCGTGGTGTGCCTCGTGTCGTCGACGCGTGGACTGTCCCGTGGCCGCCGTCGGGGCCTGACCCGGTAGGGCTCCGGGGCATTCCGGGGCGCGACGGGGCGCTCCGGGGTCCGACGGCGGTGTTGTCACAGCCCCCTGCCACACTGCCGACCATGGACACCAACGACGCACCCTGCACCCGATCCGCAGCGACCCCGGCGTTGCGTCGGTTCCGCACGCCGATCCGGGGACACGCCTTCGCGCCGCCCCCGCCGCACACCGCGGCGGTCGAGGCCGGGACCCCGGCCCGGCTGGTGCGTGAGCCCGGCAACCCCGCCGACCCGCTCGCGGTCGCGGTCTGGGTCACCGTCGCGGACTGGGGTCCGTGGCGGGTCGGCTACCTCGACCGGGGTGTCGCGGCCCGGGTTGCGCCCCGGCTCGATGCCGGCGCCGATCTGCGCGCGGCATTCGAGGGATGGACACCGGAGCCCGACGGGCGGTGGCAACGTCCACTGATCGCCCTGTGGCCCGCCGCACCCGAGCCGGTGCACACGCCCCACGGCCGGACCGACGCGCCCACCCGGGGGGAGCCCGACACGCGTCTCGAGCGACGCCTGCCCGGTGTCCGCCGCCGTCGCATCGGTTGAGCCTGACCGTCGGGAGTCAGCTGCTCTCGTCGGCGTCGTCGGCCTCGGCGTCGTCGGCTGACTCGTCGGGTTCGGCCGAGGACGATGCGGGCCGGGGGCGGGTGCCCCGCTCGACGATGCGGGTCTGCGGGACGTAGACGGTGGTGATGGTGCGGTTGTCGGTGCCGCCCCCGACGAGCGCGACGTTGCGCTCGACCCGGACGGTGAAACCGCCGGCGCCGGACTGGAGCACGCGCTCCTGGTCCTCGAACAGCTCCGAGGTGGTGCGGTTCTCCGTCTCGAAGTCGCGCTGCGCCGTCGGCGAACCGTGGCTGGCGCTGACCGCCTCGGCCCGGGGCTGGCCGTAGAGGGTCACGGTGACCGACGTCGAGGTGTGCGAGGTCCGCACCAGGACCGCGCCGTCGGTGGTGTTGGTCCACTTCACGTCGAGCACCGGGAACGACAGCGTCGCCTCGCGCCCCATCGGGTAGCGACTGATGTACCAGGAGTGCGCTTTCCAGTCGTCGAGCTGCACGCCGGCGAAGAACGCGGCGTTGAACGTCGTGGTGCCGAACTGGGACGTCCCACCGCCACAGGTGTCGACCAACTCACCCCGGACGATGGTGCCCGCCGGCTGGTAGCCCTTCTCACAGGTGCGTGCGCCGGAGATCTCGTTGATGGAGAACTGCTCACCGGGCAGCACCAGGGTGTTGTCGACCGTGTCGGCGAGCAGTTGGATGTTCTGGTTGCGCGTCTGTCCGGCCTGGTAGTAGGTCGTGAAGGTGCCGATGGCGTGGGTCGGCCGCAGCTCCTCGGCCCGTTCCGGTGACAGCGTGGGCTCGACGTCACGCAGCTCGAGTCCCGCCTCCCGTGCGCCGGATCGGACCAGCTCGGTCAGCTGGCCGGCGGCGAGCTCCGCGTCGAACTCCTTGCCGATCCGGCCCCCCTCGATGTTCACGGTTGCCGCGACCGGTCGGTAGGTGGCGCTGCCCTGGGTGTCGAAGCCCGCCGGCGGCGTCCGGCTGGCGGTGTAGCGCGCGTTCTGCGGGCTGACGGCGAACCGCTCCGGTGCGACGTCGCCCATGACCGCCTCCACGGCGTCCGTGGAGACGTCCAACGCCAGGGTCACGGTGTCGTTCGAGGTCGACTCGGTGACCTCGATGAGCTCGATGAGGTCCCGGGGCTCGAGCGTGAGCTCGGCGGTGTCCGACCGCAGGATGAGCGGCCCGTCGATCGCGGTTTCGAACTGGGCGGCGACCCGCTCGAGTTCCGCGTCGGCGATCGGCTGCGGTGTCGTCTCCGCCGGGACGGTGAACGACTCCGACCCGGGAGCGAGCAGGGCGTCGGCGATCTGCTCGCGCAGGGTCGCACGGTCGACGTCGACCAGGCCCTGGCTGGCCGTGACCTCGACGGTCAGCGCATCGGCGTCGGCGGTGACCTCACCGCGCACCTCGGGCCGGTCCAGTTCGTCGGCGACGTCGTCGACCCAAGCGGTCAGTGCGGCATCGTCGAGCTGCTCGACGACGGCGACGTCCTGCGCCGTGCGATAGGACTGGACCCGCTCGGTGATGTCACCGGGCAGGCCGTCACGTCCCCGCTGCAGGGCCGTCTGGACGGTGGCGTCGACGTCGACGGCGTAGCCGACCTCGGTCGGATCGAGTTGGAAGGTCCGGTCCTCGAACGACATGGTGATCGTGTCGCTCGCACGTCCGGTCGCCAACGGCTCGAGTGCCGCACGGGCCTCGTCCCCGGTCAGCCCGCCCAGTTCGATGCCCGCGACGCTCGTGTTCGGCAGCACGCGGTCACGCTGGACGAACCACAGCACGGCCAGAGCGAGCACGAGCGTGAGCACCAGCGCCCCCGCGACCACGGCACCGATGAACGCGGGCCACGGCAACCCGCCGGGACCACGGTTGGTGCTCGACGTCGGCGGGGCGCTCGACGTCGTCGTCATCGACGACTCGGTGGTGACGACACGTCCATCTGCGACATCCTGGGAACTCCCCCGTGACCGGTCGTGGCCGCAGGAACACGGCGACCGCCAGCGTACCAACGACCCCGGTGCCCCTCCCGCGGACCCGGCCGTGTGGACCCCGATCCGCGGCCGACCGGCCGACGGGTCCCGGCTATCCTGTAGCCGGCCGACGGGGGAAGCCCCGTCGGCGTCGTGTTGGCATCGTGTCGTCGTCGCTGCCCTGCGGTCCCGCTGTCCCCGCGTGCTGTGAGGTCTCATGCAACCGGCCCGTTCGATCCGCGTCGCCGTCGTCGGTGTGGCGGCGTCGATCGCGCTCGGCGTGCTCGCCCTGACCGCCGTCGCCCAGCAGGCCGAGCGGGCCGAACTGTCCGAGGCCCGCGAGCGCATCGCGGCGATCGAGGCCCGGCTCGACGAGGCCACCGGGGCCGAGCAGTCGGCCGAGGCGGCGCTGCGCCGGGCCGACGAGGCGCTCGCCGAGGTCGAGGCGATCGTCAACGAGGTCGCGCTCGACGTCGAGCGACAGCGTGCCGAGGTCGCGGATGCCCGGCAGCGCGTCGCCGACGTACAGGCGGAGTCGGCCGAGCTCGAGGAGGCCTTCGAGGCGCGGATCGCCCGGTTGTACAAGCAGGGGCCCGAGCTGAGTTTCGAACTGCTGCTGTCCTCGGCGGGCGCGGACGAGGCGATCGCGCGGACCACCCTGCTCGAACGGGTCACCGAGGGCGACACGATCGATCTCGAACGGTTGGCTGCGGCGTCCCGCGCCGTCACGGTCGAACAGCAACGGCTGGCCAACGAGCAGGGCGAACTCGAGGACCGACTCGCCGAACAGGAACTGGTGCGCGCCGAGGCGGACGAGGTGCGGGAGTCACGCGCCGGGCAACTCAGCGAGGCGCGGGCGACGGTCGGCGAGCTGACCGAGCGTCAGGACGAGCTCGAGGGCGAGGAGGCCCGTCTCGAGGCGCTGATCCAGCGCCTCGACCGCGAGGCGGAGGAACGCGCCGCCGAGCAGCGGGCCGCGGACCAGCGCGCGGCACAGCAGGCGGCCCGCTCCGCACCGTCGTCGCGTCCGTCCGCGCCGTCGTCGGCCCCGTCACCCGCCCCGTCGACCCCGCGCGCATCGGGTGGCTACGCCTGGCCGATGTGTGGGCCGGTGACCTCCGAGTACGGCCCCCGGTGGGGCCGGGTCCACCGGGGACTCGACCTCGGGGGCGGGGTCGGGACCCCGATCCGCGCCGCCAAGGCCGGCCAGGTCGTGTTCGCCGGACGGCAGGGCGGCTACGGCAATCTGATCCTGATCAACCACGGGGACGGGGTGACCACCGCCTACGCCCACCTGTCACGGTTCTCGGTCGGCTCCGGCAGTTCGGTCGGCCAGGGCCAGACGATCGGTGCCGTGGGCATGACCGGGAACACCACCGGTCCGCACCTGCACTTCGAGACGCGGGTCAACGGTCGGGCGGTCAACCCGCGGCAGTACCTGTCGGGTTCACCCTGCTGAGTCCGGTTCCCCCGGCCGAGTCCGGTCGCGCCCACCGCGCTGGGCGTGCGCCCGGCAGGGTTCCCCCCACCTCGAGATGAGCCTGCCGGTACGACGACGTACGCTGCCGGCGATGGGTGACGGACACGGACAGTTCGAGGAGTTGGTCGTCGGGCATGTGCTCGACGATCTCGCCGCCGACGACGCGGCGCGCTTCCGCTCGCACCTGATGGAGTGTCGCGACTGCCGGGCACGGGTCGCCGAGCTGCGCGGTATCGCCGCGGAGCTCGCTGATGCGGAACAGGACGAACTCGCCCGTGCCGGTGTGCGGACGCAGTTGCCGCGCCGGGTCGATCCCGATGGTCCCGCCGACGGGCCGGGGCCGCCCCGGATCCGGATCGTGCACGTGACGATCGCCACGATCGTCGTGCTCGCCATCGCCGCGGCGATGGGCTTCTGGAATCTGCACCTGCGGGCCAGTGCCGCGTCCTACCTCGCCGTGGCCGAGTCGCGTGGCGAGGCGATCGACGGGCTGGTCAACGACGCACCGCTGGACGCCACGTTCGCCGAGCCGGTGTCCGGGCTCATCACCGGTGACGGTGCGCAGATCTCGCTGGCGTTGTTCGATCTGCGCGACGCCGATGACGGCCAACTCTACGTCGCCTGGTTCCGGGACGATGAGGGCTTCAGCCCGGTTCGGTTGGCGGGTGGGGGACAGGTGCTCGACGGTGCGCTGGCGGTCACCATCGACGACCCCGGGGCGAGTGAGTTGATCATCACCCGTGAGGGCGTCGCGCTGGGGGACGGCCCCGGCGGGGACGAACTCGCGCGCGCATCGCTGGCGGCCGTGCGCTGAGCCTCAGCCGTCGGTCCGGTCGGCACGATCCTCGGGGTCCTCGTCGAAGTAGTCGAGCTGGTCGAGTGGCATGACGACCGACGACAGCACGTTGGTGAGGTGGGCCACGATGCGCTTGAGGTAGCGCAGCGCCAACGCCTGGGCGACCGAGTCGGCGGCCGGGGGCTGGGTGCGCACCAGCAGTGACACCGCGTCGTCGTAGGCGTCGAGCAGGCGGTCACCCTGACCGAGGAGCCGATTGGACGCCTCGACGTCCCGCTGCTCGAAGGCCTCCGCCGTGGTCCGGATCATCGCCGCCACCTCGTCACGGTGGTCGCGCCAGTGGTCGTGGTGGCCCAGCGTCACGCCGTCGCGCGCGAGGTCGAGCAGGTTCTTGGCATAGTCGCCGATGCGTTCGATGTCCTTGACGATGGACATGTAGACGAGCAGGGCGGGCGAGTCGAAGGTCCCGGCGACGCTGCCGTGGACCACGAGTTCGCGCCGGATGGTGCGCTCGCCTTCGTTGACCCGTTTGTCGGTGCGTTTGACCTCCTTGCGGATGTCGTCGACGGGGACGTCGCCGAGCAGGGACGCCATGGCCAGATCGAAGGCGTGACCGTCGTCGGCGAGCATCTGCTGGATGGTCGCCTCGATGTGGTCGAGGCGGTCGTCCGAGCCGGTGCCTCGGCGCAGGAAGCTGAATGCCATGAATGCTCCTATTCGAGGAGGAAGATCCCCAACAGGGGGACGACGACGAACAGGCCGGCGACGTAGAGCACGACCAGGGACCGGTGCTCGGTCGCGGTGGCGGCGAGGCGTTCGGCGAGACGGACGGGGACGTAGCGCACCGCTGGCACGGGATAGACCAGTGCGAGGGCCACGAGGTTGAACATCGTATGGACCAGCGCGATCGTGAGGCCCTCGGGTCGCAGCACGGCCAGGGAGGCCAGGAGTGCCGTGATGGTGGTGCCCACGTTCGCGCCGAGCGTGATCGGATAGGCGTTGCGGATGGTCAGCACCCCGGCCGCCACCAGCGGGACCAGGATCGAGGTGGTGATCGTCGACGACTGCACCGCGACGGTCACGGCGATCCCCACCAGGATCCCGATCGAGCCGCCACCGCGACCGACGACCCGGTTCATGGCCCGCTCCACGCTGCCGGCCACGAGGCGTCGCATGTTGCGCGTGATCGACCCGAGCGCGGCGAAGATGGCGGCGAGTCCGAGTGCCAGCAGCAGCACGCCGATCAGGACGCCGCCGGCACCGCCGGGGTCGAGCAGGTTGTTGATCGTGTCGACCGGGGCCTTGACGGCCGTGCGGATCGGGCTGCGGCCGGGTGCCGAGATCTCCGTGCCGCGCAGGATCCCGGTCAGGAACACCGCACTGCGTGACAGGAACCCGGTCAGCAACTCGATCGGCAGGATGATGATGACGGCGATCAGATTGAACGCGTCGTGCATCGTCGCACCGGCGAATCCCCGCCGGAACTGATCCGAGCGGCGGATGTTGCCCAGTGCCGCCAACGTGTTGGTGACCGTCGTGCCGATGTTGGCACCCATGATCATGGGCACGGCCGAGCCGACGTCGAGCGTGCCCGCACCGACGAGACCGACGATGGCGGCCGTCGACACCGACGAGGACTGCACGAGC
Organism: uncultured Actinomycetota bacterium; assembly: GCA_964438785.1. Taxonomy (GTDB): domain Bacteria; phylum Actinomycetota; class Nitriliruptoria; order Nitriliruptorales; family Nitriliruptoraceae; genus PWLR01. The sequence goes on along the minus strand of CAYTLZ010000062.1, from coordinate 3,194 downwards.
ACCGTGAACAGGATGCCGGCGAACAGCCCGGACAACGGGTTGGCGACCTCGTCGAGCAGCCCGGCGGCGAATCCCTCACCGAGTGCGGCGATGCCGTTCTCCAGCAGACCGACGCCGACGAGGAACAGATACAGCAACAGCAGCACGAGCACGGCACGGAGTGGGGCACTCAGTTCGCGACGTGCGGAAGTGTCACTCACACCGACTCCGCGACGGGGGAGCCGCAGCTTGGCAGCCCGGTCCCGTCAACTGCAAGTCACCTCGCCGACACCTCGGCGTTCGATTCCGTTCATCAGCGACCGACGGGTCCGTCGGGGGCCCGGGTCGGCTCCCGGGACCGCGCGGGGCTCTTCGGTCGGCCGGACGGGCGGATCGGCCCCGGATCGGCCCGGGACAGGTCCCGGACAGGACCCGGACATGCCACGAGGCGCGGCATGGGCCGCGCCTCGTGGGTGGTGCTGTTCGTGCTGGATGAGACCTCTGGCACCGCTGTTCCCGTGACCGCCGGAGCGGTCCGGTTGCGTCAGGCGGGACGAATTCCCGACCGATGCCGGGGCGGTACCCGGTTGGATTCGCTGGAGAGGATCCAGCATCCGACCTCTAGCGGCCGGGTACCTCCAGGGTCCCCGTATGATGACTACTACTCAACGGACCACCTCCCTTCTCTGGTGCCGGGGAGGGAACCACAAGATCGGCGTGTGTGCACGGACATTCCCGGGTGGCGTTCCGACCGGATTCCGTCGGGCGGCGGGTTGGCCGCCGGGCACCGTTGGCGCTACCGTTCGGCCGCTCCCGGGCACGTAGCTCAGTGGGAGAGCGCTGCCTTCACACGGCAGAGGTCGGAGGTTCGATACCTCCCGTGCCCACCATCCGGACAGACGGCGGCCCGGTGCCGTCCATCGCCCGCCACGGCCCCCGTTCGGGGGTCGGCACGTTCACCCCGAGGGCTCGGCCAGGACCGCGCCGACCGAGACGGTCGTCACGGGCACCCTGGCCATCCGGGCGATCCGACGGGGGACGTCCCTGCGGACCCACCGCGAGAGCCCGACGGGCAACGTGGACACGATGATCTCGTCGAACGTTCCCTGGACCGCCAGCACCTCCCCGGTCGCCTCCAGTGGATCGTCGACACCGACTTCGCCCGCAGCGTGTCCGCCTGCCTCCCGGATCCTGGCGATCATCTGATCGAGTCGATGCCGGGCGCGGCGATCGGCCTCGTCCAGTGCGGCCTCGAAGTTCCGTATCGCCCGCTCGTTGGTGACCCGGATCTGGTCCCGGGACATGCCCTCGTAGACGCCGAAGCCGCCCGAGTAGGTCTTCAGTTCGTTGCTGACCCTGGTCCGAGGTGCCACGACGTAGAAGTGATCGGATCCACGGTCGAGGCGGTCGCGGACCAGGCGGTCGAGCTCGACACCGCCGAGCGTCTGGTTAGCGACGAGCAGACAGCGACCCATCCGTGTCCCTTCGACCGGCGGTCCTGCGGACCGCCCCCGAGCCGACGTCCGAGCATCCGCCGAATCAACGGACCGGTCAAGGCCCCCGCGTCGGGCGGTGGTCCGCGCCTCGTCGCACGAGCGCGGGTCCGCGGATCAGTCGCGCAGCAGCCGGACGCGCACGCCATTACGGAGCAACCACGCCCGGACCGCCTCGAACGCGGGATACGGGTCGACGGCCACGATCTCCGCGACCCCGGCGGCCGTCAGGGCCTTGGCACAGGTGAAGCAGCACGACGTCGTCGTGTACATCGTGGTCCCGCGGGCGAGTCCCTCGAGCCGCGCGAGCGCGTTGATCTCCGCGTGCACGGCGTGACATGCGGTGGCCGGGTCGGCGTCGTTGAGCACCCCGGACTCGGGCGGTTGCTCGCCACCACTGCGCGGGCAGCCACCGTCGCTGCAGTGCAGCGCCCCGGGCACCGTGCCGTTGTAGCCCGTCGACAGGATCTGGCGGTCGTCGGGACGGACCAGCAGCGCGCCGACCTGGCGAGTCGAGCACGTCGAGCGGGTGGCGACCGCCTGGGCGATCGCCGCGAAGTACCGGTCCCAGTCGAGCCGCTCGCCGTCGGCGGCGCGTTGCAGGTAGGTCGTTGCCATGATGACTCCATGATCGCCGGTCCACCGCGGCCACCACGCTCGCCGTCGACCGCCCGCACCCTAATGCCCGGTCGCCCGGGCGGGGTCGCCGGGCATCGCCGTCCCGCGGTCGCGGTGGTCGTCAGGCCCTTCACTACGCTGGGCCGTCACTGACGCCGCCCATCGCGTGCGGCCACCCGAGGAGTCCTGTCGTGAGTCAGCCCATCACCGTCCACCACGCCGACGCGAGCCTCGAGCTCGACGCCGGGACGACCGCGCTGCAGGCGCTCAAGGCGCTCGAGGCCGTCAAGGGTCAGATCGTCGCCGCCACGGTCACGCTCGACGGTGGCGCATCGCTCGAGTGGGATCTGGACCGCGAGGTGCCCGATGGCGCCCACCTCGACGTCATCTATGCCGACTCCGAACAGGGCCGCGCGATCCTGCGCCACTCCACCGCCCACCTGATGGCCCAGGCCGTCACGGATCTGTTCCCCGGCGCGAAGTGGGCGATCGGCCCGCCGATCGAGGACGGCTTCTACTACGACTTCGAGGTGGGCCGGCCGTTCACCCCTGACGATCTGGAGGCGATCGAGGCACGCATGGTCGAGCTCGCCCGCGAGCGCCAGCGTTACGTGCGCGAGGAGGTCGCCCGCGCCGATGCGCTCGAGGAGTTCGCCGATCAGCCCTACAAGGTGGAGATCATCGAACTTGTCGGCGACGGCACCATCGTCTCCGCGGTCGACACCGCCTACGAGGCCCCCGACGGCGGCGATCCGACCTTCACCGTCTACCGCAACGTCCGCCAGGACGGCGAGGTGGCCTGGTCGGACCTGTGCCGCGGCCCGCACGTGCCGTCGACCGAGCGCATCCCGGCGTTCAAGCTGCTGCGCTCGGCCGGTGCCTACTGGCGCGGCCGTGAGGACCAGCCGATGCTGCAGCGCATCTACGGCACGGCGTGGGAGTCGAAGAAGGCCCTGACCGCCCACCTCGACATGCTGGAGGAGGCGCGCAAGCGCGACCATCGCAAGCTCGGTCGCGACCTCGAGCTGACCCACCACCCCGACGAGCTCGGCCCGGGGCTGTCCATCTTCCTGCCCAAGGGCGCGATCGTGCGCCAGCAGATGG
>CAYTLZ010000061.1:0-18014 GCA_964438785.1 uncultured Actinomycetota bacterium | reverse complement strand
TCGGTGACGCCGAGGTGGCGCACCTCGACGACCAGGTGGGGCACACACCAGCGCACCCCGGGGCCACCCGGCCGGTCCTGACCGACGGGGACGTCGAGGAAGGGCCTGGTGTCCTGCTGCGCCCGTTCGAGATGCGCGGCGAGCTTCTCCAGCGTGGCGTCGTCGAGCCCGGTCCCGACGCGGCCGCGGTACGCCAGTCCGTCCGGCGTCGGGGACCCGACCAGGATCGCGCCGAGGCCGGGACGACGTCCCCCGGGTCTGGTCCAGCCACCGATGACGAACCGCCCGAGCTCGGTGCAGACCAGCTTGCGCCACGACGCGGACCGTCCGGCCCGGTAGGGCGCATCGAGCTGCTTGGCGACCAGCCCTTCCCAACCCGCGTCGCAGGCCTGTGCGAGCAACTCGTCGGGGTCCCCCTGTCGGGCCGGGACCACGGCCAGGGGATGGTCGGCAGCCGGTCGATCGATCCCGAGCTCCTCGAGCCGGGCGCGGCGTCGACGCAGCGGTTCGGCACGCAGGTCGTGTCCGTCGAGACGCAGCAGGTCGAACACCATCAGCCGGATGCGGACGGGCTCGGTGGAGCGCGGTCGGCCGCGCCCGACCTGTCGTTGCAGCAACCCGAACCGGTCACGCCCGTCGGCATCGAAGGCGACGAGCTCCGCGTCGAGCACGGCGTCGGCCAGACCCAGGGCGGCGACGGCGGCGACGACACCAGGGAAGTCGTCGGTCCGGTCGGTCCCCGGCCGCGTCCGAAGCCGGACACGGCCGTCGTCGACGTGGACCAGCAGCCGGATGCCGTCGTACTTGCGTTCGAAGCTCCACGTCCGTCGAGGATGCCGCGTGGACAGCGCACCCGGGGACCCGTCGGCCAGCTGTGGCTCGAACGGGGCCGGACCGCGTCGCCGTACCGTCGCGGTGGACGTGGCGTCGCTCGACATCGACCCTCCTCGCGCGGGCCGGGGGACCAACGGTCATCGCCTCGCGCGTCGATCGACGGTAGACCACGTTCGGCGGCCGCAGGGTGGGCGTTCGGCCGTGCACCGCACCTCCGTCGGCCCACGCCACGAGAGCCACGAGCCAGCGGGACGGCCAGCGCCGGTGCCGGTGCCGGTGAGGAGATCGACCGTGCCAGCACGCCAGCGGGTCCGCGTCGGTGGGCGGACGGTCACGGTGTCGAATCTCGACCGCGTGCTGTATCCGGCGACCGGCACCACCAAGGCCGAGGTGCTGCGCTACTACCTCGACGTCGCCGCCGCCATCCTCCCCCACCTCGCCGGTCGGGGGGTGACACTGCGGCGCTACCCCGACGGAGTCGACCGGGAGGGCTTCTTCCAAAAGCGCCGACCGGACCACGCGCCCGACTGGCTGCCGAGCGTCACCATGGGGACCGGAACGGGACGCACGGTGATCGAGCATGCCGAACTCACCGAGCCGGCGGCGCTGGCCTGGGCCGCGAACCTCGCCGCGCTGGAGTTGCACGCCCCGCTCGGACGGACGCCCGACGTGACCGTGCCGACCGTCGTGGTGTTCGACCTGGACCCCGTCGCGCCCGCCGACCTGTTGGACTGCATCTGGCTGGCACGTGAGCTGCGCACGACACTCGGACGTCTGGGACTCGAGGCCCATCCGAAGACCTCCGGGGGCAAGGGACTGCAGGTCTACGTGCCGCTCAACGATCCCGATGCCACATTCCCCGCGACCCGTTCGTTCGCCCACGCGATCGCCAAGCTGCTCGAACGGCACCATCCGGACCGCATCGTGACTACGCAGACGAAGGCGGCACGGACCGGACGCGTCCTGATCGACTGGACGCAGAACCATCCGAGCAAGACGACCGTGTGTGTCTACTCCCTGCGGGCGGGCGAGCGGCCCACCGCGTCGGTGCCCCTGACCTGGGACGAGGTGGACGCGGCGCACGAGGCCGGCGACGTCGCGCCGCTGCGCATCACCTTCGACGCGGTACCCGCACGGCTCGAACGGTTCGGTGAGCTGTTCGCGCCCGTCCTCACCCGCGACCAGCGACTCCCCCGCGCCGACTGACGCGGAACCCACGGCCTCGGTCATGCTGCGGCGGGCACCTCGACGACGATGCGAGCCCCACGGTCACGATCGGTGTCCGCCCAGGCACGGCCGCCGTGCAGGCGGGCGAACTCGGCGACCAGGGACAGGCCGATGCCGGTACCCGGCTGGTGGTGCTCGAGCACGCGGTGGAACGGCTCGAAGATCCGCTCGGCGTGCGCGATCGGGATCCCCGGCCCGTGGTCGCTGACCGCCAGCACGAAACCACCGGCCCCGTCACGCTCGACCTCCACGACGACCGGACCGTCCGGCGCGTACTTCGCCGCGTTCTCCAGCAGGTTCCGCACGGACCGCTCCACGAGCACCGGGTCGACCCGGACGACCAACGATCCCGGCATGGTGACCTCCGCCCGGTGGGCGACCGCCGATTCGTCGACCACGCGCTGCACCAGCGCCGGCAGGTCGACCGGTTCACGGTCGGCGGACAGGGCTCCGCGCACCAACCGGTCGGTGTCGAGCAGTTCGTCGAGCAGTGCGCCGAGTCGCCGGGCGTGCTCGGCCAGGGCGTCCTCGATGCGCGCGCGCAGCTCGGTGTCGTGGCTGTCACGCAGGCGCACGAGGGTGTCGGCCATGCCGCGGACCACCGTCAACGGCGTCCGCAGCTCATGCGAGACCGCGGTGATGAACGCGTTCTTCATGCGGTCGACCGAGCGGAGCTCCTCGGCCGCCTGGTGCTCGGCCGCGGCCAGGGTCCTCAGCCGCTGCTCCTCCTCCACCTCGGTCGAGATGTCACGGAGGTACACGGTCAGACCACCCTCCTCGGCCGGCAACGCCGACAGCCGGTAGGTCCGGTCGAGCGGGGTGAAGTGGAACCGATCGATCGTCAACGGGGCACCGGTCGCCACGGCGCGCCGGTAGAGGCTCTCCACCTCGGTCCCGGCGAGCGCGGGCAGGGCCTCCCACACCACCTCGCCGAGCAGCTGGGACCGGAGCAACCCGGTCAGCCGCTCGGCCGCCGGGTTGAGGTAGGTGATCCGCCACTCGGCGTCGTAGGTGACGACCGCGTCCGACATGCTCTGCAGCGTCGAGGCGAGTTGCTCCGAGGCCCGGCGGCTGGCCGCCCGGGCCCGTGCCAACGGGGTGATGTCCTGAAAGGTCCCGACCACGCCCATGATCGTTCCATCCTCGGCATGGCGGGGCTCACCGACCACCCGGACATGGAGCCGGGAACCCTGTTCGGTCTGCACCTCGGCTTCCAGGTCGAACGGCGTGCCGTCCTCGGCGCAGCGGGCGATGGCCTCCGCGACCCGGCGACGGTCCGCGGGCGCGTAGTAGCTCAGGGTGCGTTCCCCGTCGACCGCCAGATCCGGATCGGTCTTGAGCATCTCGGCGATCTCCGGCGACCACTGCACGACGTCGCCGGAGACGTCGATGGACCAGGCACCGAGTCGGGCGATGCGTCCGGCGATGCGCCGCAGCCAGGTCGCCGCCGCGAGCTGCTCGTCGGCCTGCTTGCGGGCATCGATGTCCTGACAGGTCGCCACGATGGCGGTCAGTTCGCCGGCGTCGTCCCACAGTGGGGCGACGGTGACCTGGACCCAGCGCACCCGACCGTCGTCGAGCCGGACGTGGCGCTCCTCCATCACGAAGTGCGACACCTCCCCGGTGAGCAGAGCCGGCGCCGGGGCCTCCTTGCCGGGCCGGTCCTGCTCGAGGATCAGGTCCGTGACCGCCCGCCCGAGCAGTTGCTCCTCGGTCGCCCCGTGCATGGTGCAGTAGGCCGCGTTGACGTGGACGAGCACCCCGGCGGGGTCGACCACGGCCAACCCGACGGCGACCCCGTCGACCAGCGCACCGAAGTCGGTGAACCGGGTGAGCCCGCGCCCATCAGCCCGGGGGCCGTCGTCGGTACCGGCGGCATCGGCAGCGTCCGCGCCGGGACCGCCGTGGTCGTGGCCGGCACGCGCCGTCGCCGAGCGTCGATCCGCCGACTCGGTCATGACCACCCCGCCGCACTCGTCACCACCGGATCGGCCCGGCCGACCCTGCTGCCTGTTCCACCGGGATGCTAGGGGCATCACCGATTCTGGGCCGACGTACCGATGGGTGCGACACCGTGCCGGTACCGCCGCCTGGGACGCGGACCACCACGGGAGCGACGCGCGACCGAGACAGGGCCTCACGATGCCCCCGCACACACGAGCGACGCCACCCTTGGCGGGGTGGCGTCGTCGGATGGCCGTCGGGTCGTACCCGTCGGGCTACGTCACCGGAGCGCTACTTGCCGGCCTTCTCCATACGGCGCTTGAAGCGGTCCACACGACCACCGGTGTCGACCAGCTTCTGCTTGCCGGTGTAGAACGGGTGGCACTGGTTGCACAGCTCGACCGAGATCTTGTCGACGGTCGCACGCGTCTCGAAGGTGTTGCCGCACGAGCACGTGACCTTGGCCATCGAGTACTCAGGGTGGATTCCCTGCTTCATGATTCATCCTCCGAGCGGCCGATGGCCGCCACGACGGGGCTGGGGAGGACCGGCCGGCGCGCCGCGGGGACGGGCGCGTTCGGGTGGAGGCCGGTCGCGTGACGACGCGCCCACTGCGGGGCGCGCGACCCGAATCGTACCAGACCGATCGCCAGCCCGTCCCGGGCCGCCAACGCACGCTGTGACCCCCGATTCGCCCCGATACGGCACACTGGCCGCCACACGGCGAAGCGTCGGGGCACCCCGCCCGACGCCCGATTCCGTCGACGTCCTTTCGTGCACGTCCTTCTCATCAGGGAGTCGTCCACCATGAGCATGCCCGCCCCCGCGCTCGACCGGCCGATCGCGCAGCAGCCGGTCGAGGTGCGCACCCAGTTCATGACCCGGGTCTACATGCACCTGCTGGTCGCCATCGCGGGCTTCATCGCCGTGAGCTACCTGCTGTTCGTCTCCGGCATCGCCGCGGCGATCACGAACGTGGTGGTCGGGACCAACTGGCTCTTGATCCTGGGCGGCTTCATGGTCGTGTCCTGGATGGCCAACTCGATGGCGATCAAGGCCAGGACCCCCGGCGCGCAGTACGGCGGTTTCGCGCTGCTGGTCGTGGCGAACTCGCTGCTGTTCGCCGCTCCGCTCTACGCGGCCGCGGCGATCCCCGGACTCGAGGGCTCGATCACCCTGGCGGCGCAGATCTCGCTGATCGCCTTCGGGGTCCTGTCGGCCATCGCGATCCGGTCCAGCAAGGACTTCAGCTTCCTGCGCCCGTTGATGATCTGGGGCGGGATCCTCGCGCTGGTCGCCATCGTCGGCTCGGTCGTCTTCGGCGTGACGCTGGGCCTGTGGTTCACCCTGGCCATGATCGCCTTCGCCGGTGGCGCGATCCTGTACGACACCTCGAAGATCTACCGCTCGTACCCGCCCCACATGGTGGTGCCCGCCGCGATGAGCCTGTTCGCGTCGATCGCCCTGCTGTTCTGGTACGTGCTGCAGCTGGTGATGCGGCGCTGACGACCCCGGCCGCCGGCGTCCGACCCGCACGATCGCGGGTACCGACGCCGGCCGGTGGCGTCACGCGGTCAGCGGCTCGTCGCTGACCTTCGCCAGGAACGCGGCGTTGTCGTCGGTCGCCTCGAGCGCATCGAGCAGTGCGGTCAGACCCGCCTCTGGCCCGAGCGCCGCGATCTGACGTCGCAGCTCCCAGACAGTGTCGAGATCATCGGCCGCGAGCAGCAGGTCCTCCCGCCGGGTGCTGGAGGCGACCAGGTCGATGGCCGGGAAACGACGCCGCCGCTCCAGCGTGCGGTCCAGCCGCAGCTCCATGTTCGCGGTTCCGGCGAACTCCTCCAGGATGACCTCGTCGGTCCGTGACCCGGTCTCGATCGCGGCGGTCGCGATGATGGTCAGCGAGCCCCCACCGTCGACGTTGCGGGCCGCACCGAACAGCCGCTTGGGCGGGTAGAGGGCACCGGCGTCGATGACACCGGACAGCGACCGGCCCGTCGACTGGACGGTGAGGTTGTAGGCGCGCGCCAGTCGGGTCATCGAGTCGAGCAGCACGACCACGTCGTGGCCGCGCTCGACGAGCCGCTTGGCCCGTTCGATCGCGAGCTCCGCGACCTGGGTGTGGTCCTCGGCCGGACGGTCGAACGTCGACGAGATCACCTGCGCGTCGGTCGAACGCTCGATGTCGGTGACCTCCTCGGGCCGCTCGTCGACGAGCACGATCATGACCTCGACGTCCGGCTCGTTGGCCTCCAGCGCCGAGGCGATCTGCTTGATCAGTGTGGTCGTCCCGGCCTTGGGCGGCGCGACGATGAGCCCACGCTGCCCCTTGCCGACCGGTGCGAACAGATCCACCAGCCGACTGGCCGTCGCACCCTCGTGCGCGAGCGTGAAGCGTTCGTCGGGCGGGAGTGCGACGGCCTCGCCGAAGGCCGCCCGCTGCTGCGGTTGGCCGCCCGGCAACGGCTCGCCCTCGACGGTCTCGACCCGCGCCAGGGCGGGGAACTTGTCGTTGTTCTTGCTGCGACGGATCGGTCCGGCGACCCGGTCACCCCGACGCAGATCGAAGCGTCGCACGAACGACTGCGAGACGTAGACGTCGCGTTCACCGGCCAGGAACCCGGTGACCCGCAGGAAGCCGTAGCCCTCCGGCAGCAGATCGAGCACGCCCTCGCGCACCTCCGCGTCCGCGTCGTCGCCCTGGCCACCCTGCTGGCCCTGCCCGCGGTTCTTGCGCCGCCGCTCCCGCTTGCCGCGCTCCGTGTCGTCGTCGCGCTGACCACCCGGACCCGAGGACCGCTGGTCCCCGCCCGACTCGTCGCGACGGGCGTCGGCCGCAGCCTCGTCCGGTTTGCCGCCCTGCGACGACCCGTTCCCCCCGGAGCGGTCACCGCCCCGCCGACCCTCGTCGGCCGACCGGCTCGCGTCGCCGGTCTGACCGTCATCACCGTCACGGCGGCGCGCCCGGACCCGGCCACCGCCGGTCCGACCATCACTGCCACCCTCGGTGGGCTCGGCGTCGGCTGCCTCGGTGTCGCTGCCGTCACCGGTGTCGCGCGCACCGGCCGCCTCGCCGTCCGACTCGCCGGCATCCGACGCATCCGCGTCCTGGCCGGCGGTGGCCGCGTCGATGATCAGGCTGACCAGATCGGCCTTCTTGATCCGCTGGTAGCCGGAGAGCTCCAGCGTCGAGGCGATCTCACGGAGCTCGGCGAGTGACTTCTTCTCGAGAACGGTGCGGTCCATCGGGACCTCCAAGGGGCCGGCGCGTGGACGCGCGCCGAGCAGGGGCAGCGGGGACGTCACCGCATCGGACGCGTCGGTGACGGGGTCCGGAACCCAGGTCCGCTTCGGATGCGCATCCGCGGTGGTGCGGGCGACGGGTGTGTCGGCGACAGCTCTGCCGTGACCGACCGCGACGTGGAACTAGCCCCGGTGACGTGACCCGCGACCGAGCGGTGCGGCGACGGCCGCGATCATAGTCGCTCCCGGGGGCACTGAGCACAGTCGCCGCCGCCCAGCCCGCACCCGTCGTCCGGGCACGTGCGTGCGCCGGACAGATCGAAGCGTGTCGGCTGACAGTCGAACCCGTGCTCGACCGCGATGGCCTCGAGTCGGCTGACCACCGCCTCATCGCGGGACTCGACGACGGCCGCGACCGATGGGCCCGCCCCCGACAGCCAGGCCGCGATCCCGGCGTCGCGCACGGCGGCGATCACCCCGGCCGTGGGTGCCATCACCGCGAGCCGGGCCGGTTCGTGGAGCCGATCCCCGACGACGTCGGGCGACAGTGGCCAGGCACCCGTCAGTGCGGCCAGCGTGTGGCCACCACGGGCGACCTGATCGATCACGTCCGCGCGGTCGAGCTGCGCCGGCAGGACCGCCCGCGCGGCACTCGTGGCCTGGCGGGCCTCGGGCACCAGCAGGACCGGTCGGAGGTTCGCGGCCGGATTCACCCGTCGGACCACGACGGACCCGTCGTCGGCCTGAGCGCAGGCCACCAGGCCGCCGAGCAGCGCCGGGGCCACGTTGTCCGGGTGTCCCTCGAGCTCCGTCGCCAGGGCCAGCAGCTGACGATCGCCGACCGACTGACCGGTCACCGCCCGGGCGAGGGCGAGTCCGGCCACGATCGCCGCGGAGGACGAGCCCATCCCGCGTTCGAGGGGGATCACGGACCGGGCCACGAGGCCGACCTCGGGGACGGGCAGGTCGTGGTGGCGGCAGAACGTCTCGAACGCCCGCCAGACGAGGTTGTCGTCGTCGGTCGCCAGCTCCGACGAGGCGGCATCCAGCGTACGGACACGCTCCGCCTGGGCGACGCGCGGCACCGTGCGGACCGCCAGATGCCGGTCCACGGCGAGGCCGAACGCATCGAAACCGGCACCGAGGTTCGCGCTCGTGGCCGGGACCTGCACGCTGTGATGGCGCACGGCCGCCGGCGGTTCGCTGGGCACGATCACCTCGGGACGTCGTCGGTCGCCCGAATGGGCGGCCCGGGGAGGGTAGCCGTCGCGTGTCACGGGCCCGGGGCACGCAGCACTCAAGCGCGAACGTCGTCTGCCGATGGAGACGGGACGGCCCGGCCGGTCGGCTCGCCAGCGTGCCCCGCCACCGCCGCCCCCGAACGGCACCCGGCCGGCACCATGCGACGGAACGGACCCCAAGGTGCATCGACTCAGCCTCCTCACCCGGTTCGGGGTCATCGGGGGCATCGTCGTCGTGGTGCTCGGCATCGTCGTCGGCTTCCTGCTCCGCGAGATCATCGTCGAACGCACCATCAGCGACGCGCGCCGCACGGCCGTGTCGGTCGCCCAGGTCGGCGTCCACGCCCACCTGACCCCCGACGACCTCACCCGCGACTTCGTGCCGCTCGACCCCGCACGCATCGTGGCACTCGACCAGGCGATGGCGGCGTCCACCACCGAGGACGGGTTCGCGCGACTCAAGATCTGGAACCAGCAGCGCTGGATCGTGTACTCCGACAACCCGGCACTTCGCGGCCGCTGGTTCCCGGGCGACGACCTGCTCGACGGTGCACTGGACGGCGAGATCACCTCCGAGGTCACCGACCTCAGCTCGCCGGACGAGTTCGAGGAGGCCGCCCGGTTCCGGGAGTTGCTCGCCGTCTACGTCCCCCTGCGCAGTGACGGGGAGCAGTTCGTCTCCCTCGACGACCTCGGCGCACCGATCATCGGGGCCAGCGAGGTCTACCTGCCCTGGGAACCGATCGCGGCCGACATCCAGCGGGACACCGGTCGCCTGATCGCCCTGCTCGCGACCGGTCTGGCCATCCTGTACGCCTCGCTGTACCGGCTGGTCGCCAACGCCTCGCAGCGGCTACGTCGCCAGGCCGCGGACAACGAGTACCTCGCCCGCCACGACCAGCTCACCGGTCTGCCGAACCGTCGCGCCTTCGACGAGCACGCCGCCGACCAGTTGGCCGACGGTGCCGCGCTGCTGCTGTTCGACCTCGACCGCTTCCAGGTCGTCAACGACACCCTGGGTCACGACGTCGGCGACGAGGTGCTGCGCGAGGTCGGCCGGCGCCTGATCGACCGGTATCCGGAGGAATCGCTGGCCCGGCTCGGCGGCGACGAGTTCATGGTCCTGCTACCGACGGGCGATCCCGACGAGGCGATGGCGGCGGCCGAACTGCTGCTGACGCTGTTCGACGACACGTTCGTGGCCGCGGACCTGACGCTCGACGTCGAAGCGAGCCTCGGGGTGGCCATCGCCCCGCTGCACGGCAGCGACGTGGTGGCGCTGTTCCAGCACGCCGATCTCGCCATGTACGAGTCCAAGCGCACCCGCAACCGCGTGACGCTCTACGACCCGGCGACCGACCGCACCTCGGCCGATCAGTTGGCGCTGATCGGTGAGATCCCCGGTGCCCTCGAGCGCGGGGAACTCGTCCCGCACTACCAGCCGCAGCTCGACCTGCGCACCGGACGCATCGTCGCCATCGAGGCGCTGCTGCGGTGGGACCACCCCACCCGTGGACGGCTCGGCCCGGGACTCTTCCTGCCGGCGGTCGAGACGACCGACCTCGTACATCCGGTCACCCGCCATGTCCTCGACGTGGCCCTGGCCGACGTCGCCGGGTGGCGCGCCGCCGGCCACGACCTCCAGGTGGCCGTCAACGTCGCGGCCCACGGCCTGCTCGACCCCCGCCTGGTCGACCACGTCGCCGAACGGCTCCTCGCCCACGGGCTACCCGCGGCCGCGCTGCGGATCGAGTTGACCGAATCGGCGCTGCTCACCGATCCGACCCGAGCCCAGCGCGCGCTCGAGGACCTCGCGCAACTCGGCGTCGGGATCTCGATCGACGACTTCGGTACCGGCTACGCGTCGCTGTCGTACCTGCGCGACTTCCCGGTCGACGAACTCAAGCTCGACCGCTCCCTGATCCTGACCGCCGGCGGGAACGCCGACGAGCGCGCCCTGCTCGAGGCCTCGATCCAGCTCGGTCGTCGTCTCGGCCTCACCCTGGTCGCCGAGGGCATCGAGGACGAGGTGACCCTGCGGTTGCTGCGCGACGCCGGCTGCGACCTCGCCCAGGGCTTCCTCATGGCACGACCGATGCCGGCCGACGATCTGACCAGCTGGCTGCCCTCGTCCACCTTCCGGATGCGCCCCCTGATCGGTGATCCCGTCACCCGCCTGGTCGCAGCCGGGGTGGATGGCCCGTCCATGGACCGGACCGACGCCACGCACCGTGAGCAACCGGAGACCGACCCATCATGATGCACCGAATCCGCCGGTCGGGCTCCGCCCGACGGGGCCCGGTCGTGTGGCCGCTGATCGGCGCGCTCGCACTGAGTGCCTGTGCGACGCCGGAGCCCGAGGCGGGGGCCGCGGTCACCGCGGCCGTCGCCGCCGAGCCCGTCGCCTTCGACGCCGACGGCCAGCCCGGCGTCATCGACAGCGAGGAGGCGGTGCTCGACGCGGAGCTGCTCGTGCTGACCCTCGAGCAGCTGCTCGGCGACCACGTCCTGCAGGTGGCGGGTGCCGCCGTGGCCCATGCCGAGGGCGAGGACACCGACACGGCTCTGGCCCTGCTGGAGGACAACACCCAGGCACTCACCGGTGCCATCGGTCTGGTCTACGGCGACCTCGGTGCCGACGCATTCGCCTCGCTGTGGAGCCAGCACATCGCGTTCCTGCTCGACCATGCGCTCGGACGGGCCCGCGCGGATGCCGGCATCATGGCGCAGGCGGACGAACACCTCGGCCACTACGAAGCCGGGTTCGGGTCCTTCGCGTCCACGGCCACCGATGGGGCGCTGCCCGCCGACGTCGTCGCCGACCTGCTGGCCGTCCACGTCGCGGACATCAACGAGCACGTCGCCGACGTGCTCGACGCGGACGTCGAGCAGGCCGCCCGCGGACTGATCGCCGGGCACGACTACGCCGCCGACATCGGGGCCGCCATCGGCACCGCCATCGCCGGACAGGGCCCGCAGGCCTTCCCGGGTGCCTACGACGACGACCGCAAGCAGCGGGTCCGGGAGCTCGCCCGGGCACTCGCGGCGCACGTCGTGATCCGCGCCACGCCGGGGATCGGCGACACCACCGACACCGCGGCCACGACCGCGACACCGGCCATCGTCGGCGAGGTCGGCGATCGCGTCGAGGCAGCGCTCACGGCGGTCGCCGACGATCCCGATGCGGCGCTGCGCGGCTGGCGTGCGTTGAGCGATGCCGCTGACCTGCCCGGTGGCGACCGCCCGGCGGCGCTGTCGGCCGCGGCGACGACGCTGGCCACGGAACTCGGCGTCCCCGCGGCCACGTTGGAACTGGTGGCGATCGTCGACGGACCGCGGGCGACCCGGGTCGGCGACGATCTGACCGCGGCACAGGCGGCCGCCTATGCCCTGGCGATGGCCTGGCTCACCGCCTGACCGCCTGACCGAGTCACGGCCCCAGTCCTGCGACGACGACGGGCACCGTCCGGCCACGGCCTAACGCAGATCGAGGGCTCCGGCGGCGGCGTCCGTCTCCGCGGGGATGGTGATCGGTTCCGCCGCGCCGGCGATGGCCCACTCCGGGTCCTTCAGGCCGTGCCCGGTCAACACGCACACCACGGTCTGCCCACGCTCGAGTTCCCCCGCGTGGTGCAGCTGCATCAGGCCCGCAATGGAGGCTGCGGAGGCCATCTCGGCGAACACGCCGTGGCGTGCGACGAGGCGGAAGCCCGCCAGGATCTCGCGGTCGGTCACCGATCGGATCGAGCCGAACGACTCCTCGGCGGCGGCCACCGCCCGTTCCCACGACGCCGGGTTGCCGATCCGGATCGCGGTGGCGATCGTCTGGGGCTTGTCCACCCGGGAACCGAGCACGATCGGCGCGGCACCGGCGGCCTGGTAGCCGCGCATGACCGGGAGCTGATCGATGAGCCCGTCGGCGTGGTACTCGCGGTACCCGCGCCAGTAGGCGGTGATGTTGCCGGCGTTGCCGACGGGCATCACGTGGACATCAGGGGCACGACCGAGCTGGTCGGCGATCTCCCAGGCTCCGGAGCGCTGCCCGTCGATGCGGTAGGGATTGACCGAGTTGACCAACTCGACCGGGTAGTCCTCGGCGAGTTCACGGCAGATCGTCAGCGCCTGGTCGAAGTTGCCGTCGATCTGGATGACCTTGGCGTCGTGCACGAGTGCCTGGGCGAGCTTGCCGAGCGCGATCTTGCCCTTGGGCACGATCACGCCGGCCGTCATCCCGGCCTTCGCGGCGTAGGCGGCCGCGGCGGCGGAGGTGTTGCCCGTCGAGGCGCAGATGACGGCCTCCGCCCCGGCCTCCTTGGCCTTGGTGATGGCCATGGTCATGCCCCGGTCCTTGAACGACCCGGTCGGGTTGGAGCCGTCGAACTTCAGGTGGACCTCACAGCCGGTCAGCTCCGAGAGGTGCTCGGAATGGATCAGCGGAGTCCCACCCTCGCGCAGCGTGACGATCGGGGTGGTGTCGGTCACCGGCATCCGGTCGCGGTACTCCTCGATGATGCCGCGCCACAGATGGGCACCACCGGTGTGCTGGCGCACGGGGGTGTCGGGTAGGGCGCTGATGGTCATGACGAGAACCCCTCCGCTTCGACGCGCAGCACGCTGGCCACGCTGCGTACGTGTTCCAGTGTGCCCAATGCCTCGACACACGTGCGCAGGTCCTGTTCCCGGGCGCGGTGGGTGATCAGCACGAGCTGGGCCGAGTCGCCCTGACCGTCCTGCCAGACCTGGGCGATGGACACGTCGTGGGCCCCGAAGCAGTGCGCCACCTCGGCGAGCACACCGGCCTCGTCCTCGACGTCGAGCAGGACGTAGTACTGCGTCTGCAGGTCCTCGATGGGCCGCAGCGCCTTGGCTCGGTGTTGCGACTCCGCCGCACCGCGGGCGGTCTGCAGCAGGTTGCGGGCCACGTCGATGACGTCGCCGACGATGGCCGAGCCGGTCGGCTCCGCACCGGCCCCCCGGCCGTAGAACATCAACTCGCCGGCGGCGACCGCCTCCACGAAGATCGCATTGAACGAACCGCGGACGGCGGCGAGCGGGTGATTCTTGGGCAGGAACGCCGGATGGACCCGGGTCGCGACCCGGTCGTCGACCTCGGAGGCGATGCCGAGCAGCTTGATGACGTAGCCGAGCTTGTCGGCGGTGCGGATGTCGGTGGCGGTCACCGACTCGATGCCCTCACGGAACACGTCGTCGTGGTGCACGGCGGTGTCGAAGGCGAGCGAGGCGAGGATGGCGCACTTCGCCGCGGCGTCGTGGCCGCCGACGTCGGCGGTCGGGTCGGCCTCGGCGTAGCCGAGCGCCTGGGCGTCGGCGAGCACCGCCTCGTAGTCGGCCCCCTCCTCGGTCATCCGCGTCAGGATGTAGTTGGTGGTGCCGTTGAGGATCCCGATCACCCGGGTGACCCGGTCCCCGGCCAACGACTCCTTGAGCGGACGGATGATCGGGATCGCGGCGGCGACCGCCGCCTCGTAGGCGAAGTCGACCCCGGCGTCGACCGCGGCCCGGTACAGCTCGGGGCCCTGCTGGGCGACGAGTTCCTTGTTGGCGGTCACGACCGGCTTGCCGAGTTCCAGCGCCCGGCGGATCAGCGCACCGGCCGGCTCGATACCGCCCATGACCTCGACCACGACGTCGACGTCGTCGGCCTCGACGACCGCGGCCGTGTCCGTGGTGAAACGATCGGCCGGGATCGGGAGGTCGCGGACCTTCTCCAGATCGCGCACGGCGACGCGGGTGATCATCAGCTTCGCCCCGGTCCGCGCGGTGATGTCGTCCGCCTCACGGTCCAGGATGGTCGCGACGCCGCCTCCGACCGTGCCGCAGCCGAGCATGCCGATGCGCAGGACGCGGTCCACGGGGATTCCTTCTGGTGCGCGAGGGAGCATTGACACGGGGCGGTCGACCCGAGGGGCGGGGCGAGGGTGCAGCAGCGGCCGGGTGCCGGGAACGGCGAGGGCGACGTGACGCTTCGACTGCCGACCGATGCGGACCAGACTATCGTCGTAGCGCCCGCTGACGTCGGCGCAGCCAGGTGAACGCGTCGATCCCGGGTACGCGGCCGCGCCGTACCCGCGGTCACGTCCATGCGGGCTGCGTCGACACGGGGCGGTGATCGGAGTGCAGGCCTTGAACAGCCCGCGCGCCCGCGAGGGCCCCGACGTCCCGGTGCAACCGATGACCGCCGAGGGGCTTCACGCCGTTCTCACCCTCTCCCCGGACGCGATCCTGGTCGTGGACCGTCACGGCACGATCCATCACGCGAACGCCCTGGCCGCCACCCTGTTCCGGGCGACGATCGACGGGCTGAGCGGAGCCTCGGTCGACACGCTCGTCCCGGCCCATCTGCGGGCGACACACGCGGCCGAACGCGCCCGCTTCGATGCCGACCCGGGGCTTCGGACCATGGGGTCCGGGCGCGATCTGTACGCCCGACGACGCGACGGCAGCACGTTCCCGGTGGACATCAGTCTGCACCCGGTGATCATCGACGACCGGCGACTGGTCCTCGCAGCCATCCGCGACGTGGGCTGGCACCACGAATTGCGGGCGGAGAACCAACAACTGGCGGACCATGCCCGCATCCTGCGGGAGTTCGTCAGCCTCGCGTCCCACGAGCTGCGCACCCCGTTGACCGCGGTCCGCGGGTTCGCCGAGCCCCTGCTCGAGGGCCGGGTGACACCCGAGGCCCACGACGAACTGCTCGGGCGCATCGTGCGCAATGCGGCCCGCCAGGAGGAGCTGATCGCCGGCCTGCTGACGCTGTCACGGATCCAGGCCGGCAGGCTCACCGTGCGTCCCGACGTGCTCGACCTGCAGACGCTCGTCACCGGCGTGGTCGAGGCGATCGACGACGATGCCGTGACCACTGAGGTACCGCGTCTGCACATCTGGGCCGATGCGCTGTGGACCGAGCAGGTGATCGTCAACCTCGTCACCAACGCCCTGCGCTATGGCGCACCACCGGTGCTGATCGATGCCCATCGACGTGGGCTCCGAGTGGTACTCACGGTGCAGGACCGGGGTCCCGGCATCGACCCGGACTTCGAACCCGTGCTGTTCGAGGCATTCCAACAACAGAGCACCGGTGACTCCCGCGTCGCCCAGGGCCTCGGGATCGGCCTGTTCCTCGCCCGTGACCTGATGACGGCGATGGACGGATCGATCCACTACCGCCGGGACGACACCGCAGCGTGGACGACCTTCGAGTTGAGGTTTCGCACCACACCCCCGGACTGACCCGGTGGCGCAGACGTCAGGCGCGGTGGTCCGACACGGGGTGCCGCCAACGGAACGCGACGCAGTCGTCCAGGGTGGCGGCAATGCCCTCACGGTAGGTGGGCAGCTCCGGCTCGATGCCGAGCTCGCCCCACAGGGCCTCCGGATCGACCGGCAACGACAGGTTCCAGCTCGTCACCGTGTCCGGCGTGAACAGGCTCGGTGCCGAGCGCCAGAACGTGGCCGCCGCCACCGCGGTGGTCCCGGCCAGGGCCAACGTCGCCGGCAGCCGCACGATGCGGACGTGCGGCATCTGGATCCGGATCTCGCCGAGGAAGTCGTCCCACCCGACCGGTGCCCGGTCCGCCACCGGGCTGGTGCCCGACCAGCCCCGCTCGGCGGCGGCGATCAGGACCCGCGCCGCATCCCGGACGTGCAGATGACCGTAGGGCTGCGAGCTCCGCCCCGGAATCGGCACCAGACCCCGTCGGACCCGCGCGAAGAGCTGGTCCGTTGCGCCGTAGACATGGGGGAGGCGGATCGAGGCCACCGACATCGAACTGTGCTGTTCGATGCCGGCCAGACCGGCTTCGACGAGCAGCTTCACCCGGCCGTAGTCGATCGCCGGGACGGGTTGCGTCGCCGCCGTGATCGGCGTGTCCGTGTTGCCGTGCACCAGCAGGGACGACGCGAACACGAACGTCGAGACCCCCTGCTCGGCGGCCGCCTCGGCCAGCGCCCGGGTGCCGTGGACGAACGTGCCGATCAGCCGGTGGGCCGGATCGAACACCGCACGACCACCGAGGTGGATGACCGCATCGCAACCGGCGACGGCCCGGTGCAGCGTGTCCGGGGCCTCGAGGTCCCCATGGACGAGGTCGGCATCCAGGCTGGTCAGCAACGGGCCACGCGACGGCCGTCGGACCATCAGCCGGGGCCGCCAACCACGGGCGCTGAGCTGCCGGGCGACCTCCGTGCCGATGAAACCCGTCGCTCCGGTGACCAGGATCTTCATACCGCACGCCTTCGTCGAACGTCGGGACCGGTGCCTCGCCGACCGGCGACCCGTCCAACGTTCGACCCGGGATCCCGGCCGGACCGGGTGTCGCGGTCAGCGGTGCGCCGTCCAGACGGTCGCGTGTGGGCGGAAACCCAGCCCCCGGTAGAGCGCCTCGGCCGGCGACGCGGGATCCGCACCGATGCCCACGCGCGACTGCGGGGCGGCATCGAGGTGGCCGGTGATCGCGGCATGGACGAGCGCGGACGCGATGCCGCGACGGCGGTGCACCGGGTGCACCACGACGTCCTCGATGACGGCCAGGCCCTGCCGGTCGTGCAGCAGGGTCAGTCGCGCGACCGGGCCACCGTGGCG
This sequence comes from uncultured Actinomycetota bacterium, assembly GCA_964438785.1. GTDB lineage: Bacteria > Actinomycetota > Nitriliruptoria > Nitriliruptorales > Nitriliruptoraceae > PWLR01. Next base: position 920 of record CAYTLZ010000061.1, on the reverse strand, counting down.
CATCGCGACCCAGACCTGACACCGGCCACCGGCGGCCAGTTCCCGCTGCACGTCGACCGACCACGCGGTGAAGTCCTCGTCGGACGAACGCCAGTCGTCGGGGTGGTCACCCTCGGCGTAGCGGTACAGGACCGTCGCGGCGTGCCACCGACGATCGGTCGCATCGCCGCCCATGACGCTGGGTGCGGCGATGGCGACCAGTTCAGCGTCGGTGGTCCGTCCCGGTGCCAGCTGGTCGAGCAGGAGCATCGTGGTCGCGCTCAACGTGAAGCCCTGCGCACGGCATGCCGCCGCCAGCTGCGGATCCGGGTCCGGCACCACCGCGGGCGCGTCGACGGCCAACGGCGTCTCCCACCGCAGCTGCACGTGGCGGGCGCCGAGGATCCCGACGGTCTGCTCGAAACGCTCGACCCAGTCGGCCACCGCCGTGGGCGCGGGCGGTACGACGAGGTCGATGGTGTTGCCGGCGCGGAAGTCCGGACGCGATGGCGTCCGCACGGTCACGTGGTCCCGGGCGTAGGTCACCAGCGTCCGCGGGGACAGACCGGTGCGCTCGATCGACAACCCGAGCCGCTCGTCGACCCGTGCGACGCGCGGCCGCCCCGCCGACCCCCCTGCCACCTCGCCGCCATCGCTCATCGCAGCGACACGTCCTGGCGCACCAGATCCTCCAGCGTCTCGCGGCGGACCAGCTCGCGCACCTGCCCGGCACGGACCAGAACCGCCGCGGGCCGCGCCAGGCGGTTGTAGTTGGAGGCCATCGACGCCGTGTAGGCACCGGTGGCCGCGACGGCCAGCAGGTCGCCCACCTCGATGTCGCCGGGCAGCGGGGCGTGCTCACGGACCAGGTCGCCGGACTCGCAGTGCTTGCCGACGACGGTCACGCTGGCAGGTGCGGCTTCCGAACGACGGTTGGCCAG
>CAYTLZ010000060.1:0-18088 GCA_964438785.1 uncultured Actinomycetota bacterium | reverse complement strand
AGACATGCGACGACGGATCAGGCGGCCGGGGGTTCGAATCCCTCCCAGCGCGCAAACGGCCCGCTACGTCACCGTAGCGGGCCGAATTCGTGAGAATCGCCGTTCGCGGACGCGGCCCATCCTGGTTCGTCGAACGAGGGACCGTCACCACGCGCGACGGCGGCAGGGGGCGCGGCCGGCCTTGCGTCAAGCCCGGGTGTCGATCGCGGGGCCCGACCCCCATGTGCGCGGTCGCACGCGAGACGCCCTGGGCCTCGGCCGCGCGGGCCACGGGCCAGCCCGACGACCGGATCCGCTCGACCAGCCGCCGACCTGCGCTCGACAGCTTCGCTCGACGATCCTCCACGAGCGCCTGCCGTTTGCTCGTTCGTCGCCGGATGAGCCGGGAGGCTCTCGCGCTGGAAACAACCTTGCGAGGAACGACAGCAAGAGATCGCTACAAGTTGAGCTCCTGGACGCCCACGATGCGAAGCGGGCCGCCGCCAGGGGGTGGAACCTCGATGTCCACGGCGACCGTCGCCAGCCTCCGACCATCCTGATAGGCCGTTGCCACGCATCGCGTCGATGGTGTCGGATCGCTGACCGACTCACAGGCGGAGCCGACGGGCTCTCCCCAGCGGTGCATGGGGCCTGTTCGGCCGAGACCGACCTCAACGAAGGAGTACCGCTCCACAGACTCCCACAGCCCGGTCCTGCGCACCTGGTCGATGACATCGGGACCGAGCATGTCTGTCTCGACGAGGAGACCGTCGGCCGCAGATCGCACGAAGGTGGCGGCGACGTCGAAGGGGCGTGTCATCGGGCGGTATTGGTTCCCAGCGACGAAGTCGATGACCAGCGGCGCATCATCCGGCACGTACACCACGCCGTCGCCCCGGTACTCCATGCCGAGCCATGAGGAATAGACCTGCAGATAGATGGGTGGTGCCGGACGACCTTCATCGTCGTTGCGGACGACTTCGACGAAGCAGAACGACGTCACGTCGCCCTCCAGGGCACAAACCGCGCCCGGCGGGGCCTGCGGAGGGTCCAGCATCGGCAACGAATGCACACTGAAGGACGCCGAGGGATCAGGTGTCAGCAGATCACTGATGCCGGCGTCGTCACCACGTGCCGTCATCGAGGAGACGTCCTCCCCCGCGAGATAGGCCTCGACGAAGGCGACTTCGAAGGCCGGCGACTGTGACGGAGGTGCCTGAGCGATCGTTCGCGGCGGTCGGTTGGCGGCGACGGCCAGGTGTGTGTTGATCTCGCCCACCAGCCGGTGGGCGTCGTACTGCCAGATGTGTCCGCAGTCTCGGACCGCCGGGTTGGCGTACAACTCGGCTGCGACGGCGGCAGATATCGACGCTCCACCGAGCTCGAGTGGCAGACCGATACGGCACGTGATCTCGCCGGTGCCACCCACCCCGTCGATCTCACGGGACATCGCCAGCGCTGACGACCGTGACACCACGGCGTCACCCACACGCGCCTCGGGTGACTGGTAGAACAGGAAGCGCGCTTGACCGATGTATTCACTCGCCAGCGCGAGCACCGGAACTCCGTCAGGAAAATCCGGAAGTTGCGCCAACTGGGGCGAGCCAACCGCAAGCGCGCTTCCCGCGAAGGTGCCCGCCAGCGGTTGCGGATGCCCCCACATCTGCGTGGTGAGCGAGCTCTGTAGCCCCCGCTCCGCCTGACCAGCCAGGATGCCCCACAACGATCCCTCGTGCGGGGTGCCGATCGTCGCCACCAGGGCTATCTCATCATCCAGCACCCCGCGGCCATCCCCCCGGTCGTTCGACAATGCGTACCGTGTCGCCAGTCCACCCATCGAGTGGCCAACCACGACGACCCGGCCGGCACCACCGGATGCCTGGCTCGCATCGGCCAGACAGATCAGCTGCTCCCTGAGCGTCGGTCCGATCTGGTCATGGGTCACCCAGGAGGTGTTTCGCGCGCCATAATCGAACGCTTCCACGGCCACATCGATCTGCGTGTCCTCGAGGATCGCGACGAGCCCGCTCATCGCGTGCGCGTCCGAACGAAAGCCGTGCACGACCACCACCGGCAACGCGGACCCAGGATCATCACACGCCGACTCGCTGAACGCCGTGCCCTGGACGCCGTCGAGCGGCAGAAGCCCGATGCCGACGGCGGCCGCGAAGACCCCGCCCAGCCAGACCCGGCCACGCGCCCGGTTCACGACACCAACTCCGGTTCAGCGCTCCCCGCCAACAACCAGCGGCCCTCTACTTGCATCAACAGCAGTTGAACCGCGTATTCCTGCTCACCAACGACCCGTCCGTCCACCACTGCACCAGCATCGTCCAACCGCGTGAACGTCTGCTCGTCGATCGTCAGCCGCGAGCTGGCCGGCAGTGCTTGCTCCGCAACCTCAACGGGATCATGCTCATCACCCAGCAACAACACCTCGCGCAGGCGCTCCGGATCCCGAGCATTGATTCCCTGCTCGAGCTCTCGAGCCCGGACCGCAGTCAACCCCGGCCCGCGTTCGTCCACCTCCGGCGAGTCCGGCGACCTTTCCGACTGCGCACGCGGCGCTTCGGGGGCGCCGCCCCACGGCGCTCCCATCACCACGATGACCAGGGCACCGAGCAGGGCGGCACCCACCGTCAGCGTCCTGCGCAGCCCCACGTCGCTTCCGATCGATCACGGGCCGGATCCTAACCTGCGGGGGACCTCGTCCGGGATGGATTCTCTCGAAGGGCCGGTCGCGAGCGCTTGTCGGCGTCGGGGACGGACCCTGCGATTCGGGGCGGCGAGAGTTCGCCGTGAATGACCTCTCGACGCTGGTGAACCCTCGCTGGAGCGTTCACCAAGGTCGTCGACCGGCAAGGCGAATCGCAGGCTTCGCGGTCGCGCTTCGGTGTAGGGTCGCTCGACGAAACCGCACACAGCCCCGTCGTGGGGCGCGTCACGTTCGGGGTCAGGGGTCGGTCCGGGGTTGCCAGCATCGGCCCGGACCGTCGAGGAAGAACCAGTCGTCACGCCGTGGCCACCGACCATCTCGAGGCACGTGCATGAAGACCGAACAAGGCACCAGGCTCCAGACCTGCATCGGCTGGGCGGTCGACGCTGCGCCAGCTTCCGTCGTCGAACCTGATGTGCGCCTGCGTGACCGCGCATGCTGGCTCGGGACGCCGGACTCCGGGATCGCAACCAACTGGGACCGGCAGAGGGCCGAGCAGGGAGCCCCGCTCGGCTCGTGCCGTTCGCGAACCTCGAGGTAGACGGGCGAGTGGCGCAGCAGCGATCGACGTCCTGGCCTGTGTTGGTTTGGTGGATGACGCTGCTGCAGCTCCCATCGTCGAACTCGACATGTGCCTGCGCAAGCGGGGGTTCCGATTGGGGCCACCGCAGATCAGTATTCCGAAGAGCGCAGGCCAGCAAGTCGTTGTCGTGCTTCTCACACCTGCCCTGCTGGCTTCTGACCGCGCGAGCACGCTGCTCCAGGAACTCGACAACCGGTCGGATGTCGCCCTCCTGCCGGTGTCCCTGTTCGCCGGAGCTGCGCCAGCGCTCGAGGACCTTTCGCAGATCCCTCTGGCGACGTTCGGCGTCGATCGCGCGGCGGAGCGCATCGCGGTCATCGCCGAAGCGGGGGCTGAGGACCTGGTGGCCTGGAACCGGCTGAACGAACACGCGGCCAGGTGGGACCGTGAGGAACGGCCGCGCGTCGGTCTGCTCTCGAGCAGGGAACTCGATGCGGCCGCGTCACTCCTCGTCCGCCCGATCGCTCGTCTCGCAGGTGAGTCCAGCCAGACCATCGGTGATCTGGTCGTCGCCAGCCGCAAGCGCCTTCGACAGCTCGGACAGGTGCGCTGGGCGATCGGCAGTCTGGTCGCGGTCGCCATTTCCGCCACTGGCATCGTGGCATTCAGCCAGTACCAGGAGGCACAGGCGGCGGCCGTCTCGGCGCGGCTGGCTGCGGATGCAGCAGAGGCCCAACGACTGGTCGATGAGGCGGCAGATCAAGCGGACGAGGACCCCGACCTCCCGTGGTTGCTGTTGGACGAGGCGTTGCGGCTTGATCCATCGCCAGGGGTCATCGCATCAGCGGCGCGGACGGCTGCAGGGTTGGTGCCGCACGACACCCTCGAGCTGCGCACGCCGGCGCTGGCCATGTCCGCATCGAACGGATCGGTGGTGGCGGTCGCCTACATGTTGGATCATGGCTTCGACGTCATCGACGTGGCATCCAACGAGGTCCTCCTGGACTCCCGTTCGATCGATGAGGTGCTGACGATGCGGGCGCTGTCACCGGATGGCACCCGTCTGGCTGCAGTCGACGAGGATGAGCTGTTGTTCCTCGTCGAGGTCGGTTCCAGTCCGGTCCCGCGGCTCGTCGACGTGGGCCCGATCAATGTGGTGTCGTGGATCGACGACGATCGATTGTTCATCGCTGGCGAGGAGGACACGCGGATCGAGGACATCGCGTCCACGTCGGAGACGATCGTTGCTGGCGTTGACCCGCTCCGGGTGCGCGCGGCGGTCGCGAATGCTGAGGCAGGATGGCTCGCGCTCGCGAGCGCGGACGAGGTGAGCATCCACGACATCGCCGACGGTTCCACGACTGGACGTATCGAGCTGCCTGGTGTGCGGGGTCTGGAGATCTCGCCGGGGGGATCGCATCTGATCGCTCAGTTGGAGTTCGCGGTGCAGCGGATTCCCTTGGACCTGTTGATGCCCTCGGAAGGTCCGGGCGACGAGTTGTCGCTGCCGGATCCGATCGCGGGAAGCGTTCGGGCGGCCGCAGCTTCTGATGCAGGCGATCTCGTGATCGGGACCGTCGATGGCAGGTTGGGCCTGGCGCCGAATGGTGGTTCGGTCATCACGAGGCAGTTCCCGGCTCATCGGGCTCCGGTGAACGGGGTCGCGGTGATCGATGGCGTCGGATGGATCTCCGTCGCAGGCGACGCGCGACTCCGCGTCTGGCAAGCAGATGACGCCTACGAGCGTTTCGTGGGTGATCAGGCTGTCCCCACCGTCGCACTGAACCAGGTGCCGATCAGTGGCTTCGAGGGATCTGCTCGGGGCATGATCGATGCATCGACCGGCAGCGATGTCGCCACGGTCGCCGGGCAGAGCATGTTCGCCGGATACGTCGTTGATCGCCGTTCTCTGGAGACGATCGAGACGTCGCCACTACCAGGCCTCGTCGCGCCTGTGCGACCGACCCACCAGCCGGGTGTGGTCGCGCTCTTCGACCCCTCGGGGAGGGTCAGCGTGGTCGACTTCGTACGCAGCGAGTCCTGGTCGACCGACGAGGCTCCGGTCGGCGGGCTGACAGCCGAGACTGCCGTGAGTCCCGACGGCACGAAGGTCGCGCTGACCGGGGCCCGGGTGAGTTACGTGTGGAACTCCTCGCAGGAGACGCCTGCATGGGAAGCGATCGAGCATGATGAGGTCGAGTCCCCGGTGCACGTCGAGGTCGGCGATGACGGACTCGTTCGCCTCATCGGCCGAAGCGGCCAGGTCGTGCGGCCCGACGGCAGTGGCCAGGCCCTTCAGGAGGACGTCGGGAACGTCGCTACCGGGGCGTTCCTGGAGGACGAGGTGACACTGCTCGTGGGGCACGGCGGCAGCGTCCACCGAGGGGGCGACGGCCCGTTCGTGGAGGTTGGGCGCCTCAGCGGCGACCTCGCTCCCTACGCGATCCGGGTCGCTCCGGACGGGAGTCACGCCGCGATCATCGGCACGACGGGCACCGAGGTGATCGCGTTGAGATCGGGCCAGGTGGTCCTGAGACTTCCCAGCGATCGCGGCCGGTACCACGCCGTGACGGATGTGTTGTTCGACGATGACTCGCGTGGTCTCGCGGCGCTGCGCTTCAACGGAGCGCTCTCGCGATGGTCGCTGCTCGACGAGGAACGTGTCATGGCCCTGGTCGAGGATCGCCAGCCGCGCCCGATCACCGAGCTCGAGCGGGAACTGTTTCGGTTCAGCCGGGCCGCTGGCGAGGACGCCGGCGATGAGTGATGTCGCGATCTCGTACTCCTCATCGCAACGTCGGGTGGCACTCCGGGTGGCTCAGCACCTCCGCGCAGCCGGCCGCACGATCTGGCTCGATGACGCTTCCGAGGTGGACGACACCTTGGCGGCGGTGGGTGTCCCCGTTGGCCAACCCCACTGGGACGTCATCGCGGCAGCCATCGATGATGCTCTCGTGCTGCTCGTCCTCGATAGCCCCGCCTGGCGAGCCTCTGGCTACTGCCGTCGCGAGTACGCGCACGCCCGCGCACGGGGGAAACCGATCGTGGTCGTCCCGACCGGCGAACCCCCACCGTCGCCAGATCCCGACGCGCCGGTCGCCACGTGGGAAGTCCGCGGCCTCGACGACCTTGCGGCCAGTATCGAGGCGAACGAGCGATTGCTCGGTGCGCATGCACGTCTGCTGCGGGCACATCTGCGCGACGAGGGCGGCAGCACGGTGGGCCTGTGGCGGTTGCCGCTGGGCGCTCTGGTGTCTGACGCTGAGCTGGTGTTCGGATCGGATCCGCAGAGCACCGGCATCACCGTCACCGAGGAGATCGTCGCATTCACCGATCGTGTCCAGCAGGCACACCGGAGGCGGCACCGAGCGACCATCGCGGGAGCAAGTGCGGTGCTCGTGCTCATCGCTGCACTCGCGACCACGGCACTGATCGCGCGCTCCGCGGCACTGGAGAGCGAGCTCGCGGCGACCGCGGCAGCAGTCACTCCAGGTGGCCGCCGAAGCGCTCCGGGCGGAGACCACCGCGAACGCGCAGGAACTGGCCTCGGAGGCGTTGCAACTCGCCTCGTCCGAAGCCGCCGTCGCTGCGTCACGCCAGATCGCTGCCGAGGTTGCCGAGCGTCGCCGATTGCGGCTCGACGACCCGGTCGCAGCCGTCGCCCTCTCCGATGACGGCGCGATCGCTGCGTTTGGTGTGGGCCGCCCTCAGCGCGGATTCGAGGTCGTCGCCATCGACGTCGAGCGCGGCATCGAGATGGCTCGGTTCGACGTTGCAGAGGGGTTCCGTGGCCGGTTGCTCGAGATCACGCCGGACGCTGGGCGGGTGGTGTTCGTGGGTGATGACACAGGCGAGCTCCTTGCGGCCGATCTCGCAACCGGGAGCGTTCGTCGGCTCGAGGTCGGGGACTTCACGGCACTCGCGATCGATGATCGAGGCAGGCTCTGGTGGAGCAGACAGGACGGTCGAGTCCTCCGTTCGCCCTCCCTCGACACAACATCCGATGCCGTCGAGATCGCCACCGTTGGGGGACGCCCAACGGCCCTGGCGGTACGCCCATCCGATGACGGTTTCGAGGTGCTGCTGGAGGGAGACGAAGCCATCGCCTTCGAACGCTTCTCCGGCCGCGATGAACCGGCGGACTACCGCCCGGTGTCGACGGAACGACTCTTCGAGGACTTCGGGACAGGCGTCGCCATCACCGACCGCGACGCCGCATTCGCGCCCGACCGATTGTTCAGATGCGGAACGTCGCTGGCGGCGGTCAGGGCAGGCCGCGCCGCACTCGCAACGCCGACGGACACGTTCCCCATGACGGGTCCGATGACGCAGCTCACCAGGCGGGCGAGCCGCCTCACGGGGCATGCCTGCGTCGGCGATGCGGTGGTAGCGGTTCAGTTTCGAGGACGCCCAGTCGTCGTCCCCGAGCAGCGCTGGGTGCCACCTGACCTCCTGGTGCCGTCAGAAGCGGCGGGAGCGAACGTCTTGGCGACCAGTCGATTCGGTGACCATCTGATCTTCAGCAGGCCATCGGGTCTGACCGACGTCATCCGCCTGGCTGCGTCGAGGCGATCGGTCCCCGTCGACGCCGGCTTCGTGGTTGCTCCTCTCGATGGTCTGCTCCTGCAACTCGACGACGACGGCGTTGTGCGCAGCCGGTCGCCGGGGGACGCCCCCGCGCGCGAGCTCGGTCGGCTCGCCTCACCACCGCAGGGCTCGACACCACTCGTGCTCGGGGATGTGGTGATCGTGGGCACACGGGCCGGCGTCTCCATTCTCGATCCCGGCGGCGTTCGTGCCGAGTTCGATCTCGGGACCCCGATCCGGTCGCTCCATCCGAGCGGCGCGGTGGGCGCGGTGGCGGCGGGTGCCACGTCGCTGTACGTGATCGAGGACGTGGACACGCCCTCGCGTCCGGCCGTGGTCGAGCTCCAAGATGTCGAGACGCCGGAAGCCGTCTCGGACATGGCTGTCGGCGGTGATGGCGTCGCCTACGTCACGACCAACCTCGGCCGCCTCCTGTCGGTCGATCTGTTGACCGGGGAGACGCGGCACGCCAGGAACAATTCGCCGGCGCTCTCCGATACGGGGCTGATCGTCCTGCCCGACCACCCGGACGGTCCGCGGGTGCTCACCCACGGCAGTGACGGCATCCTCCGCGTGTTCGACGCGGACCTCCAGCAACTCCAGCAGGTGTTGCTGCCCGGATCCGGACGCACGCTGCAGCTTGCTCCGGACGGCCAGACCATCTTGGTGGGCACGGCGCAAGGGCAGATCCTGCTCCTCGATACGCACACACTCGAGGTCGTCCAACGCCTCGCCGAGGGTCGGACACACGTCCGTTCGTACCTGTTCGCCGCGTCCGGTCGAGAGGTCTTCGGAATCGAACTCGTCCCCTCGTCAGCGGGCGAGTTTCAATCGGCGAACCGCCTCGACATCCTGCCGGTCAGGCTCCCGCCGGTGGAACCCGACCGTGATGAGGGCCCAGCTCGCCGGGCCCTCGAACGTTCAGCCCTACGATCCTGACCTGCGGCGGAAGCCGTTGGCCGGGTCGATGGTGCTGGACGGCGCGAACAGCCGCGGTGGCCGGCTGGATGACAACACGCGACAATTGCCGCTATTTCGCGGCCTCGAGTTCCTGAAGGCCCCCGTACTCGTCGCCCGTCAGATGCACGAGCAACTCGCTCCGCACGTCGGCCAGCAGTTGCTCGTAGGCCGTGATCTCGTCGACGCTGGCTTCGGCCCGAACCGTCAGCTCCGGGCCAGGATCCAAGGCGTCTCGTAGGGGTAGTTCCGTCGTGAAGACGACCGTGGCGTTGCCCTCGACGGCGACCGAGGCGAGGTCATCAGCCACGACGATGCGGACCTTGCCACCCCAGGTGAAGACCTCGACCGTCTCTCCCGTTGGTACGAGGCCCTGGCTCGCGGCGACGACCGCCGACGCCGACATGGCGGTTCCACAGGCCATCGTCAGTCCCACGCCCCGCTCGAAGGTCGCGCAGTACAGCGACCGCGGTCCCAGCGGGCGGATCATGCTGACATTCACGCCTTCAGGAAAGACGCTCGGCGTACTGTTGGCTGTCGAGCCGAGCCGGACCAGCTCGTCGAGCGAAACCCGCTCCGTCACGGTGATCACGTGGGGATTCGGGAACCGGATCGCGGTGAACGGCAGTGTGTCGTGCAGCGAGGGGATCGGCTGCTGCTTCAACTCGTCGTTGTCGTGCCCGAGCAGCCAGTCGCGGATGGCGAAGCTCACCGCGCTGCTCTGGTAGGCGGTCGCCTGCACGCCCGGAGCGAGCTCCTCGACCCGACGAACGGCGATGGACTCCCGTCGGGTCTCGACGAGCACGCGCTCGTCCGACGACCCGTCGAGCAGGTGGCGGCCGACACACCGCAGACCGTTCCCGCACATCTCCGCCTCGCTGCCGTCGGAATTGAAGATGCGCATACGGGGCCCGACCTCGCCGTCGTCCACGATCAGCAGGCCGTCAGCCCCGAACGGACCCGAGCGGCGTGAGAGTGACACGGCGAGTGGGGCCAGGTCGGACTCATCGATCATCGTCTCGCGGCGATCGACGAGGTAGAAGTCGTTGCCGGAGCCATGGCACTTCGTCAACCTCATGAGGCGATCTTTCGGATGGACAGTGGACTCGATCACACCGTGCAGCGCATGATGGTGCGCGCCTCGCCCGGACCGAAGTAGTCGGCCACCTGCTCGACGGGCCGGAAGCCATGCGAGTGGTAGAACGCTACCGTTCGCTCCCGTTGCGGGTCGACGCTGAGGCGAACGTTGTCGACGCCGCGCTGTCGTAGGTCGTCGAGCGACCGTACGAGCAACGACGTCCCGATGCCGGTGCCCTGCCACGCGCGCTGCACTCCCATACTGAGCATCCATGCGTTGGCTGGCTCGTTGTGAACGATGCCGCAGATGCTGCACCCGACCGCCTGGTCGCCAACGAACGCCAGCCGTGTCAATCCGGGGAAGAGCGCGAGTAGCTGTCTCAGCTGGCCTCGGTCGTAGCCCACGCCGAACGCACTTCGCTTGATCCCGAAGAGCGCCTCGACATCGAGGTGGCTGGCGGTACGCAGCCGGAGGTCGTGGTCGTGCGTTGTCACGCTGGGAGGTGGGTCGTCGGTGAGCTCGTCGCGATGCACCGCATGAATCATGGGCGGGGCGCTCGTGCCTGGAGAACGCGAATCGGGCTGTCGCAACGTGGCTTCGTGCACCGCTCCCAGCGCGTCCAGGGCTTGTCGCGCCGCATGTGCCGACGCGGGGACACGGACCTCGACCCGATGGATGTCCGGGTCGTCGAACGCGCCGCGGACCAACCGCTGCAGACCACCCGCATCGCAGTCACCGTCGACCAGCTCGACCAGCAGGACACCGAAACGTCGTGCGCGCGAGACCTGGAGGTTGCCGCGACCATCGCGCTCATGTCCGAGCGGGCCGTTCACGTGATCCCCTCCCCGAGCATCGGCGGTCTGGCAATCACGACGCGAAACCCCATGTCATGGCTGAATCGGTAGGCCTCGGATCCGTGGAACCGAGCGGTCACCTGAGCCTTGTCCGACGTGTGGTTGCACGAACCGCCCTTGCGGACGTGCGCCACCTGCTCCTCACCGCCATAGACCAGTGGGTCGTCGACGGTGTTGAGACACCACTCAGCGATGTTCCCGCTCAGGTCCTCGAGCTGCTCTGGCGTTCGCCCGCCGGGAAACATACCGACAGCGCAGGTCTGACTCAGCCCCGCTTCACGTGTGTTGGTGGCACTCGGATCGAAATCGTTGCCCCATGGGTAGTGCCGGCCAGGACTCGGACCGCCGGCAGCCAGCTCCCACTCCCATTCGAGGGGAAGTCGGACCTCCCAACCTCCGTCCCCCATCGGGATGTCGTCCGGCATCTGGAGTTCGCCTGATCTCCGCTGATCGTCGAGCCAGCGAGCGAAGGCCATGGCATCGGCCCAACGCACCGAGTCCCGGGGGTGGTTGACGATGGACGTCTGCTGGATCTCCAGCGAGTCGGGTCCGACGCCGAGTCCGTTCCACCAGCGCCCGAGATCGTCGCCGCTTGCCAGGAAGGCATCGAACTGCGCGTGGGTCACGGTGTATCGCGACATGTAGAAGGCGGCCACCTCGATGGTCCGCCCCGCGACGACGCGGGCCCCGGCGTCGACGGGCACCCAGTGGATGGACGGCACCCCGTCCTCAACGCCGATACCCAGGCGCGGATCCCCGACCTGTGCCAGCCTCTCGCCGATCCAGGCGCGGCGCCGAGGGTTCACCGTCGACTCGGTGATTTCCTCCAGCAGTCGCTCGCTCTCCGGGCGGATGAAGCCCGCCGTGACCGGGTCGAGCGGCGGGTCCCCCAGCCGGTGGAGGGTGTCATCGACGAACGTCAGGAGCTCGTGGGCCCACAGAAACGCCGGATTCTTCCCGCGACGGTCCCACTCCTGCGCCGCGTGTCGCACGTGGCGGAGCAACACGAGGTCGTCCTGGATGCGCTCGATCGCATCGGCCAGTCGCTCCCAGCGGTGGAGAAGCGCCTCGTGGGCGACCTCGATGCAGGGTGCTCCTTCTGCGGTCGCCGTGCGGACGAGAAGCCGCGCGCCGACGAGCTGGTCGATGAAACTGATGGTCTGCGGCTGGTCACCGAACTCGGTGAGCAGCGCTCGTCGTCGGACAGCGACCCCTTGCTCGTTCACCGTGACGAGTCGGAAGAAGACTCGCTGACGAAGTTCACGATGCTGGTCCTCGCCGAGATCGAGCGCCGCGATCACGGCCTCAGCGCGTTGCGCGATGGCTCCCTGGACGCCGCCCATGGCGTCGTAGTCGCTTGCCGTGAGCAGAAGGCTTCCTGCTGCCTTGCTGCTCTGATAGAGATTGTCGAGCGTGTAGGCGAGCAGGGGCAACGCGCCGGGGTCGCGCCCGGTCTCCCGCACGATTCTCTCCGCCAGTCCGGGTTCGAACCGAAGGGCCGCCCGCTCTGCCGGTCGGGTGATCATCTCGAGCAGTTCGAATTCGCTCGGGACCCCGAGGGAGAAGGAGCCGCCGCGCAGCTCGTCGCCCAAGATCTCCAGCGCATGTGCGTAGAAGTCCGCGCGAAGCGTCACCACCACCCGGATGCGGGGGCCTGACTCGCGCAACGCGGCGACGAACGCCGCCACCGTGCTCTTGTCGGACCCGGCGAACAACTCCTCGAACTGATCGATCACGATGAGCACCTGGGCCCAGTCGACGGACTCGCTGAGCGCGAACTCCAAGGTGTCGCCCAGATAGCTCGCTTTGCTGGCGAGGTTGGTCGCGAAGCGATCTCGACGGTCGACGAAGTCGATCGGGTCCCCGACGTCCAGAGCGGAGACGCCGCGCAGGAGGGCGGCGGACATCGACGCGAAGGGGTCCGAGCCGGGACGGAACGCGACCACCGTCCAGTCCTTGCTGCCCGTTTCCTCTCCGGCGATGGCGTTGGCGGCGAGCCGTGGGAGAAGTCCAGCGTGGACGAGCGAGGATTTGCCCGAGCCGCTCGTGCCCACGACCGTGGTGAAGCGGTGCGATTCGACCAGCTCCAGCAAGTCGTCCGTTGCGCGTTCCCGCCCGTAGTAGATCGGCTCGTCCGCCGTCGTGAACGCACGAAGACCGGGAAAGGGGGAGCCCTCCCACACTGACGAGGTGGCGAGGTCCCGGCCCTCGGACACGACGTCGATCAGGGCATCCGGCGTGTCGAACGAGGCCAGCCAGTCCTCAACGACTTCCTCGAGGTGCGTTCGAAGCAGGGCGCGCAAGTCATCGATGGAGTCGAACGTGTTGATGCCGCGAATCGCCTGGCCGTTGTGGAAGAAGAGGTCGGAACGCTTGAAGTCCTCGAGCGCCCGGAGTTGTTCCTGTGCCTCCACATCGTCGGCGGTGAGCTTCACCTCCCGCGTGCTCGCGTAGATCAGTGTTCGGGCATGATCCGCTTCGATGGCATCGAGCAACTCCCAGTGTGTTCCAGACCGGAACGTGCGCCCATAGGCATCGGTGAAGGGCGTCCCGAGCCGAGTCCAGAGCAGCACGATGACGATGTCGCACTCGTTGGGTCGACCCTGCAGCTGTTCCTGCTCGAGTTCCCCGAGGATCTCCAGTTGCACCCGGTGCTGGAGGTCGGACGGTTCCTCGCTGCAGCCGCGACCGGTACGACGTTGCTCGCGATCGGCCTACGTGTGGTCGTCGGCAGGTGGGAGCGATCCCGCATCGCGCGGCTGCGTGGCCACACCGTCGTGATCGGTTGTGGACACACCGGCACCACGATTCTCGAGAGCCTGCTGCACGAGGACGGAGACGGCGACGGAGACGACGAGCAGGATCTGCTCGCCATCGACATCTCGCAGGACGCCCTGGAGCAGGCTGCCCACCTCGACGTCCACATGCTGCAGGGCGACGGCCGCTCGGCTGCTCTCCTGCAGCATGCCAAGGTGGATCGGTCGCGGCGGATCATCGTCGCCGTGGAGGACTGGGGGCCCGCCACGGGGATCGCCCGGATCGTCGCCGAGCAGGCTCCCGGAGTCCCGATCCTGACCCATCTCGACGATCTCACGCTGCTCCACCAGCTGAGGTTGCACGCGCTGGCCGATCCCGACGAGCCGGGCGAGGTGTTCAACCTGCACGAGAACGCTGCTCGGGCGCTGCTCAGTGGCTACGACGACCGGCTCGCAGGTGATCGGGTCGGTCCGACCAGGATCGTGCTCGTCGGTGGTGGCCGGGTCGCGGAAGCCGTGATCGTCCACGCGACCTACGCCTGGCTCGCGTCGCTGCGCGAGTTCCCCCTGCAGATCCAGATGGTCGGCCAGCGGTCCTCGACGCTCCTGGAACAGATCGCCGGGCGCTGGCCCGAACTCGTCGATCAGCTGGCGTGCTGCACGATCGACACCTCCAGCCCGATGAGCTATGCGACCGAAGGCAGCGTCGGGGCCGATGACCTGGTGATCATCGATCTGGATGACGCCGACCACGCGGTCGCGGTCGGTGCCGCGATCCGGACCGGCCGGCCCGACGTCGAGGTGGTCGTGTTGGGCCGTGATCCGCCGGTCCAGGCGGTGCCCGGACTGCGCGTCTGTGACCTGGCGTCGCTCGCCTGGACCCCCAACATCCTCAACGCCGACAGTCTGTGGCAACTGGCCTACAGCCTGCACGAGACCTATCGGCAGGGGGTGCTCGCGGCCACCTCGCCGAACGGGGTCCCGTGGCATGAGTTGACGCCCCACATCCGGGCGGACAACCGCAGGGCCGTGATCCACATGCTGCGGGAGTTGTCCCGACACGGGGGTCGACTGGTGCGCGCCAGTCGGGAGCACGTCGCCCGTCCGGTCGATCAGCTCACCACCATCATCGATCCCGAGCTCCGTGAACAGCTGGCGAGCAGCGAGCACGCCCGTTGGGTCGCGGACCGGGAACGTTCGCCGGATGGGCCTCAGCGTCACTTCCAGCCTTGGGGCGAGCTCGACGACGATGCCCGTGAGTGGACCCGAAACACCGTTGCGACCTGGCCCCGTCTGCTGCTGCGTCTGGGCTACCAACTCGACATCCCTGCGGGTGGCACCGAGGCAGACCGGTTGCTCGCTGCGGGATCCGCCTATCGCCGTGCCGGGGACGAGGTCCGTGCAGCGCGCGTGCAGGTTGCCACGACGTGGCGGACCGACAGTGGCGACGAGATGCAGGCGGCGCCGGGAGATTGGCTGCTCGAGGGCTCGGATGGGTCGCGTTGGTCGGTGAGTGACGCGGCCCTGCACGACACCTATGTCCACGTGGGCGACGATCGCTATCGACCCGTCGGCAGCGTTCAGGGCATCCAACTCGATGCTCCCGCACGCGTTCGGAGCCCGGAAGGCGAGGTCAGCGGTCGTGCCGGCGACTGGCTGGTCCGCAACGAGCTCGGTGACGTCTGGATCGTCGATGCGACGGCCTTCGCCCAGCGCTACGAGCCGGAGGATGCCGGTCCGCAGGTACGCACTCACCAGCCGCCATCCGGCGGTTCGAGACCATGATGACAACGGCGCGTGCGAGGTCCACCGACGTCCCGCGTCCGCCGGTGAGGGTCCCGCTGTCGAGGGTCGGCAACAGCGGGTCGCCAACAGCGGGCTCCACACCATGCAGGGGTCGCCGGACACCGGGGAGCCGAGGCCGCGACGCCGACCGCCACGCAGTTCGGCTGCCCGCCGCCGCTGCCCGAACAGGTGAGCGCTAGGTTCGCCTGAACAGCAGCCACCCGGGGCTCACATGGTGACGAGCACACGTCAGGGACCGAGGGTCGAGGATGGAACTGCTGCTACTGCTGGCCGGGGGAGTCTTGGGCTGGCTCACAAACCTCTGGTTCGAACGTCGAGCGCTTCGTCAGAGCAGGCGAGAGAACGAGCAACTGCGGGACGAACGTGCTCGGGTGCAGTCGGACCTGCGTCCAGCGATGGTGATGCCCTGAGGCACGGCTCGCGGTGGGGGGCGTCGGTGGGGTTCCGCCAAGGCGTCCGCGAGGGTGCGGAGCAGGGTCTCCGTGGTGGAGGGCTTCGGGATGAAGCGGGTGATGCCGGCTGCCGGCTCCGGGTGTGGCTGCGGTGACGCGTCAACCTGGTCTCGGACGGATCGGGATTGCGGACGTTCGCGGCTGGCGGAAGCAACGTTGCTGCGCCGTCGTCCGTCCCCGACCTGCGTGGGCAGCGTCCATGCCCCCAGCCTTGTGCTCGCAGCGCACGTCTACCTAGGGTGTTGGGACAGCGAGTGAGGTTCGGTGTGGTTCACCACGATCCCGATCCGCCGGCACCACCTGTTGGTGCGCGGGCCGTCGCCGAGTTGGTGACCATCGAGAGTTTTCTGCTCTCGCGTCAGCCGGTCGAGGCGAGCGGCGTGCTCACGTCACTGCTCGACGACATCGCGCTCGCCGGCAAGCTCATCGCGAACCGCACCCGCCGTGCCGGTCTGACCGAGATGCTCGGTGCCAGTGGCGACATCAACGTCCAGGGCGAGGAGCAGAAGCAGCTCGACGTCTATGCCGACGACGTCATGGCCGCGATGCTCGCTCGCGGTGGTCGGGTCTGCGCGATCGTCTCCGAGGAGCGTCCGGAGCCGACGATCGTCCCCGGCGGTGGCCGCTATGTCGTGGTGCACGACCCGCTCGATGGCTCGTCGAACATCGATTCGAACGTCAGCGTCGGCACGATCTTCGGCGTGTTCGAGCGCATCAGCGATGCCTCGGAGACCCCACGGCCCAGCGATTGGCTGCGTTCCGGACGGGACCTCGTGGCCGCGGGCTACGTCCTGTACGGCACGTCGACCATGATGGTCTACAGCACGGGCGACGGGGTGCATGCGTTCACGCTGGATCCCGAGGTCGGCGAGTTCCTGCTCACCTGGGACGACATGCGGTTCCCGGCGACCCCGGCCTACTACAGCTTCAACCATGCCTCGTCGCCGTTGTGGGACCAGGGCGTCGGTGCGTTCGTGGAGTGGCTCAACCGCCCCGACACGCCACGGCTGTCCCAGCGCTACATCGGCTCGGCGGTCGCGGACTTCCACCGCAACCTGCTGCACGGGGGGATCTTCGGCTACCCGGCCGAGACCGGGCTGCCCGACGGCAAACTCCGGCTGCTGTACGAAGCCGCGCCGCTGGCCTACCTCGCCGAGCACGCCGGTGGGCTGGGATCCGATGGCCGGCGTCGATTGCTCGACATCGAGCCCGAGGAGGTGCACCAACGCACCCCGGTGTTCGTCGGCGACGACGCACTCGTCACGCGCCTGCAGACCATGATCGGGGAGAGCGCCGGCACCTGACCGTCGGGCCGGTGGTGCTGGACCCGACCGCTCCCCGTCACGACCGCTTCCAGCCACAACCGCCCCCGTCCCGACCGCTCCCGGCCAAGGACGAAAGGACCGGCCGTGTTGGACGTGTTCGTCTCGGAACTGCTCGGCACCGGGCTGCTGGTCCTGCTCGGCTGTGGCGTGGTGGCCAACGTCGCGCTGGCGGAGACGAAGGGTGCGGGCGGCGGGTTCCTGATGGTGAACTTCGGCTGGGGCCTTGCGGT
Source organism: uncultured Actinomycetota bacterium (assembly GCA_964438785.1). Classification (GTDB taxonomy): domain Bacteria; phylum Actinomycetota; class Nitriliruptoria; order Nitriliruptorales; family Nitriliruptoraceae; genus PWLR01. The sequence continues at coordinate 825 of CAYTLZ010000060.1, read as the reverse complement.
GTTCGCGGGCGTGTTCGCGGCGTTCAAGTCGGGCGCGCACATCAACCCGGCGGTGACCTTCGGGCTGGTCGCCCACGGCGTCGAGGAGTACGTACCCGGGGTCCCGGTGACGGTGACCTCCACGCTCGTCTACATCGCGGGGCAGATGATCGGTGCCTTCCTCGGAGCCGTGCTCACGTGGGTGGCCTACCGCGACCACTTCGGTGCGACCCAGGATGCCGGGGCCAAATTCGCGGTGTTCCCGACCAGTCCGGCGATCCGCAATACACCCTCCAACTTCGCCACCGAGGCCATCGGCACATTCGTGCTGGTCTTCGTGATCCTGACCTTCGGTCAGAATCCGGCGGAGCTGGGACCGCTCGCGGTCGCCCTGCTCGTGGTCGGCATCGGCGCCTCGCTCGGCGGGCCCACCGGGTACGCGATCAACCCGGCGCGTGACCTCGGCCCCCGCATCGCGCACGCGCTTCTCCCGATCCCCGGCAAGGGCACCAGCGACTGGAGCTACGCGTGGGTGCCGATCGCCGCGCCCATCGTGGGCGGCATGGTCGGCGGGTTCGCCGCTGCGCGTTATGTCGCATGAGCCGATTCTTCTGCAGGCCGGCCGGGTCGAGCACGATCCGGTCGAGATCTGGGAGCGCACCTCGACGGCGATCAGGACCGGGTTGAACAACGCGGTCCTCACGGCGTCGGATCTGGCTGCGGTGGGCATCACCGACCAGCAGTGAGACTGCGGTGGTGTGGGATCGGACGACCGGAGGTCCCTCCGTCCACGGCATGGAGCGCCTCCTCGGGTGCCGAGGGACATCGACCCACGAGCTCCCGGAC
>CAYTLZ010000059.1:0-18698 GCA_964438785.1 uncultured Actinomycetota bacterium | reverse complement strand
CAGCAGGCCGAGATCGACGCGGCCTGCGAACTGATCGACTTCCTGCGGTTCAACGTGGCGTTCGCGGAGCGGCTCTACGACGAGCAGCCCACCTCCGGGCCCGGCGAGTGGAACCGGCTCGACCACCGCCCGCTCGAGGGCTTCGTGCTCGCCATGACGCCGTTCAACTTCACGGCGATCGCCGGCAACCTGCCGACCGCACCGGCGATCGTCGGCAACACGGTCGTGTGGAAGCCCTCGGAGAAGCAGGTGCTGGCCGCGCAGCTCACGATGGAGCTGCTCGAGGCGGCCGGCCTGCCCGACGGGGTCATCAACCTGGTCCACGGTGACGGGGCCACGATCGCCGACGTCGCGCTGGCCGACCGACGCTTCGCCGCGCTGCATTTCACCGGCTCGGAAGCCGCGATGACCTCGCTGTGGGGCAAGGTCGGTGCGAACGTCGGGTCCTACAACAGCTTCCCCCGGATCGTCGGTGAGTCGGGCGGCAAGGACTTCGTGATCGCGCATCCGAGCGCGCCGACCGAGGAACTCACGATCGCGCTCGCCAAGGGTGCGTTCGAGTACCAGGGTCAGAAGTGCTCGGCGGCCTCCCGCGCCTACCTGCCCCGCAGCCGCTGGCCCGCGATCCGCGACCAACTGGCGGACGTCACCAGCGAGCTGACGATGGGCGACGTCGGTGAGGACCTGTCGACGTGGATGGGCGCGGTCATCGACGGCGTCGCGTTCGCCAAGCACCGCGACGCGATCGCCCGCGCGATCGACGAGGGTGCCGACCGGCTGGTCGGCAGCGACCCGGACGACCGCCAGGGCTGGTTCGTGCCCCCGACGGTGCTGGTCACCGACGATCCCCGCGCACACACGATGGTCACCGAGTTGTTCGGGCCGATCCTGACCGTGCACGTCTATGACGACGCGGACTTCGACGCGATGCTCGGTGAGGTGGACGCCGCGACGCCCTATGCCCTGACCGGGGCGATCTTCGCCCAGGACCGCGCGGTGGTGCAGCAGGCCACGGACCGCCTGCGTCACGCCGCCGGCAACCTCTACATCAACGACAAGCCGACCGGCTCGGTCGTCGGTCGCCAGCCCTTCGGTGGTGCCCGGCGCTCGGGAACCAACGACAAGGCCGGCTCGCTGCTCAACATGATGCGCTGGATCTCGCCGCGCGCGATCAAGGAGACCTCGGCCGCACCGACCGACTGGCGCTACCCCCACCAGGGCTGACCCCGCGTCGGGGGCCGGCGGCGGGCCCGTCGGCCCCGACACCCGACGCGCGCGTGGCCACCGTCCCGCGGACGGCTCAGCCCGCCAGTTCCTCCGGCGCGTCCGGTTCGGACTCGCCTGCGGTCACTGCCGACGAACGGTGGGCGGCGACCACCTCGCCGTAGGCCTCGTGCAGACGCCGCACCGTGTGGTCCCACGACGCCGCCCGGGCCGTGACGACGCCGGCCGCGCCGGCGCGTGCCCGCAGATCCGGGTCCTGCAGATACTCGACGACGGCCGCGGCATGGTCGGCGGGATCGTGACCCGGCACCAGCGTGCCCCCGTCGCCGACCACGGCCTCCAGCCCGGCGACGTCGGCGGCGACCACCGGCGTGCCGCAGGCCTGGGCCTCCAGCGCGACGAGTCCGAACGTCTCGCTGCGGGACGGAGCCAGCAGGACGTCCGCCTCGCGATAGCGGGCCGCGAGCCGTTGCTGGTCGATCGCCGGTTCGAACACCACCGCGTCGCCGACCCCGAGTTCGACGGCGAGCGCACGCAGCTGTTCGGGCCCGGTGGTCCCCTGCCCGGAGCCGGACGCGCCCCCGACGATGCGCAGTTGGGCATCCGGGATCGTCGCGCGAACCGCCGCGAGGGTGCGGATCGCGATGTCGGGACCCTTCAGCGGCTGCAGTCGGCCGGCGAACAGCAATTGTGGGGGCGGCAGCACCTCGCCGTCGCCGTCCACGCGTGCGCGCGCGCCGGGCGTTGCCGCCCCGCCGTCGCCGTCACGTGCTGCCTCGCCGTCGCCGCCGATCGGGGCCGGGTGGAACCGGTCGAGGTCGACGCCGGCCGGCACGACCGTGAGGTTGCGTCCCGACAGGCCGTAGGCGCGGTGCAGCAGCCGGGCCTCGCCACAGGTGAGCACCAGGACCCGGTCGGCGGCACGCGCCACCCGTTCCTCGGCCAGCAGTCGCAGTGGCGGCTCCGGCACGTCGCCGGGCGCGAGCGTCGCGTTCTTCAGCACACCCAGGGTGTGGAACGTCTGCACGAAGGGCACGCGCCAGCGGGCCGCGACCCGACGTGCGACCCAGCCCGACAGCCAGTAGTGGGCGTGCACGAGGTCGTGGGAGCCGGCCGTCGGGTGGCGCTCGAGCGCGAGCACGAATGCGCACAGCAGGTTGCTCAGCTCGTGCTTGTCGACCGGGCCGACCGGACCGGCATCGAGGTGACGGACCCGCGCACCATCGGCGACCTCGACGGTGTCGGGCTGGTCGGCACGGCTGCGGCGGGTGAACACGTCGACCTCGACGCCCCGGCTCGCGAGCCGGGTCATGACCTCACGCACGTAGACGTTCAGGCCACCGCCGTCACCGGTGCCGGGGGTGTCCAGCGGCGAGGTGTGGACGCTCAGCAGCGCGACGCGACGCACGCCGCCGTCGGACCCGGCGTCATCGCCGCTCGAACCGATGGGCGTCACGCCGCCGGCACGCACGCCGGACGTCCGCCCGGCCCCGGGGCGCGCGGTTGGACGTGACGGCCGTGCCGCCCTCTGCTCGGTCATCGTCTCAGGCCCGCACGATCGTCAGGCGGTCGATCGGTCGATCGACGGCACCGAACCGGTACTTGTAGGCCTCGTCGCCACGCAGCAGGTCGAACACGTCGAGCTTCTCCTCGCAGGCCCGCTCGATGAGCTGCCCGATGATGACCATGCCCGGGGCGAGCGAACCGAGCGCGGGATCGAACGACGAGTTGTACAGGCCCCACATGCCGTGGTCGATCAGCGAGACCGTCGACGCGGCCGGCAACCCGCCGACGTGCAGCTCGTGCAACCGCAGGATCCGGTCGTCGGCGAACTCCTCGGCCAGCGCGGTGAACCAGGTGTGCATGTCGTCACGCCGGAAGAACCCGGCCTTCTCCGGGAAGCTCTCGGCCGCCTGCTCGAGGAACGCCCCGATGCGGTCGACGACCTCGTCGGCCGGGACCTCGACGAGTTCGAGCTCACCGGCATCGCGCGCGAGCTTGCGGGTCTTGCGCACCAGCTCCTGACGCATCTTGCCGGGCAGGGCCGCGAGGTAGTCGTCGTAGGAACCGGTGAGCTCGACGCGGGGACAGACGTCCTCCACCTCGTCGTCGAAGACGGTCAGCCCGTGCGCGGACGCGGCGTGGCGGAACACCTCGGCCCAATCGCTGTCCCGTGCGAGCCCGCCCGCGACGAATTCGTCCCAGTCGACGTCGGCGGCGAGGTTGGCCATGTAGGCGGCGGCGACGTCCGAGCGGTCCTCCGGACGACTGACCGGACCGAGGTAGTCGGTGACCTCCGTCCCCCCGGCGAACCGCCGGATCTCCTCCGGTCCGGCAGGTGACCCATAGAGGTCGTTCGCGTCGACGATGACGCCGATGAGCCGCCCGTCACGGTGGACCGTGTGCGTGCGCACCGGCGTGCCCGCGCCCAGCGTGGCCCGCCAGACCTCGAGGTAGCGCGGTCCCTGGAAGACGCTGGCCGTCGGATCCTGCTCGACGAGCAGTTCCCACTCGCTGCGCTCACCACCGCTCAGCAGCGACTCGTGCGTGCGTAGCTCGACCACGGAGTTCACCTCGCAACCTGGACGACGACCCGACCGACGCGACCCTGCGCCCACATCGGCCTCGTGTGCACCCATCCGCCGTTGCCGGGGTTCGGGCTGCCACGCGACCTGGATGCGGGGCCGGCGAGTCGACGTGCTCGGGTTCGATGACCCGGCGTCGGCGACGGGTCGCGACCCGGGATGGTAGTGCGCACAACGAGCGGGTCCGGTCCGTCGGTCCTCGGGCCGCTCGATCAGCAGCAACGCCGGGGCGAGCTGATCTGTTCCCGGCCCGGTCCGCCGCCGGCCCGCAGTGACGTGGCCGCGATCAGGCCTCGTCCTCCTCCTCGCGCAGGGAGGCCGCACGCATCGCCGCGTCGTCGAGCGCCCCGGGCGTGACCGCATCGAGCAGCTGTCGCCGCCGCGAGGTGCGCGCCGGGCGGGTCTCGCCCATCCGCCGGAACGACCGGTACATCTCCGTGAGCGCCTGACGCTGCGCGTCGGTCAGATGCGGGTCACGGGCCAGGGCCGCCTCGACGTCGACGGCGTCGTCGCGTTCCTCGAGGATCCCGGCCTTGACGTAGAGCGTCTCGCTGGAGATCTCCAGCGCCTTGGCGATCGCCTGCAGGATCTCGGCGGACGGTTTGCGCAGTCCGCGTTCGATCTGGGACAGATACGGGTTCGACACCCCGGCGATCTTGGCGAGCTTGCGCAGCGACAGGGCGGCCGACTCGCGCTGGTGGCGGATGTAGCCACCGAGTTCGTCGAGCGCCGAGGGATCGATCGCCTCGGGCCCATCCGGACCATCCCCGCTGGACGGTCGCCCCGCGATGCCGTCGGCGGCGTCGGCAGCGGCGGCGTCGGGTTCCGGGTCACCTGCTGCCGGACTCGACGGGCTCACGGTGGCTCCAGTGCTGACGGGCGACGTTCGGTGACCGCGGGCGGCGGGACGACGCGGGGACGGCCACCGGGCCCCATCGACGGTAGCAGCGGGCGGCGCACGGCCCTCGCCGCGCCGCGTCGCCAGCCGGGCGCGCAGCCCGCTCGGCACCCGGGCGCTCAGCCCGCGGCGAACCGTTCCGCCAGAGCCTGCACCTCGCGGCTCGCCCGGACCTCGCCGACCGGCACACCGCCCCCGAGCGGTGGCGGCGACGCCCAGGTCCCACCCGGCACGACGCCGAGCTCCTCCAGCACCGTCACGGTCGCCGTGGCCGCACCCCGGGGGTTGCCGTCGAGCGCCTTCACCGCCAGCCCACACGGCCGTCCCCGGTCATCGACCCAGCCGACCCCGTACACGCCCTCCGCACCGACCTTCGCGACCACACCGGCGGCCAGCAGCGCCGATTCGAGCCGACCCTCGCCGCCGACGAGGCCGGGAGCGGCGAAGCCGGCATCCCGGACCTGCGCGCCCCAGTCGGACGCACCGAGGTCGGCATACGCCCACGCCAACGCGTCGAGCCGGGCGATGACCGCCGGTGCGCCGCAGCCGTCGACCCCGACCCCGGTGATGGCGATGCGACGACCGAGCGCATCGAGCACGAAGCGCTGCAGCTCACCGTCGGGGTCGAGCAGGTCGTCGCGCCCGACCCCCAGCCGCTGGCCGGCCACGGCGAACAGGGCGTGTTTTCCCGAACAGTTGTGCTGGACCCGCGACGGCGAACCGCCCGGTGCGGCCTCGGCCACGGCCGGCGGACAGCTCAGCGCCGACGCGGGGATCCCCGCGTGCCGCAGCAGGCCCTCGACCGCATCGAGGTGGCGCGTCTCGCCGCGGTGCGACGCCCAACCGATGGCGATCTGTTCGGCGGTGAGCGGGAGATCGTCGAGCAGCGCCAGACAGGCCGCGGCCTGCAACGGCTTCGCCGCCGACCGGACGAACACCTCGACGTCCGCCCCGCCGAGGGCGACACACGCGCCCAGGCCGTCCCGGCCGTCACTGCCGGGACCGCCCTCCCCGCCGGTCCCGGGCTCGCCCCTGACCAGCACCAGGTGCCCGAGGTGCACCGACTCGACGAACGGCCGGCCGCGCCGGTCGTCACCGCGGGTGACCTCCGCGAGCGGGGCCGCGGCACGCGTGAACGCCTCACCGGCGCGCGCGCCGGTGGCGGGGACGCCGGTCACACCAGCCCCGCGAGGCCGGTTCCGTCACGCTCGGCCTCCTCGACCAGCGCGATCCAGCCGCGGGCCACCTCCGGGTCGAACTGCGTGCCGGCGTGCCGGTCGATCTCCTCCAGCGCCTGGTGGATCGGCATCGCCCGGCGGTAGGGGCGGTCCGTGGTCATGGCGTCGAAGGTGTCGGCCATCATGAAGATCCGGGCGGGCAGGAAGATCTCCTCCCCGCGCAGTCCCTCCGGGTAGCCGCGCCCGTCCCAGCGTTCGTGGTGGGAACGGATGATGCCGACCGCGTCGCCGAGGAACCGCAGCGGCTCGACGAGCCGGACCCCGAGCAGCGGGTGGGTGCGCATGACGGCCCACTCCTCGTCGCTCAACGGGGCGGACTTGTTCAGCACCGATTCGGGGATACCGACCTTGCCGATGTCGTGGAGCAGGAAGCCGTAGCCGATCTCGGCCCGTCGGGCCAGGTCCGGTGCGAGCCGCTGCGTCAACAGCATGGCGTAGTGGTAGGTGCGGTCGAGGTGGCTGCGCGTGTAGTGGTCCTTGGCCTCGCAGACCTCGGCCAGGGTGCGCACCATCGAGGTGTAGGACGACGACAGTTCGCGGTAGGCGGCGTCCGCGGCCTCACGGTGCCGGGCCTCCGAGGCCACCGCGCGTTCCAGTTCACCGGAGACCTCGAGCAGCTGCGATTGCAGCGCCTCGACCTCGTCGGCGCGTTCGACCTGCATCCCTGACTCCAGCTTCGTCTTCGTCGGCGACACGGCTCAGCTGAGCAGTTCACCCACGTCGGCTCGGCCGTCCTTGTAACGCTCGGCGAGCTCGGCCCGCAACGCGTCGATCCGCGTGAACAGTGCCCGGCGTCGTGACGACAACTCGGCTTCCGCGGCGGTGGCCCGTTCCACGGCGGCCCCGAGCTCCGCGATGGACAGATCGCCGGAGGCGAACAGGGTGCTCTCGTCGACGATCCGGTCGAGGACGGCCGCATACCGGTCGGCGTCGGCTGGCACCCGCACCCGGGTCGAGCGGGTGTGTGCGGGGGCGGCACTGTGACGCTCGTCACCGGCCAGGATGGTCGAGAGGTGGTCGAGCAGACGTCCGGCGGTGTCGCCCTCGCGCCGTGCGAGTTCGGCGCGCAGCAGGTCGAGGCGTCCCTGCAACAGCCGACGGGTGTAGGAGACGGCATCCTCGGCCCGTTCACAGCGTTCACGCCGCACGCGCAGGTCAGCGGTCGTGAACCCGTCGAGCGACGCCAACTCCGCATCGCTCAGCAGGTCCCCTGGCTCGTCGAGCGCCTCGGCGATCGCCGGAACCGCCTCGTCTGACGCCATGGCAGGCTCCTGCGATGGGGACGCTGCATCGCTCACCGTGATCTCCCGCTCGGCCGATGCCCGCACCGTAGCGCGCACACCGCTCGTGGGGCGGTCGCCGGCCGGCGACGACGCCACACGCCGCCGAGCCGTCCGGAGTCGCTGTCCCGGAGACGGCCAGCGGACACGCGGGACGATCGCGCCGGAGCCGGTGATGAGTACGATGCGGCCATGCGTGGAGACCTGTCGGAGACGTCGGCGGCCGACGCCTGCCGAGGGCTCGCGGGCGACGGTGCAACGGGCACGCTCGCGCTGGGTGGCCTCGACGGACCGGGTCGGATCGTCTTCGAGGATGGACGCATCGTCGGTGCCGACGCCCCCACACCGACCGCCCGCCTCGGGGATCGGCTGGTGGGTGCCGGCTTCCTGAACGAGGCCGAACTGGCCGAGGTGCTCGAAGCCCAGCGCAGCGGTGTCGTGCGCGGCCGACTCGGTGCGCTGCTCGTGGAACGGGAGCTGGTCACCCACGACGCCATTCGCCTGTTCGTGCAGGAGCAGACGCTCGATGCCCTGTTCGAGGTCCTGCGGTGGCGGTTCGGCAGCTTCGCCTTCCAGCCGGGTCTGAACGACGACCGCAGCGGTGTCCGGGTGGCGATGCCCGTCGACGACGTGCTGCTGGTGGTGGAGCGCCGTCAGGAGGAGTGGGACGAACTGTCGCGCTCGATCCCCGATCTCGCCGCGGTCCCGACCTTCAGCTCCGGGGCGAGCACCGTCTCGGCGACCCTCGAACCCGACGAGTTCGCCGTGCTCGCCAGCGTCGACGGCGATCGTGATGTCCGGGAACTCGCCGCGGACCTCGGCTACAACGAGATCGAGCTCGCACGCATCGTGTACGGCCTGACGCTGCTCGGTGTCATCGACATCCGCCTGCCGGAGGACGAGATCGGCGCGGCGCTGGACGCCGCGCTCCACACCGCCGGCGACGATCCCGAAACCGCACCCGCCGCCGACCCGATCGACGCTGACGTCGCGCCCGATGATGCCCCATCGCTGGCCCGCGTCATCCAGCTGCCGACCTCGAGGCAGGCGGGGCCGGCCGACCTCGACGCTGACACCCCCACTGCCGATCGACCCACCACCGCGCCGGACGAGCCGCCACCAGGTACCGACCCACCCCCGGTCACCGCCTCGCCCGACGAGCCGCCACCGAGCACCGACTCGATGGCCGACATCGAGGACACCTCGTCGAGCAGCTATCCGGACATCCTGCGCGAGCTGCGGGAGCACAGCGCCGCCGAGTTCCGTTCGGCGGACACCGATCTGCACGCCGGCCCCAGGACCGGCGACGACGCATCGAGGGCGACGGGCGATGCCGCCGGGCAGCACGATGCGGCGTCATCGGCATCGGCCACGGACGAACCGCGAGCCGACCAGGGGCCTGCCGATGGCAACGCGGGGGACGGCGGTCCCGCTGACGACCCGGGCGACGACGGTCCGACGGCTGATGAGCCATCCGATGCATCGGGTCCGCGCAACGACCGCGACGTCTCCGAGTTCCTGCGCGAACTCAGCCGCCTGGCGGGTGACGACGAGCCGACGACACCGCGCCCGCCGCGTTCGTCCGAGCGGTCCGGATCCTCGGGATCGTCGGGGTCATCCGGCTCGTCGGGTTCGTCGGGGGACGACGATCCGAAGAAGCGCCGGCGGGGCCTGTTCGGTCGCGGCTGAACGCACAGCGCCCGACCCATCGGCGGCCGGTGCCCGGCCCGTCACCGGGTCAGTCCGGGTAGGCGACCGATTCCATGGGCCCCTCGTAGCGCTCCTGCGCCTCCGCGATGACCTCCAGGGCGCGGTCGCGACCCTCCCAGCCGTGCACGTCGACGAGCTTCTGTTCGAGGTCCTTGTAGATCCCGAAGAAGTGCGCGATCTCGTCGAGCAGGTGCTGCGGCACGTCGTTGAGGAAGCGCAGGTTGCGCCAGCGCGGGTCGTGGTCCGCGACGACCAGGATCTTCTCGTCCCGGCCCTTGTCGTCGCTCATGTCGAGCATGCCCAGGATCCGTGCCCGCACGGTGCAGCCCGGGAAGGTCGGTTCACCGAGGATGACCAGCGCATCGAGGTGGTCGCCGTCGAGCGCCAGGGTGTTGGGGATGAAGCCGTAGTCCCCCGGGTAGCGCACCGCCGAGAACAACATGCGATCGAGCACGAAGGTGCGGCGTTCGAAGTCCCATTCGTACTTGTTGCGCGAGCCCATGGGGACCTCGACGAAGACGTCGAGTGTCTCGTCGCTCATGATGATCGTCCTTCGTCGGCCGTTCGGTGCGTCGTTACGCAGCGGGTGCAACGATACGGGGCCCGCAGGGGCGTGCGTGCCACCCGGTGGCCGCGCGTACGACGATAGCGACCGCCGGCACCCCTCCCTGACTCCCACCCGGCAGGCACGGTCCACCATGCCTCGTCCCCAGGTTCGGGCGGTCCGAATGGCCATGACGGGACCGCCACCCCGATACTGCAGACGCCCGTCGGCACCCCCGGCAGACCCACCCGCAGACAAGGAGACCCCCGATGCTCGAGGTCGGAGACCGTGCGCCACAGTTCACCCTCAGCGACCAGGACGGCACCAAGGTCGCCCTGAAGGACCTGAAGGGCAGCCCCGTGGTCGTCTACTTCTACCCCAAGGACGACACGCCGGGTTGCACCACGCAGGCCTGCGGCATCCGTGACCAGTGGCGGGAGTTCGAGGACGCCGGAGCGGTCGTGCTGGGCATCTCCCCGGACGACGTCGACAGTCACGCCGCGTTCGCGTCCAAGCACGATCTCCCGCACCGGCTGCTCGCCGACCCGGAACGTAAGGTCATCCAGAAGTACGGGGCCTGGGGTACCAAGAGCATGTACGGCAAGGAGTACCAGGGCGTGATCCGCTCGACGGTGCTGGTCGGTCCGACCGGCAAGGTCGCGGCCGTCTGGCCCAAGATCCAACCCAAGAAGCACGCCGACGCCGTGCTCAAGGCCATCCGCGCACTGGCCGGCTGAGCGGACCGTCCGCGATGGTCCTCGGCGGGCACCGCTGCCCACACGCCCGGGCTCACCGCGGTCGGGCTGCGCCGGCGCGGAATCGCGTGGGCTCACTCAGCCGCGTGAACCACGTGGCCGCGGCTCAGTAGCGGCCGAGTTCCCCGACCACCTCGCCTCCGTCGACGAGCTCGACGACGAACGGCTCGGTCTGGTCCCCCGGCATCCCGGGCGAGCCCAGCAGCATGCCGGCCAACGCGATCCCATCGACGTCGGGACGCTGGGTGAGCAGGTCCTCGAGCGCTTCGATCGGGACGTGGCCCTCCGCGGCGTAGCCGTCGACCTCGAGGGTGTGGCACGAACGCTGGTCCTCGGGAACACCGAGTTCGGCGCGCACCGGTGCCAGTCGGACATGCATCCGCTGCTCGACCTCGAAGCCCGCCTCCGCGAGGATGTCCTCGTAGGAGCCGCAGCACGAGCAGTCCTCGGTGCGGTGCACGACCACCGTCGGACGGGGTCCATCCGCGTTCGACGGAGCCGGTGCCACGCTCGACGCCGGTGCCCCGCCACAGCCAGCGACGATGGTGGCCGCGACGACGAGCCCGATGGCCCGGACCGCAGACCGGCACCGGCGTGGGGTCAGGGACGATCCGGCGAACTGGTCGGTCGTGATCGGGGTGCTGGCGAACATGCGCGAGGCCATCGGCGTGCCTTTGATCCTGGGAGGGAGCCCGGAAATCGTTTCCGGCTCACTACCGGGACCATCGGCCCATCACCCGCCACACGCCATCCGTCGAAGGCCCCGAACACGGTGCCAAAAGTCCCGGCCCGGCCACGTGCAGGTGTCGGACCGCCGGATCGACCGACTGTCCGGCGAACCCGGAGCGGCCTCGACCACCCGAATCGACCTCAGCTGCGCGGACGATCGCGGCGCTGCTTCATCGCCGGATCGTGTCCCGGCGGGGCCGGATCGACGCCGACGAGCTCGACGACCTCGACGCCACGCCCCTCGTCGTCACTGAAGGCGTCCCCGGCGTCGGCGTCACCCGGCACGAAGGCGAGCGCGACCTCACCATCCGGCGCGACACTCGTCACCTTGACCGCGCGTCGCCCCGTCCCGGCTTCCCAGCCGGGTGCGATCGCCTCACCCTGGATGCCGACGACGGCCAGACGGCGGCGGGGCCGGCCCAGCATCCACATCCGCGCCACGGCCTCCTGCCCCGGGTAGCAGCCCTTGGCCAGGTGGACGTGCGAGGGCAGCAGACCCACCTCCTCGGGCAGATGGGGGGCGACGACCTCCCGGCCCCACGCGGGCACGCCATGGCGGATCCGCCAGGTCTCGAGCTCGCCGTCCCCGGCCTCGCGGGCACCGCCCTCCACCAGGGCCTCGATGGCATCATCGATGGCGGCGGTCGGACCCACCACGTCGATACCACCCGGACGCGCGAGAATGAGCAGATCACCGGCCAGCCGGCACCGGCCCTCGACGGAGGTGAGCCCGGCGGCGCTGATGACGGCGGCCGCGTCGTCCCCGCGGACGGCGATCGCCACGTGGTCCAGAGCGGTGAACGTGGCGTCGAGCAGGAAGGTCCGCCCGCCGAGGGTCTCCACCACCGTGGTCAGGACGTCCTCGTCGGGCACGACCAGCGCGAGCCGGTCGCCGAGTACGGCCACGTCGAACATCGCCAGTGGCGCACCGTGGACGTCGAGGTACAGGGCGCTCCGCACGTGGGTCACCGGGACGTCGACGAGCTGCTGCGAGGTGACGTCCTCGAGGTAGCGGACCCGGTCGTCGCCGGTCACGTCCACCCGTCGACTCGGCGTTCGGCTGACGATCGCGTCCATGTACGGCTCCTGGCATCAGGCGTCGGTTGACCGGCACGCCCAGACAAGCGTGCCGCCGATGGGCCCCGGCTGCTGACGGTCTGATGGCCCCCGACGCAGCGCGGAACCGACGCGGCCGTCAGCCCCCGAGCAGCCCGCGGGCGATGATCATCTCCTGGATCTCGGTCGTGCCGCCACCGATCGACGCGAGCTTCGAGTCACGCAACGACCGCTCGACGTGGAACTCGTCGATGTAGCCCCACCCGCCATGCAGTTGCACGGCATCCAGCGACGACGCGACGCACGCCTCGCCGACGTAGGCCTTGGCCATCGCCGCCTCCATCTGGTGCTCGTGGCCCTCGTCCTTGAGCCAGGCGGCCTTGCGCTGCATGAGCTGCGCCGCCTCGAGCCGGATCCGCATCTGCGCGAGCTTGTGCTGGATCTGCCCGAACTTGCCGATCGGCTTGCCGAACGCCTCACGCTGCTTGGCGTAGGCGACGGACTCGTCGAGGTCGCGCGCCATCCCGCCGATCGCCGAGGCGATCATGCAGCAACGCTCCCAGTCGAAGCACTCGAAGCCGACCTTCCACAGCGCGGTGCCCTCGTCGCCGAGCATCGCGGACGCCGGTACCTCGACGTCCTCCAGGACCAGCTCGGAGGTCGGCGAGGTGCGGTTGCCGAGCTTGCCGAGGTTGCGCGAGACGCTGAAGCCGGGTGTGTCGGTCTCCACCAGGAAGGCCGTGAAGCCCAGGCTCGAGGGCGCTTCGAGGTCGGTCCGGGCGATCACGGTGACCACATCGGCGAGCGAGCCGTTGGTGATGAACGTCTTGGCACCGTTGATGACGTAGGAATCACCGTGCCGGTCGGCGCGGGTCCGCATCCCGGCGGTGTCGGATCCGGCGTCGGGTTCGGTGATCGCGAACGCCCCGATCGACTCGCCGGCGGCCATCGCCGGCAGCCAGCGCTGCTTCTGCTCATCGGTGCCGTGCAGGGCGATGGGCATGCAGCCGATCGTCAGGTGCGCGCCGAGCGACAGATTCAGCCCGGCGTCGCGCCCGCCGTAGGCGAGCGCCTCGAGCGCGAGGCCGGTCGTGAACACGTCCGCGCCGGAGCCGCCGTACGCCTCGGGCACCGGCAACCCGGCGAGCCCGAAGCCCGCGACCTGCTTCCACACGTCGACGTCCCAGGTGCCGGCGCGGTCACGCTCGAGGATGCCCGGCTCGACGTGCTCCTTGGCGAACGCACGCACGGAGGCCGCGAAGGCCTCCTGCTCCTCGGTCAGGTGGAAGTCCATGGCCTGCTCCCTCGACGTCGCGGACCCTGGCGGCGGGGCCGGTGGCGGGTCCGACGATGCACCACCCTCCCAGGTGACGCGCCCGCGGCGGCACCGCGGTCGCAGGAGCGTGCCAGCAGGGCAACGGAACGGCAAGGCGAGAATCGTTCCGGTCAGGCCGCCAGGGACGAGCCCCCGCCGTCGAGCACCTCACGCAACTGCTCGGGGCGCGGCACCCCGCTGGTCCGGGCCAGGATGCGGCCCGACGGCTCGATCACGAACAACGTCGGCACCCGCATCACGCGGTGCTGCTGCGCGAGGTCGAGGTGATCGGCCGCATCGGCGTACGCCCATCGGAAGCCCTCGCGCTCGGATGCCAGATCGCGCAGCATGCGCTTCACGCTGTCACAGGGCGTACAGGTCGGCGAACCCAGCAGGATCGCACCGGCCCGTGCGCCCTCGAGGTCCAGCCCGACGGCGGCGAGGTGCTCGGCCCCGACCTGCGGTGCCTGATCGCTGGGCGTCGCCCGATCGGCCTCGACCGCGACGAGTCGGTTGGCGCGCTGCTGCCACCACCAGCCGAGCGCGGCCACGACCACGACACCAACGAGCACGGCCAGCAGACGAACGACGATCGGGTCCATCAGCGCGATCCCTCGACGATTCCGTCACCGGCGTCGTCGCCGTTCCGGGCGGAGCGCTGGCCCAGCCGCTGACCGACGAGGTAGAGCTCGCAGCCGACGCACAGGCCGGTCGCCGCGAGCAGGACCGACAGGGCCAGCACCACCCCGACGGCGATCCAGGCGGCCGTGGGCGCACCGAGCGCGAACAGCACCAGGGCGACGGTGGCGACCGCGAACCCGCAGGCCTGGGCGAACCGCGGTGGTCCCTCGAGTTCGGTCGCCGGCGGTGGACCGAGGTCGAAACGCCGCTTGATGAACCGGAACAGGTTGCCGTAGGGCGACCACGCCAGCCCGGCGAGGGTCGAGATGGCGAACACCGCCCACTGCCAGCTCACCAGCGCGAGCCCGACGTCGCCCTGCACGACCAGTGCCGTCGCGAGCACGACCGCGGTGATCGTCGCCCCGAAGCGGGGGCCGCGGACGTCGATGAGCAGGCGTCCCTCGTCGTCGTGGGCCAGCTGGTGGGCCATGATCCTGATCCTTCTCGGCGGGTGCCGGGTTCCTGATGCGGTGCGGGGGCCGTGCGGGTGGACGTTCGGTGCGGTGCCGGTCACCGACCGGTGGCCTTGCGCAGCAGCACCCGCACCGCGCGCCGCCCCTTGAGGTCGCGGATCCGGGCCACGTCGACGACCTGGTGGCCGGAACGGTCGGCCCACCGCGCGTAGGCCGCGGGTGCGCCCTGGCCGTCGGTGAGGACCTCGAGGTGGTCGCCGGCCCGCAGCGGGACGATCGCGCGCATGGCTGCGACGACTCCCTGCTCGTAGGACTGACCCCGGGCGTCGACCTGGTCGACGGCGGAGGGCTGGGCACCGAGTCCGGCCTCGTCGAGTTCCGCGATCACCGTGCCGCCCCGGGCGACGACCCGGGCCGGGGCACCGGCGGCCGCCAGCGCGCCACGCAGGAACCCGGTGGCGAGCGCGTCACCGACCTGCCCGTCGACCTCGCCGACCAGCTTCAGCCCGACCTCGAGCCCCTCGATGACCGCGCGGTCGTCGTCGACCTCGGCGAGTCGGACCTCGGGGAACGCGGGGCGCAGCGCCTCGATGGCCACGACGACCGCTGCCTCGAAGTCGCGGGCGTCGGCGCGTCCGGCGGCGACGGAGACGAGCTTGCGGCCCTGTTCCTCGGCCAGGATCGCCAGTTTCTCGCGGTGTTCGGCCAACCCGGCGATCAGCTGCACGATCGTGTGGACCGCGAGCTGGCTCCCCGGCGGGACGCTCAGGTCACGACCGGCCGCGGCCTGTTCACGGGCGACGTAGACCTTGGCGGGTCGCCCGCCGGCCGGCTGGCGGCGCTGCCCGGTGACGAGCAGTCCGGCCTCGGCGAGGACGTCGAGGTGGGTGCGGGCGACGTTGGCGTGCAACCCGAACATCTCCGCGACATCACGGGCGGAGACGGGTAGCCCCTCGGTGCGCAGCCGCCGGTAGATGCCGGCTCGCGTCGGCACGCCGAGCGCATGGTCGACCGCCGCGTCCTCGGCCGACTTGGCCTCGGGCGCGGATGCGTCGACGGACTGCGGCTCGGTGGCCATGGGATCCAGGATCGCGGTCGGGGGCACGGGCGACTCCACGGTCGGGGTCGGTCCACGGTCGGGCCGGCCGGCGACAGGATGGCGTGACACGGTCTGTGGCCGGTCAGCGCCGAAACGAATCGTCCCGCCCGAAGCTGCCCACGAACGGTGCCGGGCAGGGTAAACCGTGCGAACCCACCCGGTTCACCCGGCGGGGAAGGATCCTTCACGCAGGAACGTCGCCACGCCGGTCTGCAGCTGCGCGAGGAACGCCGGCTCGAATCCGTCCTCACCGTGCCCGAACCCCGGCGGTCGCGGCCAGACCACGGCCACGTCCCCGCACCGTCGCTGCCGCGACGCGGCGACGAGCTCGTGCGCATCTGCCAGAGGGAAATAGGCGTCGTCGGCCCCGTGGACGACCAGCAATGGCATCGAGGTGGCACGCACATGATCACTCGGGTGCGCCCGGGCCGTGAACGCCGCCGGCGTCCCGAGCCGGACGCCGAGCCCGGCGCGCAGGGCCGCACGACGCCAGGGGCTGTGCCAGATGGACTCGAGCTGACGCAACGGTCCGGGCGGGGCGACCGGTCGCCACCGGGCCGGACCGGAGATGGTCACCACGGCGTCCAGCGGGGTGCCTGCCGCCGCTGCACCGAGCATCGCGCTCGCCCCCATCGAGACGCCGACCCCGACGATCCGCCGGTGACCGAAGGCGTGCAGCCAGGCGACCGCACCCGTGACGTCGGCGCGTTCGGCGTCACCGAAGGTCGACCAGCCGCCGGATCCCCCGTGCCCGCGCAGGTCGACGGCCAGCACGGGCGCGACGTCGGCCAGGGCATCGGCGAGTCGTGCGTAGGAGGGTTTGCGCCGGTTCCCGGCGAAGCCGTGCGCGACGACGATCGCATCCGGACCGCCTCCCCCCGGCAGGTAGGTGGCCGCGAGCGGGGTGCTGTCGGCGGCGACGACCCGGGCGTCGACGTGGTCACGCGCGAACTCGCCGAGCGTGCCGCGTGTCTCCAGAAAGCGCCGCAACGGGCCCCTGCGACCAATGGGTGGGCCGGGCGGGGCACTGGGTGGGGGTTGGACGGGACGGGACACGGATGGCATGCTGCCATACGATGCGCCCCGGCAACGACGCCGTGCACTGACTCGGTGTCGCCTGTCCGGGGCGTTGTGCGTGACCGTGCACGACCCTGCACGACCCTGCACGACCCCATGCGGGTGGCGGCGGCCATCGGCGGAGATCGACGCGCGAGCGTCCCTGGCGAGGAGTGACGTGTGCACCTGTTGGTGCTCACCGACCGGCCCGGTGGCAGCAAGTCGCTGCTGCCCGCGCTGGAGTACCTCGATCACACCACCCAGGACGCACCGATCGAGAGCGCCTCGCTGCTCGGGCTGCGGGGATGCGACGTCGTCGTGGTCGATGCGACCCAGGACCTGCGTCAGGCCGCCGGCGCTTCCCGCGCCGCCTCGCTGCACGAGATGAGCCGGCCGGTCATCGTGGTCATGAGCGAGGGGGGACTCGCCGCCCTGAAGGCGACCTGGGGCTTCGACGAGTGGCTGCTGCCGCAGTCGTCGCCCGCCGAACTCGAGACGCGGCTGCGCCTGGTGCGCGAACGTGCCGCCAGCGAGGATGCCCGGCGATCCGCGAGCGTGGGCGACCTCGTCGTCGACGAGGACAGCTATCAGGTCCGGCTGCGTGGCCAGCCGCTCGACCTCACCTACACGGAGTTCGAGCTGCTCAAGGCGTTGGCCAACGCCCCCAACCGGGTGTTCACCCGCGAACTGCTGTTGCAGGAGGTCTGGGGCTACGACTACTTCGGGGGCTCACGGACCGTCGACGTCCACGTCCGGCGGTTGCGGGCCAAGCTCGGCCCGGAGTACGAGCAGATGATCGTGACCGTGCGGGGGGTCGGCTACAAGCTGGTGCCCCTCGGCCAGCGCGATCGTCGTGGTCCCGAGGACGCCGACGCCGGTTGATCGGTCGGCCGCTCAGGCCGTCGGCGGCAGGCGCAGCGCGACGTCCTCCCACCGGGTCGTGAAGCCGGCGCCCGCGTAGAGCCGCACCGCGCGCTCGTTCGCGAGATCGACCCACAGGATCACCTCGCGACAGCCGATCGCGCGCAGGTGCTGCAGGCCGGCGGCCAGCAGCACGCCACCGAGCCCACGCCCCTGACCATCCGGGTGCAACGCGAGGTTGTAGACCTCACCGGCCGTCGCGCTGCGGCGCTTGAGCCAGTGGATGCCGTCGATGGTGCCGTCGGCCTCCTCGGCCACGAGCAGGTCCTCGGGCCGGAACCAGTCGAACCGCTGGCGGGCCCGGAGGCGATCGAGGTCCCAGCCACCGTCACCGGTGCCCGCGTAGGCACCGGCCAGGACCCGGGTGACGGCCTCGTCGTCTTGGGGCTGCCTCGACGCCCGGATGGTCACCCCGTCGGGGGCGGGTGGCACCTCGATGGGCGTGTCGAGGTCACGACCGAGCACGCCCAGGCGACGCTCGATCTCCGCCCCGGCGTCCCGGGCCGCCTCGAGGTCCGAGGGATCGACGTGGCGGACCCAGATCTGCAGGTCGGCCGCGGGCGGCAGGGCCCGGCGCAGATGCTCGAGCAGGGCCGGCAGCACCTCACTGAAGCCCCCGGCCGCCCGTCCCGGCGCGACGTCCCCCACGGATCGGCCGGGTCCGTCGGCGGCCACGACCGCGGCGTAGCCCACCACCTGATTGCCGCGCCGGGCGACCACCGGGTGCCAACGCTCGGCATCGACCGCACCCCGATGCTGGGCGCGCTGGAGGCGATCCCGCTCGGACTCGTCCACCAACGGCACCCCGGTGGTGATCTCCTCCGCATCGAGCATCGCGATCGCCTCGCGCAGATCGGTGGCCGAACGCACCGAGTCGATCCACAGGTCATCGGTCGACGGGGCGGCGTCGGGAGCACTCGGCACGGGACATCCTGAGGTCGGTCAGCGCGCACACCGTAGGCCGGTTGGCGCAGGGGTGAGTGGCGGGTTACTCTTCCGCCGCGCTGCACACTGGGCGCTCTGGCAGTCTGGGGCCGCTAGCTCAACTGGCAGAGCATCGGACTTTTAAT
The DNA here is from genome assembly GCA_964438785.1 of uncultured Actinomycetota bacterium. Classification (GTDB taxonomy): domain Bacteria; phylum Actinomycetota; class Nitriliruptoria; order Nitriliruptorales; family Nitriliruptoraceae; genus PWLR01. The sequence goes on along the minus strand of CAYTLZ010000059.1, from coordinate 124 downwards.
CCGCTGGTTGCGGGTTCGAATCCCGCGCGGCCCACGTTCAGCGTCACGCAAGGACCTGTGGAGCAGTTTGGAGTGCTCGCCACCCTGTCAAGGTGGAGGTCGCGGGTTCAAATCCCGTCAGGTC
>CAYTLZ010000058.1:0-18893 GCA_964438785.1 uncultured Actinomycetota bacterium | reverse complement strand
CTAGGCGAGCAGGAGCCCGGCCAGGCCGGCGGCGAGCGCGTAGGTCAGGACCGCCATCGCGACGACCAGCGCGCCCGTGATCTTCACGGCCCGGGCTCGCTGTTCGCGGTCGACCAGCAGCAACCGGGCCGCCAGGGCACCGGCGGCCAGACCACCGAGGTGACCGCCCACGGAGATGCCCGGCAGGAACGTGATGCCGAGGTTGAGCAGCACGAGCCCGCCGAGTCCCGTCCGCCAGGGATTGATGCCCCGCTCGCGCATCATCACCAGGGCGGCACCCATCAGGCCGAACACCGCCCCGGAGGCACCGATGGTCGGCCGGTTGGGTGCCCCGCCGATGATGCCGCCGATCACCGTGGTCGGATCGATGGCCAGCCAGGTGGCCACCCAGCTCAACCCGACCACGCCGAGCGCACCACCGATGAGACCCGCGCCGTAGAGCACGACGAAGCGCGCCCGTCCGAGCGCCGGTTCCAGCATGTGGCCGAGCTGCCACAGCAGCAGGCCGTTGAAGGCGACGTGCATGAGGTTGGCGTGGAGGAACCCGCTGGTCACGATGCGCCAGGGTTCGCCGATGACCAGCGCCAGTTGACTGGCACCGTAGCCCCCGGCTGCCGCGAGCTCGACGCCGTTGGCGCCGACGAGCAGCGGGATGAGACCGAAGGGCAGCAGCAGGTCGACGGGCAGGGCGAACTCGACGGCGAACAGCACGCCGATCGCGATGACCAGCGCCCGGGTGACCGGTGCATGGGTCATGACCTCGATCATGCGCTGCACCGGTTGCCCGCCCTCGGCGCACTTCGGGCACTGGTAGCCGACCGGAGCCTCGATCGCATCGTCGCGACAGATCGGCTGTTCGCACCGGCTGCAGCGCAGCAGGGCGGGCCGCCTGGGGTGCAGGTAACAGGCGGTCGCACCGGTCTCGGTCACGGGGTCGGTCTCGTCCACGGCTGCTGATCCCCGTCTGGTGAGGTGGTGGGCCCCTGGTTTTCGTGTCGCGCCCGGATGGGTCGGACCCAATCGGTCACCCTGAGCGCGCACGGTCATGGTCGCGGCGCGCGGGACGACGGTACCGCGCCCCCTTGGCCGCGGTTCGGGCGTCACCGGGTGGGCGTGGCGAGCATCCGCCTCGTACCTTCGAGGCACGTCGTCACGACCGGGAGCATTCATGACCGCGAGCCCGTCACGTCCGAGCACCCTCGCGCAACTGCGGGCGGCGGGGCACCCGGATCGGACGGTGAAGGAGGAGGTCCGCGCCAATCTCGTGGCGCGACTGCGCGCCGGACAGCCGCTGACGACCGGGGTCGTCGGTTACGACGACACGGTGCTCCCGGAGCTCGAACGGGCCGTGCTCGCCGGGCAGGACCTCATCCTGCTGGGGGAGCGTGGGCAGGCCAAGACCCGCATCGTGCGCCGCCTGGTGGAGCTGCTCGACGAACACGCCCCGGTCGTCGCCGGCTGCGAGATCAACTGCTCGCCCTACCACCCGACCTGCGTGCACTGCCGCCGGCTGCATGACGAGGTGGGCGAGGCCCTGCCGGTGGTCTGGATCGACCGTGACCGGCGGTTCGCGGAGAAGCTCGCCACGCCCGACACGGCCGTGGCCGACCTGATCGGCGACGTGGATCCGATCAAGGTCGCGGAGGGACGCACGCTCGGTGACGAGGAGACGATCCACTGGGGCCTGGTACCCCGTCACCACCGCGGCATCGTCGCGATCAACGAACTGCCGGACCTCCCCGAGCGCATCCAGGTGGCACTGCTCAACGTGCTGGAGGAGCGCGACGTGCAGATCCGCGGCTACTCGCTGCGGCTGCCGCTGGACGTGCTGCTCGTCGCGACCGCCAACCCGGACGACTACACCAACCGTGGCCGCATCATCTCGCCGCTCAAGGACCGGTTCGGGGCGCAGGTGCGCACCCACTATCCGCGGTCGATCGCCGACGAGGTCGCGATCGTCACCGCGGAGGCCGCCACCCCGCCCGACGACGTCGCCGTGCACGTCCCCGGCTTCCTCGACGAGACCCTGGCCGAGCTCGCCGCGGTCCTTCGGACCAGCTCGGACGTCAACCAGCGTTCCGGCGTGTCGGTCCGGTTCACGATCGGGGCCCACGAGACCCTGGTTGCCGCCGCGGTCCGCCGCGCCGCACGCACCGGCGTCGCCACCGCCGTGCCGCGGGTCGTGGACCTGCGCGCGGTCATCCCGGCCGCGCTCGGTCGCATCGAGTTCGACCTGCTCGAGGAGGGCCGTGAGCTCGAGGTCGTCGAGCAGGCGCTCGCCCGGGCCCTGCTGACGGTGTGGCGTCGCCATCTCGCCGGTCAGGACTTCACCGGTGTGCTCGAGCGCTTCGACACCGACGGGCTGACGGTCGAGACCGGTGATCTGGTCCCCGGCGCGGACGTGCTCGCGTCGTTCGGGGGGCGCATCGACGGGCTCGCCCAGTGGCTGCAGCGGCTCGGGGAGAGCGATCGCCAGGAGGATCCGGAGGTCGCTGCCTCGGCGGTGGAATTCGTGCTCGAGGGCCTGCACCTCGGCCGGCGGCTCAACCGCGACGAGCTCGACGGCGCGTCCGTCCGGTACGGCGCGTAGATGGTGCGCTCACGCTACGGCGCCTGGGACGGCTCGCAGGATCCGCTCGGTGAGCGGGCCGACATCAGCGAGCTGCTCGAACAGCTCGGCGACGACCTGCTGATGGGCTCCGGCGGCCGCGAGGCGCTCGACGCCCTGCGCCGGCGCGGCCTGGCCGGTGGACGGGGTCTGGACGATCTGCGCCGCCTGCTCGCCGCCGAGCGGCGGGAGCTGCGCGAGCAGCTCGATGCCTCCGGGCCGCTGGCCGAGCTCGCCGACGCGCTGGACGACATCGTCGAGATGGAACGTGAGGCGCTCGCGCAGCGCGACGACGACGAGGCCCGGCTCGGGGAGCTGAATCTCGACACCCTGCCGCCGGATCCGGCCGGGATGTTCAAGGGGCTCGCCGACCACGATTTCGCGTCACCCGACGCGGCCCAGGCCTACGCCGATCTCGCCGACAAGCTGCGCAAGGACCTGCTCGACGCCCACCTGCAGTCGTTGACGGGCGCGTTGGAGGCGGTCACCGAGGAGGACCTCGCCCGTATCGCCGCCATGCTCGCCGACCTCAACGACCTGCTCGCCGCACGGGCGGACAACCTCGGGATCCCGCCGGCCGACGAACCGGAACGCTTCGCAGCCTTCCTCGCGACGCACGGCGATCTGCTCCCGCCCGTGACCGGTGCGGACGGCGAGCCCCGCCCGCCGGCCGACCTCGACGAGTTGCTCGCGGAGATGGCCCGCCGGGCGCAGGCGGCGCAGGAGTTCCTCGACCAGCTGCCGCCGGATCAACGGGCGCAGCTGCAGGCGCTGGCCTCCGAGGTGTTCGACGACCTCGACCTCGAGTTCCAGCTCGACCAGCTCGGCCGCAACCTGCCGGGGGCGTTCCCCAACGGGATTCCCGGCGCACCGGGCCGCGGCCAGGGGCCCGGCGGGGGCGACGGGCGGGGCGAGGGAGATGGCGAGGGCGACGGGATGCCCGATGCGCCGCAGGCCGGCGGGCAGAGCGGCCCGATCTCGCGCATGGTCGACGCCTACGAACGGCTCGCCGAGCTCGACGACCTCGACGAGCAGCTCGCCGGGCGCTACGACGGGGCGACGCTCGACGACATCGACGAGGACGCGCTCCGTCGGGCGTTGGGCGACGACGCGGTCGGGGATCTGACCGAACTCAAGGCCATCGAACGCCAGTTGGAGCAGTCCGGCGCGATGCGCGTCAAGGACGGCGAGCTGCAGCTGACCCCGCGCGGTGCCCGGCTGCTGGGCGAGAAGGCGCTGGCCAGGCTGCTGGCCCGCATCCGCCGGGAGCCGGCGGCCCGGCAGGTCGGCTCCGACCCGGAACCGAGCGGCCAGACCCGACCCTGGACGTTCGGGGACCGCGAGCCGATCGCGACCAACACCACCGTGCGCAACGCGGTGATGCGCCGCGCCGCGGCCGGCATCGCCCCGGGCGTCGGCGGCGTGTCGCTGCATCCCGACGATCTCGAGGTCGTGGAGCAGGAGGTGCGCCCGCGCACGGCGACCGTGCTGCTGCTGGATCTGTCGTTCTCCATGCCGTTGCAGGGCCACTTCATCCCGGCCAAGCGCATGGCGCTCGCACTGCACGCCCTGATCGAGGGCAAGCACCGCCAGGACTCGTTCCACCTGATCGGCTTCAGCGACTACGCGCGACGCATGGAACCGGCCGACCTCGCCGCGGCCGGCTTCGAACGCGTCTACGGCACGAACATGCACCACGCGTTCCTGCTGGCCCGCCGGGTGCTGGCCCACGATCCGCGCCCGGTCAAGCGCGTCATCATGGTCACCGACGGCGAACCGACCGCGCACCTCGTCGACGGGCGGAGCCTGTTCAACTGGCCGCCGATCCCCGAGACGCTGGAGGCGACGCTGCGCGAGGGCATGCGGCTGGCCCGCTCGGGCATCGAGCTCGACATCTTCCTGCTCGAGGATGCCCCCGGGCTGGTCGCGTTCGCGCAGCGGCTGGCGGCGATGACGGGTGGCACCGTCACCCAGATGAGCGCCGAGGAGGTCGGTCGGACCGTCATCAGCGACTACGACCGCGGCTGGTGACCGGCTCGCGACCGCTGGTCATCGATCAGGCGGCGGCGAGCAGGTCGGTGGGGACGGGCGCGCGGCCGGTGGTCAGCGCGCGGGCGTGTGCCCGGGCGAAGCGGCGCCCCAGGACGATCGGGGACCGCTCCGCGGCACCGAGCTCGCAGCCGACCCACGACTCGACGGCCAGCACCGCGGTACCCAGCCGGGGGTCGTCGGTGTGGACGAGCTCGGCGATCGTCCCGGCGAGACGGTTCCAATCGGTGCGGATGGTGTCGGTCTCGTGCTCGGACATGGTGGGCCTCCTCGGGCGGTGATCGGCGGCGGTTCGCGGATCGGCACTGGTGGGAGTGTCGGCCGCCGTCCACCGCATCATGACCCGATTGGATCTACTGGTGGACCTGTCCAGTCGTCGAATGGTCCAGTTAGGATGGGTGGACCCGTCGGGGCCACCGGTCGATCAGTCGGCCCGTGCCGATCCGCCCCGTGGCCGCCCCCACCCGGGCGCCGACCTTCGTGGAGGACACGTGGACGCGAACGCACTGCGCATGGCGCTCGGCCAGTGGGACCGGGGTGCCGGGCGGCCCGCCGTACAGCTGGTGGTGGCACTGTCCGGGCTGATCGAACAGGGCCGACTGCCGCCGGGCACGCCGCTGCCGGCCGAGCGTCGTCTGGCCGAGGCACTGGACATCAGCCGGGGGACGGTGGTGCGTGCCTTCGCGACGCTGCGTGAGGACGGGCTGGTGACGACCAGGCACGGGGCCGGGACCATCGTCCGCGGCAGCACGACCCGTGGCGCGCAGCTCGACGGGTCGCTGTCGCTCGACGCCAGTGTCGCCGCGCTGGTGACCGACGCACCCACGCCCGGCGGGGGCGACGACGTGATCGACCTGCGGACGGCCGCCTGGCGCGGGGAGCGGGGCCTGCTGTCCACCCTGCGGTCGTGGGAACCCGAGGACCTCGCGGACATCGGGGAATCGGACAACGGCTACTGGCCGCTCGGTCTGCCGGTGCTGCGCCGGGCGATCGCGGACCGGCTCACCGGGCTGGGCCTGCCGACCGAGCCCGAGCAGATCCTGGTGACCAACGGTGCGCAGCAGGCCCTGGACGTGGCGTTGACCACCCTGGCCTCACCGGGTGACGACGTCGTCGTCGCGGAGGTCACCTGGCCCGGGATCCGGGAACTGCTGGCCGTCCGCGGGATGCGGCCCGCGGCCGTCTCACTCGATCGGGCCGGGGCGATCGACCAGGTCGAACTGCTGCGGACGCTCCGCCAGGGCCGGGCCCCGGTCGGCTACCTCGTCCCCAGCTTCGACAACCCGACGGGGGTGCTGATGCCCGCGCCGGTGCGCCGGCTGGTGGTCGAGGCCGCCCAGGCCAGTGGCACGATCCTGATCGACGACGTCACGATGCACGAGTTGTGGATCGACGCGCCCCCGCCGGTGCCGCTGGCGGCCAGCCTGCCGGGCGGTGGCGGGCAGGTCGTCACGGTCGGCTCGTTGTCGAAGGTGTCGTGGGCGGGCCTGCGACTCGGCTGGATCCGGGCGGAGGGTGCCCTGCTCGACCGGCTCGGACGGGTCAAGACGGTGCTGGACTTCGGCACGTCGGTCCCGAGCCAGCTGGCCGCGCTGAGCGTGATGCGCCAGCTCGACGAGCTCGTTGCCCGCTACCGCCGGGAACTGCAGATCCGGCGCGATGCGGCGCTCGAGGCCTTCGCCGAGCAGTTGCCCGACTGGACCGTGACCCGACCGGAGGGCGGCATGACCATGTGGGCGCACCTCGGGGGCATGGCCTCGGATCCGTTCGTCGCGACCGCGGCCGACCACGGCGTCCGCCTGGTCCCGGGCCGGATCTACCATGCGCTCGGCCACGACACCGGCCACATCCGCCTGACCCTGGCCTACGACGTGGAGACCACCCGTGAGGCCGTGCGCCGGCTCGCGCGCGCGACCGCGGACCACCTCGGTCGTCACCGGGGCCGACGGATCGCCCTGGTCTGAGGGTCGGGCCCCGGAGCCCACGATGCAGGAATGGACGACACGATCACCGCGACCCCGCTCGACACCATCGTCGCCACCGTCGAGGTGGAGCACGAGGTGCAGCGTTCGCGCTTCCTGGCGTTGCTGACCCGGATCGACGACCTGGCGTCCGGCGGTGCCCTCGTCGACACGCGACGCCGGGCGCACCACGACGCCTCACACCACTGCTCGGCGCTGGTCGTCGGACCCCGGGCCGACCGGCAGCGCTCCAACGACGACGGCGAACCGGCCGGCACCGCCGGTGCCCCGATGCTGGCCGTCCTCGTCGGTGCCGAACTCACGGACGTGGCGGTGGTCGTCACCCGCTGGTTCGGGGGCACGAAGCTCGGTGCCGGTGGCCTCGTCCGGGCCTACGGCGACGCGGTCCGAGGCGCGGTCGACGCCGCCGAGCGGCTCCGGCGCGTTCCCGTCGAGTGTCTCGCTCTGCAGGTCGGGCACGACGAGGCGGGCCGTCTCGAGCACCTGTTGCGGCGTGAGGCCGAGCGCGGCGGGCTCGTGCTCGACGAACCGGTCTACGACGCCGACGGGGCGCGCTTCGAGCTGGCGGTCCCGGTCGGTCGACCGGCCGGCCGGGTCGGGGAGCTGATCGCCGCGAGCGGACTGGCGGTCGAGACGACCGCGCTCGGACCGGGGGTCCGTGAGGTCCGACGCCGCCGGTGAGCGGTGGCTACCGTGCCGCCCATGACGCCTCTCCACCACACCGCCACCAAGCTCACGATCGACACCGCCTGGATGCAGGAGGTGTTGCTCGAACTGCTCCGCATCCCGAGCCCGTCGGGCCGGACCGACGTCATCATGCAGAAGGTCGGTGAACGGCTGCGCGAGATCGGCCTGCCGTTCGAACTCACCCGTCGCGGGGTGATGGTCGGCGCGCTGGCGGGCAACGGCACCGAGCACGACCTCGACCGCGCCGTGGTCGTGCACACCGACACCATCGGCTGCATGGTCCACGACATCACGGATACCGGCCGGCTCAAGCTGACCCAGATCGGCACGCACAGTTCCCGGTTCTCCGAGGGCACGCGCGTCACCATCTTCACCGATGATCCGGAACGCTCCTACACCGGGACGATCCTGCCGACCAAGGCGTCCGGGCATGCGTTCGGCGACGCGATCGACACCCACCCGCACGGCTGGGAACACGTCGAGGTGCGGATCGACGAGAAGGTCGCCAGCGCCGACGACGTGCGGGGCCTGGGCATCCAGGTCGGGGACTTTGTCGCGCAGGTCGCCTACCCGCTGATCACCCGCTCCGGGTTCGTCAACTCGCGCCACCTCGACGACAAGGCCGGCGTGGCCGCGGCCCTGGCGGCGTTCAAGGCCGTCATCGATGCGGGCTGCGAGCTGCAGGTCGGGGCGCAGCTGTTGATCACGATCTCCGAGGAGGTCGGCCACGGCGCATCCAGCGGGCTCGCGAAGGAGGTCGCCGAGATGCTGTCGGTCGATGCGGCGGTCGTCGCCCCGGGCCAGCACACCACGGAGACCGGGGTGACCGTCGCGATGCAGGACATGCACGGCCCGTTCGACTACCACCTCACGCGGCGGCTGTGTGCGCTCGGTCAGGCACACGGCATCGAGGTCAACCGCGACGTGTTCCACTTCTACCGCTCGGACGTCGCCTCGGCGCTCGAGGCCGGTGCGGAGACCCGCGCCGCGCTCATCGGGTTCGGGGTCGACGCCACCCACGGCCACGAGCGCACCCACCTCGACTCGGTCACCGCCACCGCGGAGCTGCTGGCGCTGTACCTGCAGACCCCGCTGACGTTCGCCACCTGGGACACCGCCGCGAAGGGGCCGCTGGAGCGCTTCCCCTCCACGGCCGTCCAGCCCGTCCGGCGCGAACCGGCGCTCGACTGGGAGGACGACGACCTGCTCGAGAACGAGCCGTTCCCCGACCTCGAGCGTGAACAGGCCGGCTGGGTCGACGAGACCTGAGCGACCTGACCGGGCGTGTCGCACCCGGGTCGTAGAGTCGGCGTCCGAGCCGATGGAGCGAGGCGACGATGGGTGGGTTGGAGCCGGTCACGGCGGTCGTACTGGTGCTGGTCGGGCTCGTCGCGGTCGCGGCCGCCGGGGCGGCCGGGGTCCGGCTGGCGTCGCGGCGGCAGCGCGCACCCGGCGGTGACGAGCTGCAACGGGCGGTCGACACCCTCGTGGCCGTGGCTGGGGAGCAGCTCGACGCGCGCTCGCGCGCCGGTGCGGCCCACCTCGAGGGGCGCAAGGAACTGATCGACGCGCAGCTGGCCTCCATGGCCCAGACCCTCGAGCAGGTCACCGGGCTCGTGCAACAGGCCGAGCACGCGCGCGCGAGCCAGTTCGGTCAGGTCTCCGAGCAGTTGCAGGGGGTCGCCCGTCAGCACGTCGAACTCGGCCGGACCACCGCCAGCCTCCGGGAGGCCCTGACCAGTTCGCAGGCGCGCGGGCAGTGGGGTGAGCGCATGGCGCAGGACGTGCTGCGCGCTGCCGGGTTCGTCGAGGGCGTCAACTACCGCACCCAGGTCACCACGCGGTCGGGCACGCGCCCGGACGTCACCTTCCTGCTGCCCGGGGACCAGGTCGTGCACATGGACGTCAAGTTCCCGCTCGGGCGCTACCTCGATCTGCTCGACGCCGACGCGGAGGCGGACCGTGCGGCGGCACGTCGGGACTTTCTCAAGGCCGTGCGGGCGCGCATCCGCGAGATCGCCGACCGTGGCTACATCGATGCGCAGGACGGCACGCTCGACTGCGTGCTGCTGTTCATCCCCAACGAACAGGTCTACGGCTTCGTGCACGAGCACGATCCTCAGCTGCTCGACGACGCGTTGGCCCAGCGGGTGGTGCTGTGCGGCCCGTCGACGCTGTTCGCCGTGCTGGCCGTGATCCGGGCCGCGGTGGACGCGTTCGCCCTGGAACGCACGTCGGACGAGGTCCTCACGCTGCTGGCCGGCTTCAACGACCAGTGGGGCCGGTTCACCGAGCAGCTCGACAAGCTCGGGCGCGGTCTGGACACGACCCAGCGGGCCTACGACGCGTTGACGACCACGCGGCGATCGCAGCTCGAGAAGCAACTCGACGCCGTCGAGGAGCTGCGCTCGGCCCGCGGGGTCCAGGCGGCGCTGGCCACCGACGCCTCCGCGCGGCTGGTCGCATTCCCGGCCCGCGACGCGCCGGACGACGGCGATGCGAGGGCACCGGGTCGTCGGGTCGAGGGGCCCACGGGCGGGTAGCCTCGCCGCGCTGGTCGCCCGGACGCCGTGTCCGGGCGTCGGCCATCGACAAGGACGTGTCCGTGAGTGTGCAGATCGGCGATGAGGCCCCCGACTTCGAACTGAAGGACCAGACGGGCAAGCCCGTGCGGTTGTCGGACTACCGCGGCAAGAAGAACGTGGTCGTCGTCTTCTACCCGTTGTCGTTCACCGGTGTCTGTGAAGGCGAGATGTGCCAGATCCGGGACTCGCTGGAGACCTTCCGCAACGACTCGGTCGAGACGCTCGCGGTGTCGGTCGACGCACCGCCGACCCACGCCCGTTGGGCGCACGAGCAGGGCTTCGAGTTCCCGTTGCTGTCGGACTTCTGGCCGCACGGTGAGGTCGCGAAGGCCTACGGAGTGTTCGACGACAACCTGGGCATCGCGGTGCGCGGGACCTTCATCGTCGACGTCGACGGCAAGGTGATCTACACCGACCGCAATCCGGTCCCCGAGGCGCGTGACCAGTCGGCGTGGAAGCAGGCCCTGGCCGACATCGGGGCCATCGCCGCCTGATCACCGCCACAGCGGGCGTGGGCGCGAGGGGGGGACGCGCCTACCCCGGTGCGGTCGCATCGATCGCGGTGCCGGCGTCGGTGGCGCGGCGTCGACCGGCCCGCCGGAGCAGCATCACGGCGACCACCACCGGTGCGACGACCAGCGCCACCAGCAGTAGTGGGCCGAGTGGGGCGGGCAGTGCGAAGCCCGTGCAGATCTCCTGGCCGGTCGACAGGTCCGTGACGCAGCTCTGTGTGGGGAGCAGCCCCAGGGCGAGTGGTGCCAGCAGACCGCCGGGCCACACGAGCGTGCCGAGCAGTTTCTCGTTGGTCGTCCAGACGTGCGCGGTCCACAGCAGCACCGTGCCGCCGAGCGCCAGCGTCAGCGCGGTCACGATGGCCAGCACGAGCACGAGCAGGTTCCCGGTCGTGCGCGCGACCGGGACCGCGACCGTGAACGCGAGGACCGGTCCGAGCAACAGCAGGAACACGGTCAGGGCGTCGCGTCCGGTCCCTCGACCGCCGGTGCCGCCCGCCCGAGGAGCGCGGGACCGGACGGGGGACGATCGGGGTGCCTCCGACCCCAGGTGGGCATCGGTGTGCTCGGCAGCCGGGACCAGCAGCTCGCGACGCGCTGCGGCGACGATCTGCTCGGGCGAGCCGAGATCATCGATGGCCTGACGGATGGCGGCCTCACCGGCGTCCGCGGCGACGACCTCGTCGAGGTGGCTGCGGACGTCGGCGAGCAACTCGTCGGCGATGTCGGCCGGCAGCCCATGGCTCGCCGCCTGCAGACTGGCCAGGTAGGCGGTGACCCGCTCCGGTCGTGGCTCCATCAGTTGTCCCCCGTGGTGAGCAGGTCGTCGACCGCCTCGCGGAAGTCGACCCAGGCGGTGCGGAACGTGGCCAGTGCCAGTTCGCCGTCGGACGTCAGTGCGTAGTAGCGCCGGGGCGGCCCCTCGGCGGACTCCTGCCAGGTCGTGTCGACCAGGCCCTCGCGGCGCAGGCGGGACAGCAGCGGGTAGATCGTGCCCTCACTGATGGCGAATCCGGACCGCTCGGAGAGGATCCTCACGAGTTCGAAGCCGTAGCGCTCCTGTGCGCCGATCACGGCGAGCACGCAGTGGGGCAGCGCCCCACGCCGCAGCTGGGTGAGCGTCGCCATCCGTTCGGTGCCAGGATCCATGTGTCGCAAGGTAGCCGTCGGCAGGACCGCTGAAAAGGCCCACGCGGCACGGTCGCGGTCAGCCGGCAACGGCGAGGCCGGGGTCCTCGTCCAGCTCCAACGGACAGTCCGCCTCGAGCGTGACGGTGACCGGCGTGCCCGTGCCCGCACGTCGGGCGACCCCGGTCGCCCGGACGCGACCGTCGCCGAGCTCGAGCAGCGGTCCGGCGGCATCCACCCGGCTCGACGCGGCATCCGGATCGATGCTGGTCCACCGACCGGTGTCCTCGTCGAACGCGCGGTAGAGCACCAACGCCTCGAAGGACCGTTCCGGATCGCCGAGGCCGATCTCCACGCTCTGGACGACATGGGGAGCGGCCGCGGACCGTGTCCGACGCACCTGCACGCCGACGGGGTCCTGCGTGTCGGTCCGCCCGGTTGCCGTCAGGGTCGTCTCCGCGCCCTCGACGGGGAGTGAGGCGGCGAAGCGGCCACCGATGTCGGCGCAGCGATGGACGTCGAGCTCGATGCGTTCGTCGCCGATGGTTAGGCGTCCCTCGGCCGGTGTCGGCGCGGGGGTCGACACCAGCGAGCCGCACGCCACGGCCAGCGACGCCAGCACCGCCACGATGCACGCGCGCGTCACACCATGGCCACGACGTCGGTGGCCGGCAGGGCGAGACACGCGGTGAGCGGTCGGCATCGACGCGCTTCGGTACCGACGCACGGTGCGGGTGGCGGGAACGGCTCAGCGCTACCGTTCGGATCACGACCTGCTCCCGCATCCGCAAAGGCGCACCGGTGGCCGACATCTCCGAGGCACTGAGCTACGACGACGTGCTGCTGACCCCCCGGGCGTCGGCGGTCCTGCCCCGTGATGTGGACATCAGCGTCCAGCTCCACCCCGACATCCGGCTCAATCTGCCGCTGCTGTCCGCGGCGATGGACAGTGTGACCGAGGCCGGTATGGCCATCGCGCTGGCGCGCCAGGGCGGCCTCGGGGTGATCCACAAGAACGCCTCGACCACCGCGCAGGCAGCGATGGTCGAGGACGTCAAGCGGTCCGAATCGGGCTTCATCGTCGATCCCGTCACCCTGCGGCCCGACGACGACGTGGACATGGCGTTCGAACTGATGGCCCGCTACCGGGTCTCGGGATTCCCCGTCGTCGACGCCGACGGCCGACTCGCCGGGATCATCACCAACCGTGACCTGCGCCTCGAGGCGGCATCCGGCACGCCGGTGCGTGAGTACATGACCCACGACGGCCTCGTCACCGCCGTCCCCGGGACCACGCTCGACGAGGCCCGCGACCGGATGCAGGAGGCCCGGGTCGAGAAGCTGCCGATCGTCGATCCGGACACCGGCGAGTTGACCGGGATGTTCACGTTCAAGGACATCGAGAAGGTTCGCAAGTATCCGACCGCCGCCAAGGATCGGCGCGGTCGCCTGCTGTGCGCCGCCGCCGTCGGGGTCGGCGACGAGGCCGAGGAGCGGGCCGAGGCGTTGGTGGCGGCCGGCGTGGATCTGCTCACCATCGACTCCGCCCACGGGCACTCGGCCGGCATCCTCGAGTTCGCCGCGAAGTTGAAGGACCGGCATCCGGACGTCGCCCTGATGGTCGGCAACGTCGCCACCGGTGAGGGGGTCCGGGCGTGTGTCGAGCACGGGGCCGACATCGTCAAGGTGGGAGTCGGTCCGGGTTCCATCTGCACCACCCGGGTGGTCACGGGCGTCGGTATGCCGCAGTTCACCGCGGTGCTCGAGGCCGCGAAGGTCGGCGCGGAGCTCGGTGTCGGTGTCGTCGCGGACGGCGGGGTGCGCTATTCGGGCGACCTCGTCAAGGCGTTGGCCGCCGGGGCGACGGCGGTCATGGTCGGCAACATGCTGGCCGGGACCGACGAGTCACCCGGTGAGCTCGTCCTCGTCGGCGGTCGGCGCTACAAGGAATACCGCGGCATGGGCTCCATGGACGCCATGCGCGCCGGTTCGGCGGACCGCTACTTCCAGGCCGACAAGGCCACGGGCAGCGCCGCCGAGGCGCGACGCCCGTCCAAGCTCGTGCCCGAGGGTGTCTCCGGATTGCTGCCCTACCGCGGCACGGTCGGCGAGGTCACGGTTCAGCTCGAGGGTGGCCTGCGCTCCGGGATGGGCTACGTCGGGGCACCCGACCTGCAGGCGCTCGCCGAGCGGGCCGTGTTCGTCAAGCAGAGTGCCGCGGGTGCGCGCGAGTCACACGTGCACGACCTCGACGTGGTCCACGAGGCACCGAACTACCAGGTGCCCGGATCGGGCTGAGCGTCGACGCCGCAATCATCGTCACCGGGGCGATGGCACCGGGATCGACATCCGTCCGATGAGCCGGGTGCTGCTGTATCTCAGTGTGTTCGTCGCCGCGGCGACACCCGTGGTGGAGGTGTGGATCGCGGTCCCCGCGGGCATCCTCGTGGGTCTGCCCATCGTCCCGACGATGGTCGTCGGCTTCCTCGGCAACGCCGCCACGCTGGTGCCGCTCATCGTCGCCGGGGACCGGCTGCGTGGCTGGTGGGCCGCGCGACGTCCGGCGCGGGCCGCCGCCGACACCCGTCGGCGCGGCGGGGCCTCGAGCCGCCGGGCCCGGCGGCTGTTCGACCGCTACGGCATCCCGGGACTGGCGTTCCTCGGGCCGTTCGTCGTGGGCTCGCACGTGGCTGCGGTCGCGGCCATCGCCGCGGGCGCGGACCGTCGCCGCGTGCTCGTCTGGTTCCTGATCGCGATCGCGATCTCGGCGGAGTTCTTCGGCATGCTCGCCGTCCTCGGACTCGCGACCTTCGTGGCTCCCGAGCAGCTGCCCGGCGTCAGCGGCTGACCTCCCGGCCGGACGGGCCCCGGGGGCCGGCGGCGTAGGGGCAGTGCCGGCACCCGCTGTTGCAGCACGTGCCCCGCTGCCAGTGTTCCGCGGCGGTGAACACGAAGTAGCCCGTCAACGGGTCGCTGTAACCGGGCGAGCCGGCGGCGATCGCGGCGTCGTGGGCCGCGAGGATCAGCTCGTAGGCGGGGTGGTCCGGCGCGAGGCGGGCGACGAGCGGCAGTCGCCGTCGTTCGGGGAGCGCGACACTCATCGTGTCGTGTCCCCGGTGTCCACCGTGGCGGTCGACGCCCCGGCCTCGTACCAGGCCACCGCCGCATCGATCGCGACCGCGGCCCCGTCGTGGGTGACGTCCGGGGCGATCAGATGGGCGGAGGCCCGGGTGGCCCGGTCGGCCTGGCCCATGGCGATGGCCGTCCCGGCCCGTTCCAGCATGGAGACGTCGTTGGCCGCATCGCCGATGGCGACGACCGACGAGATCGCCACGTCGATGTGCGCGGCCGCGCGCAGCAGGGCGCGACCCTTGTCCGCGTCGGGGTGCGTCGCGTTGACGTAGGTCAACCCGGGGGTGCGCGGTGACCCGGCGGGCCCGGGCATGAGTCCGAGAGCGGCGACGGCCTCGACGAGTTCGTCGATCGCCCGCGGCTCGAAGGCGGCGAAGGTCGCCTTCATGACCGGTGCACCGCGCAGATCGGCGGCCCGGCTGATGACCTGCCGGGGCTCGGCACCGAGCAGGTCCCAGTGCGGGGCCGCCCGCTGGTCGCGCGACGACGCCACGTAACCGGACTCGGTGTAGATCTCGACGTAGGCGTCGGTCCGGACGTGGGCGATGGCGAGCAGTGCATCGACCTGTGCCGCATCGAGCGGCCACCGGTGGACGGTCACCCCCCGCGCGCGCACCTCGGCACCGTTGTGCAGCACATGCGGTCCGGGCGTCCCGAGCTGCGTGTGCAGTGGGCCCACGGCGTCACGCATGCGCCCCGTCGCGTAGCCGACGGCCAGCCCGGCCCGTGCCGCCCGACCAACGGCGGCCACGACGCCGGCGGTCGCCAGGACGTCCGGTCCGACCAGCGTGCCGTCCACGTCGCAGACGACGTAGGCGGGGCGCGTCGGGGCCCAGTCCGCGAAGCGTGGACCGGGTTCGATGCCGGCGGGCAGCGCGGTGCGGGGATCGCTCGACACGGTCAGCCCAGTGCCTTGACCTGGCCGAAACGCTCCTCGTAGTTCGACAGGTTGGTGTTCAGGGCGTTCAGGACCCGCCCGACCATCGTCGGGGCGATACGGACCCGGGACACGACCTCGGCATTGACCTTGCCCTGCTCCTTGGCCGGCTGGAGCTGGCAGAAGTCCAGCGTGAACTCGTGCGCCGAGTGTGAGACCACCAGGAAGTTGGCGTACTGGCCGTGCTTGGCATCGTCGGGCACGACGACCTGCACCTGCTTGTTCTGCCCCGCGGGTTGCTCGGGGGTCGGATTCGGTTGATCGCTCACATCGTCTCCAGTTGGCGTCGAGATCGCGGTGCGATCACATCGGCACCGACTCCGGTGAGGCTACCGGCGGCACACCTGGGCTTCGGCGGGGTCACCGGGCGTCCGGCCGGTGACGGAGCTCCGTTCGTCGGCTGCGCAGCGTCGGCCGACCGGCACTCAGCCCTTGGGTCGCGTGCGGACCTGGCCCAGGCCGCCGTCGACGCCCAGGACCTGACCGGTCACCCAGGTGTTCTCCGGGTCCAGCAGCCAGGCGACCGCGCTGGCGATGTCGTCGCCCTGACCCAGTCGGCCGAGGACATGCATCGCCCGTGAGGCGTCGGCCTGGGCCTCGTTGCCGACCAGCTTCTCGGTCATCTTCGCCTCGACGAGGCCCGGGGCCACGGCGTTGACGCGAACGCCCTTGCCGCCGTAGGTCGCGGCGGCGGAACGCACCAGCGAGATGATGCCGCCCTTGGCGGCGGCGATGGCCTCGTGGTTGGCGATACCCGTCTGGGCGGCGGCCGACGACGCGAGCACGATCGAGCCGCCGTTCTTGCGCATCGCCGGGGCAGCGGCGCGGACCACGGCGAACGCCGAGGTGAGGTTGGTCGCGATCGTGTCGGCCCACTCGTCGGGCGTGGTGAGGTGCGCGGGCTTGAGCAGCACCGACCCGGCGAGGTTCGCGACACCGTCGATGCGGCCATGGTCCTCGACCACGGCGTCGACGAGTTCGTGGACGGCGGTGAGGTCTCGGGCATCGACCGTGCGTACGTCCACGTCAGCGTCGAGCTCGCCGGCCAATTCCTTCAGCGCCGTCTCGTCCCGGCCGGCGATCACGACCCGGGCACCGGCGGTGGCCAGTCGACGCGCGGTGGCGCTGCCGGCGGCACCCGTGGCACCGATGATGAGCTGGACGGGGGCGTCGGACATGGTGGAACTCCGGATCGGCGTGGACTTTTCCGGTGTTCGGGGTCGTGCGGTGGCGCGGACGGTCCCGGGGCGTTCGCGTCAGGCCTGCGGATCGATGCTGGCGTCACGACAGACCCGCGCCCACAGCTCACCGGCTTCGCCGCGATCCGGAATCGTCCACGGCACCTTGTGTTCGCTGCGGGCGCGCCGGTCGTGCCACAGGCGACCGTCGGTGGGCAGATCGTCTGCCAGTGCCAGGAAGGTCGTGGTCTCCGCCCCCTGGTCGGCGTCGCGCAGGATCGGGCCCATCAGCTTGCGGAAGCCGGGCAGCGACGACTCCACGCCCGGCGTCAGTGCCCACCCGGGATGCGCGACGTGGAAGCTCACGCCGCGGTCGCCGAAGCGCCGCGCCCACTCGCGGGTCAGGACGACCTGCGCGCGTTTCGCCCGCGCATAGGCGACCGTGCCGCGGTAGTCGCCGGGCGAGTCGACGCGCCCGGCGACGAGCTTCTCCGCATACATCCCGCCGGAGGTCACCGTCACGACCCGCGAGGCGGATCGCTCGGTGAGCTCGGGCAGCAGCAGCGCCGTGAGCATGAAGGGGGAGACGACGTGGATCTGGTAGGTGCGCTCGAGGCCGTCGACGGTCTCCGCACGACTGTCGAACAGGGCACCGGCGTTGTGCACGATCGCGTCCAGGGGCGCATCAGCATCCAGCTGCCGCCGGGCGAAGGCACGGACGCTGGCGAAATCGGCGAGGTCGAGCACCTCGAAGCCGGCCCGATCCGCGGGTCCCTGCCCGAGTTCGCCGCGCAGACGCTCGAGCGTCGCCTCGCCCTTGTCCTGGCTGCGCACGGTGAACAGCACGTGTGCGCCCGCCCGCAGCAGCCCCACGACCGTTGCATAGCCCAAGCCGGAATTGGCCCCGGTGACCAGGACGCGGCGACCGGTACCGGGGAGCTCCGCGACATCGGACCAGTTGCTCAGGCGCGATCGGACCTCGTAGCCGATACGGCTGAACGACAGCACGACCGTGGCCTCGAGCGCGGCATCGACCGCGCGGACGACGGCGGGGGGAACGGCGGTCACGGGCGGGCCTCGATCGGTTGCGTGACGGTCGTGCGAGTTCGCGCCGCCGCACGTCTCGGACGGGTTGGCCCACACACACCACCGAGCGGTCGACCGGCCGTGGGCGGACGTGGGCGGAGAGGGGCTCGAACCCCCGGCCTCCTCGGTGTAAACGAGGCGCTCTAGCCAGCTGAGCTATCCGCCCGAACACCACGCACGCTACCGCAGCCGGTGCATCCGGCTCCCCCGCACGTTGGTCAGGCTGGACAAGCACCCGGTGCACCGGCAGTCTCTGCAGCGGCCTATCACCCGGACGTCGACAGGGACAGCGATGTGGGACCGATAACGCAGCGGGCGGCATGGCAGCGGTTGGCCGCCCACCGTGAGGCGTTCAGTGGCATCCACCTCCGAACGCTGTTCGAGAAGGACCCCGGCCGGGCCGAACGTCTGAGCGTCGATGCACTCGGCCTGCACATGGACTTCTCGAAGCATCGCATCACGGACGAGACGCTGGGCCTGTTGGGTTCCCTGGTCGAGCAGAGCGGGCTGCGGTCGCGGATCGATGCCATGTTCCGGGGGGACCGCATCAACGTCACGGAGGATCGGTCCGTGTTGCACGTGGCGCTCCGTGCCCCGCGTGACGTCTCGATCGTCGTCGACGGCGTGGACGTCGTGGCCGACGTCCACGAGGTCCTCGACGAGATGGCGTCCTTCACCGAGCGTGTGCACACCGGGGAGTGGACCGGCCACACCGGCAGGCCGATCCGCAACATCGTCAACATCGGGATCGGCGGCTCGGATCTGGGCCCGGTGATGGCCCACGAGGCATTGCGGTCGTATGCGGACCACGATCTGACCGTCCGCTTCGTCTCCAACGTCGACGGCACCGACTTCGCCGAGGCGACCCGCGACCTCGATCCCGCGGAGACGCTGTTCATCATCGCGTCGAAGACGTTCACGACGTTGGAGACCATGACCAACGCCCACACGGCACGGGCGTGGACGTTGGCGGCCCTCGGGGACGAGGAGTCGATCGCACGCCACTTCG
>CAYTLZ010000057.1:10361-19633 GCA_964438785.1 uncultured Actinomycetota bacterium | reverse complement strand
TCGCAAGCTATCACCGGGCCCGTCCACGCGTGCGCCGGCGTGCCCCCTCCGGACGGCCCCGTCCGAGCCCGATGACCCCGCTCACCTGCACCGATACGACTCCGGCCGCCTCACGCCACCGCCGGCTCCAGCACACCGCGGCGCGCGAGGCTGACCCACCGACCGGCGCCGATCACCAGGTGATCGAGGACCCGGACGCCGACCAACTCCCCCGCGCGCGACAGCCGGCGCGTCACCGCGGCGTCGTCGCGGGACGGCTCCGGATCCCCGCTGGGATGGTTGTGGGCGACCACGATGGCGGACGCATTGGCGAGCAGGGCGTCGCGGAAGATCTCCCGTGGGGCCATGAACGTGTGGTCGATGCTGCCGACCGACACCAGCGCGACGCGCAGCAGGCGGTGCTTGGTGTCCAACAGGGCGCTGACGCAGCGCTCACGGTCAGCACCGGCGAATGCCGGCAGTAGCAGCGTCGCGGCGTCCTGCGGGCTCGTGACCTCGATGCGTCGCTCGGGCTCGGCCGGGGCGAACCACGCCGTCATCGCGTCCGCGGCGGGATCCACCACGACCGCCGCCGTGCCGTGCTCCGACCCGGATGCGATGCGACTGGGCGCGGACCCGCGGCTGGGCCCGTCGCACCACGCGGCGGCGGCCGACACGGTGACGGCCTGCTCGGCGGCCTCGATCGGGGGATGCGAACGGCTCATGGTCGGCTCCTGTGGGCTGTGGCCGGACGTGGACGTGGACGTGTGGACGCCGCAGCGTGCAGCGGCGGCCCGGCCCGGCACCACCCGGGTCCGCGCGCCCCTGTGGACAGCGCGATGACACCGCCCCGTTCGAGCGCCGGGTGCGCGCGCAGTGCCCGTACGCGCACGGAACGCACGACAGGACGGGTTCGGGCCGGTCGGCGGCCGACGGGTCGGTGAGGATGGCCGCGGCAGACGTCGAGGACCGCGGCAGCGCCGTGTGCCTGCGGGCACTCGACCGGGGAGCGCATGGATCACACGTCGGCATCGGGCCTGGCCCACCCGCTGTTGCGGGTGGAGCTCGATCGATGGCACCGCGTCCACGGCCACGACACGGACCCCGCGGCGACGTTCCTGGCGCACCACCTCGGGGCGCACGGGCTCGCGGTCGCCTACCAGCCGCTGGTGGCCCTGGACACCGAACGCACCGTCGGAGCCGAGGCGCTGTTGCGACTGCCGACCGACCGCCATCCCGAGCTCGATTCCATCGTCGCCATCGTCGAGGTCGCCGAGCGCAGTCGCCTGATCGACGCGATCGGTCGCACCGTGCTCGACCTGGCGGTCGGGCAACTCGCCGTGTGGCAGGGCATGCCGGGCGGTGCCGACTGGCAGATCCACGTCAACGTCTCCCCCGTACAACTGCAGGAGCCGACGTTCCCCGATGCCGTCGAACGCATCCTGTCCGGGCGGGGCGTGCGTCCCGCCTCGCTGGTGCTGGAGGTCACCGAGACCGCGGCGCTCAGCGACGACGGTGTCGCCCAACGCACGTTGCAGGTGCTCGAGGCCCGCGGGATCGAACTCGCGATCGACGACTTCGGCACCGGCTACGCCTCCCTGGATCTGTTGGCCCGCATCCCGGCCCGCACCCTGAAGATCGACCGGACCTTCGTCGAGGCCATCGGCACCGGCGGTGTCGTCCGCGGCCGTGGCGTGGTGGTCGAGGCGGCGGTCGGACTCGGCCGCTCCGTCGGTCTGCGGGTGGTCGCCGAGGGCGTGGAGACGGCGGCCCAGGCGGACGTCCTGCGCAGCTGGGGCTGCCGGTACGCGCAGGGCCACCACTTCGGGCGACCGGGGCCGGCCGGCGCGCTGGTTCCGGCGGCGGCCGACGTGATCACGACGCGCGCCGCCGGAGGTTCCGCACGGCTGCCGGCCGCAGCCCAGGAACTGGCGGCGGCCGCCGCCACGCTGCTGCTGACCGGAACCCCGGACCGTGACGCGATCTACGGACCAGCCGTCGAACTGACGCGCGCGCTCGCCGCCGCGACGACGATGGACCGTGACCGCGCCGACACCAACCTGCTGCTCAGCGTGCTGGCGACCACGCCGACGGCCCTGCCGGCGCTTCAGGGCCTGGAACTGACCGCTCTCGAGCAGGCCCTGACGGCGCGTCCGGACCCCGCACCGACAGCCCCGCTCGGTGCGCTCGCCGCCTTCGTCCGGGACCTGGCCGCCGCACGCGCCGCCGGGACGTCGTGCACCCGGGCGCTGGCCGCCCTGCCCCCCGACACCGATCTCCCCGCGGCGATCGGCCGGACGGTCCACGCCTGGTGGCCCTCGGGCATGGTCACCCGTAGCGGCGACCTGCTGATCGATCGTGACCCCGGGTTCGCGGACGTCGACCAGCTCGTGCGTGACGCGATCCGGCGTCTGCGGGTGGGCGACGCCGGCATGCACCGGGTGCGGTCGTTGCTCGGTATGGCGCTGGTGATCGGGGCCCATGGCGACCTGATCGACGTGCTCGACGCCTGCGCCTCCGAGGCCCGGACCGTGCTCGGTGCCGCCACCGTGTCGATCTCACGCTTCGAGACCGACCGGGCGCGGATCCACACGCTGGTCAACGTCGGTGATCTGGCCTCGTGGGAGGAACGCCACCCGGCCGCCGAGTTCTACGACCTGCACGAGTACGGCCAGGCTGCGCAGCGCATCCTCGACCGGTCGGTGAACATCGGCAGCGTCGGTGACCCGGATGCCGACCCCGCCGAGATCGACCTGCTGCGTCGGCTCGGCAAGGGCAGCTGGGCGGGGACGCCGATCATGGTCGACGGCGAGGTGTGGGGCGAGCTGTACGCCGTGACCCACGAACACGAGCCGGACTTCACCGTGGCCGACGGACCGTTCGTGCTCGCGGTCGCCGGCCTCGTCGGGGTGGCGATCGCGCGGACCCAGGACCTGCTCGCCCTCGACCAGCTCGCACACGAGGATCCGCTCACCGGGCTGCCCAACCGCCGCCGGCTGGAGGCGCACGGTGACCGGCTGCTGCAGGCCTCACGCGGTCGCTCGGGACCGGGTGTCGCGATGATCGACGTCAACGGCCTCAAGCGTCACAACGACGAGTTCGGCCACTCGGCGGGCGACGAGTTGCTGCGCACCGTGGCCCGCGTGCTCGCCGCGGTCGCCGTGGACATCGAGGACGCGCTCGTCGCCCGGCTCGGGGGCGACGAGTTCTGTCTGATCCTCCCCGGCGACGAGCAGCGGCTGCGTGGGGCCATCGACGCGATCCACGCCGGGCTGGCCCGGCAACCGCCACCTCGGCCACGCCTGGCCATCGGTGCGGCGGTCGGCACCGACGACGACCACGACCTCGCGCTGCTGCTCGCCCGGGCCGATGCGGCCCAGTACGACGCCAAGCGGGCCGGGGCCCCACTGATCGTGCACGGTGCCCGCCGCACGGAGCGCGTCGACGACGAGGTGGCGCACGGTGCCCGGGCCCAGCCGCACCTGGACATCACGACCGCGCTCCAGCGGTGGCACGACACGCTCGGCACCGAACCCGACGCCGGCGCACGACTCGAAGCCCTTGGTGATCTGCTGACCGCCCTGCTCGATCTCAACCGCTGGGTGGTCAGCCTGGTCCAGCCCGACGGAGCCCTGACCATCGTCCAGGCCCACATCCGGCGCATGGGCCGCACGGTCGAGCAGACGGGGATCGCCGCGCCCCTGGTCGAGCAGGTGTTCCACCTCGACGACTATCCCCTGACCCGGCGGGCCTTCGCCGACCGTCTCCCGTTCGCGGTCGACGTCGACGATCCCCTCGCCGACGCCGCCGAACGGGCCATGCTGGAGCAACTCGGACACCGCTACGTGATCGGTCTGCCCATCGAGCTCGACGGCCAGCGGCTGCTGCTCGAGCTGATGGGCGACGAGCGCAGCGTGCCGTGCGGGCTCGCGGTCCAGCTCGCGACGTCCCTGACCGCGCACCGGAGCGGACCCGTCCTGCGGCACCTCGATGACGGCCGACCGACCATCCGGGCGACCGGATGACCGCGGCCGTCCCCCGACGTCTCCAGACGCTGATCGATGCGGCGCTCGACCGCTGGCAACGTGACGAGCAGCCGCACGCGGGTCGCTCCGCACGTCGGTTGGCGGCCGCACTGGCCGAGGGCCGGGTCCAGGTCGCCTACCAGCCGATCGTCGCGCTGCACGACCGGCGTCTGGTCGCCGTCGAGGCGCTGTTGCGGCTGCACGACGGCGAGGACGCCGGGTTGGGCACGGCCGCCGCCGTGGTCGCCGTCGCGGAGGACGACGGCCTCATCGATGCGCTCGGGACCTACGTCCTCATCCACGCCTGCAGCCAGCTCACGGCCTGGCGCAGCCGACCGGAACTGGCCGAGCTGCAGCTGCACGTCAACATCTCACCCTGGCAACTCCGCGACGAACGGTTCGTCGCGACCCTGCAGCAGACCCTCGAACACACCCGGCTCGACCACGACGACGTCATCCTCGAGGTGACCGAGACCGCGGCCTTCGGGCCCGACGGTGTCGCGGAGGCCACGCTGTCGACCCTCGACGCGCTCGACATCGAGGTCGCGATCGACGACTTCGGGACCGGCTTCGCCTCGCTCGACCTGCTCGCCGCGACTCCTGCGCGCTCCATCAAGCTCGACCGGTCCTTCGTGGCGTCGGTCGGTGCCATCACGGAGCCGCCGCGCGGGCGGGCGCTCGTCGTGCAGGCCGCCATCGGACTCGGTCGGGCGCTGGGGCTGCGCGTGGTGGCCGAGGGCATCGAGACACCCGAGCAGGCGCACACGCTGCAGGCCTGGGGCTGCGTGTACGGCCAGGGCTTCTTGTTCGCCAAGCCGGCCTTCGCCGACGAGCTGGACCTGTCCCCACCGCCCGCGCAGCGACCGGCCGTGGCGGCCACCGGCACCGAGCGACGCCTGTCCAACGAGGCGATCGACCTCGCCCTCGCGCTCGCCCTCGCGCTGGTGACCGCCGCCCCCCGGCCACAGTCGGTGCGTGCCGACGCCCAGCAACTGGCGTTGCTGCTGGGTGAGACGCTGGGCATCGATCGGCGTCAGGCCGACATCGCCGCCGTCCTCGCGACGATCCACGACGCGCCGCAACGGTTCGCGGAGGTCGTGACCCCGAAGAGCGGATCGGCCGCGGCCGTCGACCTCGCCCGTGAGCTGGGTGCCGGTCCCGGCCTGCTCCCGGACGCGGGTCCGGGCCAGCTCGCCGCTGCAGCGTGGCTGCTGAGCATCGCCCGTCACGAGCGTGCGGAGCTCACCACGACGCTCACACGACTCGGGACACCCCTGTCCGCGTCGACCCGTGAGCGGATCGAGGCATGGTGGCATGGCACCGACCCCGAGCCGGCACCGATCACCCAGCTGCGCACCCTGGAGGCCCGACTCCGCCACCGCGACGAGGCCTCCCGACGTCTGCGCTCGATGTCGGCGCTCACCCGCGCCGTCAGCGGTGCCGGCACGCTGCTCGACGTGCTCGAGGTCACGGCCGAGGAGGCCCGGGTCGCACTCGGTGCCGCGTCGTTGTCGATCACCCGGTTGGAACGCGATCGGGGCGTCCAGCACACCCTGGTCAACGTCGGCGAACTCGCCGGCTGGGAGCAACGCCGACCGACTGACGAGGCCTACCCCTTCAGCGCGTTCCCGCGGGCCACGGAGCGCCTGCTCAACCAGGCGATCCACGTGGCGGTGGCCGGTGCCGGCCAGGATCCGCCCGAGGAGCAGATGCTCGACCTGCTCGACAAGGGCTCCAGCGCAGCGGTCCCGATCGTGATCGACGGCACCACCTGGGGGGAGGTCTACGCCACCACCAACCGCGACACACCGGCGTTCACGGCGTCCGATGCACCGTTCCTCCGGGCCGTCGCCAACGTGGTGGCGCTCGCGATCCGGCGGACCGAGCACGTCGGTGAACTGGCCCGACTCGCCGACGAGGACCCACTGACCCGACTGGGCAACCGTCGGGCGTTGGAGCGCCATCTCGGGGCCGCGTGTGCCGGGGACACCGAGATGGGTCTGCTGCTGCTCGACGTGGACGGCCTGTCGGCCATCAACGACGTCCACGGCAGCCCCGCCGGGGACGCCGTGCTCGTCGAGGTGGGCGACGCGTTGACCCGTGTGGCCGCCACGACGCCGAACGTGTTCGCCGCCCGACTCGGGGGCGACGAGTTCTGCCTCGCCATGACCGGTGGCAGCTCCGACATCGAGTCGATCCTCGACCGGATCCGCCGACGACTGGCCGGTGGCAACGGGCCGCGGCCCTCGCTGTCGGCTGGCTACGCCCAGGTGCGCTGCTGCGACGACGACGCGATCGCGACCCTGCTGCGACGGGCCGATGCCGCCCAGTTCCTCGCGTCACGCACCGGCGCGCCGCTGGTCGCCGTCGGCCCGGACAGCGATCTGCCGGCCGGGCTCGACGTCGAGGCACCGACGCCCGGCGTTCCCGGCGGCGACGCGACGGGCACGGGAACCGCCCGGGCGGTGATCGACCGCGGGGTCGGCAGCGATGCGGCGCTGTGGCGGTGGGCCGACCAGATCGACGGCCCGGCGCGCAATCGACTGGAGGGGCTCGGCGAGCTCGCTGTCTCCCTGCTCGATCTCAACCGCTACGCGCTGTCCGAGCAACCCACGGGCCGCGCCACCGTCCACATCCAGAGTCTGCACGTGCGCCGTCGACGACCGAACTTCGCGCCGTTCGTCTCGATGGACGACGAGGTCTACGAGGTCGCCGACTTCCCCGTCACCGAACGGGCCATCGCCACCGGCAGCGGCTTCGTCGTCGACGTCGACGACCCCCGCGCCGATGCCGCCGAACGTGCGCTGCTCACCGAATTCGGCCACCGCTACCTGATCGCCATCGGTGAGGCCCACCCCGATGGCGGCGGGCTGCTGCTCGAGCTGTACGGCGACGAGCAGAGTCGCCCGCTGGCCGTCGCGCTCCCCTTGCTCGAGGCACTGGCGGCCCGCACGCTCGGCCGTGACGTCGATCTGCGCTGAGCCGCCCATTCGGCGACCGGGCCGCACCCGACCGGACGCCGACGTGGTCGGCGCCCGGCGGTCACACGGCCGGTCAGAACCGGCCGGGGAAGAACAGCTCGAGCTCACGCGCGGCCGAGTCCGGCGAGTCGGACCCGTGGACGATGTTCTCCCCGATCACGGTGGCGAAGTCGCCGCGGATGGAGCCTGGCGTGGCCTCCAACGGGTTGGTGGCACCCATCAGCGTGCGCATCCCGGCGATCGCGCCCTCACCCTCGACACACATCGCGACCAGCGGCCCCGAGGTGATGAATTCGACCAGCTCACCGAAGAACGGCTTGTCGGTGTGTTCGCCGTAGTGCTCCTCGGCGATCTCGCGCGGCAGGGTCCTGAGCTCCAGCGCCCGCAGCGCGAAGCCCTTGCGTTCGATCCGACCGACGACCTCGCCGACGAGCCCGCGGGCGACGCCGTCGGGCTTGATGAGGATCAGGGTCTGTTCGATGGCCATGGGAACTCCGGGTTCGGTCTGCGGGGCGGATGGTGGGGTTGGTGGACGGTCGGGGTTGCGCGCGTCGGTGCGGCAGGTGGCGGGGAGCCTGCCCGGCCAGCGGTCCCACGGCAAACGCGGCCATGTCCCCATGGCGGGGACCGTCTGTCAGCCGCGGTCGTCGGGGTCACCGGCCTCGGGTCCGGCACCGAGGTCCTCGGCGGCGTCGAGCATCTGCTCGATGGCGGCCTCGAAGGCGTCGTCGTCCTCGAGCACGTCGAGCAGTTCCTCGTCGTCGGTGTCGAGGTCCCCCGGCTCGCGCACGACCGCGTCGTCGTCGGTGCCGTCCCCGATCGGCAGATACCGGTCGCGGGCCGCACCCACCGTGTGCAGGGACCCGGCGACCAGGATCCCGTCACCCTCCCGGGCGACCGACTCCGCCAGGGTCAGGGCGGAACCGATGTCGGTCGCCACCTCGACGACGGTGCCGCTGTCGCCCCAGACCTCCATCGCCACGGCCCGCATCCGCTCCAACGGTGCCGCACGGGGGTGGTCGACCCGGGTGACGACCACATGGGAGGCCGCCGCGGCGAACGCGCCGAGGATCCCGGCGATGTCCTTGTCGTCGAAGCACGCCGCCACGAGCACCAGTTCCCGGAAGCCGAACGACTCCTGCAGGGCCTCGGCCGCGGCGGCTGCTCCGTGGGGGTTGTGCGCCCCGTCGAGCACCACCGTCGGATCGCGGTGCACGATCTCCAGACGGCCGGGGATGGCGACCGCGCCGAGTCCGTGACGGATGACGTCGTCCTCCATCGCGGCGAATGATGCACCGGTCAATGCGGCGAACGCACCGAGCGCCAGCGCCGCATTGTCGGCCTGGTGCGCGCCGTAGACGGGCAGCAGCACCTCGTCGATGGTGCGCTCCCCCACCCGCAACTCGAGCAGTTGGCCACCGACCGCCACCGATCGGTCCACCACCTCGACGTGGTCACCGACCCGCCACAGCGTGGCGCCCGCCTGCTCGACCGCCGCCGTGATGATCGCATCGACCTCCGGGGTCTGACGGGCGGTGACGACCTGGGCGCCGGGCTTGATGATCCCGACCTTCTCGCCGGCGACCTGTTCGGGGGTGGTCCCGAGCTCGGTGTGGTCGACGTCGATCGGGCCCAGCACGGCGACGTCGCCACGCACCAGATTGGTCGCGTCCCAGCGGCCACCCATGCCCACCTCGATGACGCCGACGTCGACCGGGACGTCGGCGAACCACCAGAACGCCATCGCCGTCAGCAGTTCGAAATAGGTGACCCGGTCGGGCGCACCCTCGCCCGCCC
Organism: uncultured Actinomycetota bacterium; assembly: GCA_964438785.1. Lineage (GTDB taxonomy): Bacteria > Actinomycetota > Nitriliruptoria > Nitriliruptorales > Nitriliruptoraceae > PWLR01. The sequence continues at coordinate 10,851 of CAYTLZ010000057.1, read as the reverse complement.
AGTCGGCCGCGATCCGTGCGTCGACGAGGGCGGCGAGCTGTTCGACCTCCCGGTGGACGTCAGCGAACCGCTGCGGACCGATCGGACGGCCGGCCAGACCGAAACGCTCCCGCACGCTCTGCAGGTGCGGCGAGGTGTAGGTCCCGGCGGACAACCCGGCCGCGGAGCACAGCGCCCCGACCATGCGCACGATCGAGCCCTTGCCGTTGGTCCCCGTCACATGGACGGTCGGATAGGCGAGCTGCGGGTCGCCCATCAGCCCCGCGAGCGCGGTGATCCGGTCGAGATCGGGGAGCATGCGCCCCGGACCACGGGCGGTCAGGGCAGCCAGGGCCTGCTCGAAATCGTCGTTGGACACGGGGCGTCGCCTGCGGTCGGGAGCGTCGCGAGGCTACTGCCAGCACAGCACCGGCCCACGCGCCGCCCAGACCTTCGCTGCGCGCTTCGCTCAGACCTTCTCTGCGCGCTTCGCTCAGACCTTCTCTGCGCG
>CAYTLZ010000057.1:0-10261 GCA_964438785.1 uncultured Actinomycetota bacterium | reverse complement strand
TGCGCGCTTCGCTCAGACCTTCTCTGCGCGCTTCGCTCAGACCTTCTCTGCGCGCGCAGCGCGACGCGCCTCGCGGGCGGCACGCTTCTCCTCGAACCGGGTGGCGGTCGCGTCGAGTTGCGTCAGGAACTCGGCGAGCTCCTCGCGACGCTGCTGGGCATGCTCGTCGAGCCCCTCGAGTTCGAAGACCTTCCAGTGCCGCAGCAGCGGCCACACGATGTCGTCGTGGTGGATGCGCAGGTCGTAGATCCCGGCGTTGGCGATCTGCGCCGACTTGGTCAGGAACTGCTTCATCCCCGCACCCGGCATCTCGAAGCCGATGACCTCGTCGACGATCGCCTCGACCGCGGCCGAGGGGTCGATGTGCATCGCCGCGCCGAGCATGTCGCGGTAGAAGCGCATGTGCAGGTTCTCGTCCTTGGCGATACGCGACATGATCCTGTCGGCGACCGGGTCCTGCGAGTACCGACCGGTGTTCTTGTGGCTGACCCGGGTCGCGAGCTCCTGGAACGCCACGTAGGCCATCCCGGTCAGGGTGCCTTTGTTGTCGTGGTCGTAGCCCTGCATGACCTGGGCCATGCGGGCGCGCTCGAGCTCGACCGGGTCGACCGCCCGGGTGACCACGAGGTAGTCGCGCAACACGATGGAGTGACGCCCCTCCTCCGCGGTCCAGCGGTGCACCCAGTTGATCCAGGCACCGTCCCCGTGGCCGAACATCGCATGGATCTCACGGTGGTAGGACGGCAGGTTGTCCTCGGTCATGAGGTTGACCTCGAGGGCGACCTGCGCCACCCCGCTCACCCGCGACTGATCCGGGGTCCAGGGGTCCTTGTCGAAGTCACGACCCATCGAGTACGGGATGTAGTCGTGCGGGAACCACTCCTCGGCGATCTTCTCGGGGGCGCGCAGCTGTTCCTCGGCGACGGGCTCGAGCTCGGCGAGCAGATCGCGGTCGGACAGACGGGTCGCGGACATGCAGGGCCTTTCCGGGCGGTGGGACGTGACGGGCTACCGGCACCGGCACCCTCAACTTACGCAACCGTAACTTACGGCCCCTCTGTGCCCCTGTCCAGACCCTCGACCCCCGCCGTCCGGCTGGGCTACCGCTTGGTCGTCGTGGACGGGTAGATCCATCCCGCGAGCCGCCGGGTGAGCCACGGCAGGATGAGGTAGGTCATCAGGACGATCTCGACCGCGATGACGATGGCGAGCCGGACGGGGTAGGGCACGTCGCCGAGGACGAGTCCTGCCACGAACCCGAACACCAGCACGAGCAGGTAGACGACGGTGCCGAGCACCAGCGCCATCCGCCAGCGCACGGGTTGCGGCACGACCGTCCCGGGCGGGGCCTCGAACCACAGCTCCAGGCCGGTGTGCCGCTCGAAGATGGCGTCGGCCTCGACCAGCGGCACCACCTGCTCGAGGTGGCGGGCGCGCAGGTCGCTGGTCTCGAAGGCCCGCAGGTGCTCGAGCGTGGCGAACCGGAAGATGCTCGTGTACTCGGGCGCCGTCGCGCCGGCAGGAGGGCGCACCACCTCGGCGCCGAGGAATCCCTCGAGCGTGCGAGCGTCCTCGAGCAGACGACGCAGCCACTGCTCGTACTCGGCGCGACGCTCGGGGCGGACCCGACGTCTGACGACGGTCGTCACCGAGGTGTCGTCGGCCGGGGGACCTGCGCGCAGTGGCGTCGACGGCTCAGCCATGATCGTCGCCCTGCTCGCGGAGCAGCCCGAACGCGAAGCCACGTCCGACCCCGACGCGCATGGCCAGGTGGATCCAGAGGCGGGCGTGGTCCTCCAGCAGCCGGGCGGTCGATTCGTCGCCGATGACGAGCGCCTCGAACCCCATGGTCGCGGCGAGGTCACGGACGCGCTCGGCAGCCGGGCTCGGACCCGCGATCGGCAAGAACGCCGCCCGGCCGTCGACGCTCGGTGCGCGCATGACCTCGGCACCGACGGTGTTGAAGGCCTTGACCACCGTCGCCTGCGGCAGGCTGCGTCGGATGACGTCGAGGACGCTGTCGCAGCCGTCGGGGAGGGTCTGGCGCACGGCGTTGGTGGCGTCGACGAGCACGCCCCCGCCGACGTCGCCGAGCGCCTGCAGGGCCGTCACCAGCCCGTCGTAGGGGACCGCCAGGACGATCAGGTCCGCGCCAGCGGCTGCTCGATCGATCGGCACCGCCTGTGCGTCCGGCACGGCCGCGCGCGCGGCCGTGAGCTTGGGGCTGTCGAGGTCGCGCGCCCCGAAGGTGACCCGGTGACCGAGGTCGACGAACCGGATCGCGAGGCTCGTCCCGACGGATCCGGCGCCGATCACCGTGATGGCGAGCTGCTCCGCGCTCATGCGCGGCTCGCGATCGCCACGCGGGCGGCTTCGGCACCGGAGTGCTGCTGCTGCCCGGTGATGAGGTTGCCGTCTCGGACGACGTGGCTCGCGAAGGCTTCGCCGGCCACGAACGTCGTGTCGGGGATCGCGGCCGCCTCGTCCTCGATGAAGAACGGCTGGATCCGCTGGCCGATGTTCTGCTCGACGAAGCGCTCCTCGTCGGCGGTGAAACCGGTCCAGCGCCGGCCGGCCACCAGCAGCCGACCCTCGGCGTCGGTCGCGTCGAGCAGGGCGGCCGTCGCGTGGCAGACCACCACCGTCGGCTTGCCCGCGGCGTGGAACGCACGCAGAACCCGTTCGATCTGCGGGTTCCCCCGGAAGGTCTGCATCGGGCCCTGGCCGCCGACGAGGAACAGCACCTCGGCGTCGTCCACCTGTAGCTCGGCCAGCGGCCGCGTGTCGTCGAGCAGCGCCTTGGTCCGTGGCTCGCCGAGGAACGTCTTCGAGATCTCGTCGTCGGCCGAGTAGCCGTTCGCCGCGTAGGGGTCGGAGAAGTCATCGGCCTGCACCGGCCCACCCTCCGGGCTGTACAGGGTCACCGAGAACCCCGCCTCCACGAACTCGCGGTGGGGGTGGGTGAGCTCGGCGAGCCAGAACCCGATCGGCCAGCCGGTGACGACCGACGTGGCCGGGTTGGACAGGACGAACGCGACCCGCTCGTGCTTGGTTGCCATGGTGCGATCCTTGTGATCGATGTCCGCACTTTGCGGTACAGCTCCGTAACGTTACGACACTGTACGGTATTCCCGGATGGCTCGGGGGCGGAAGCCGCACCGCGGGCACGAGCCGGCGCGGCATCCGGCCCGGCGAGGAGCGAGGCAGATGGGACGACCACGCGACACCGAACTCGACGCCGCGATCCTGCGCGCAGCGGCGGCGTTGCTCCAGGAGGGCGGCATCGGCGCGCTGACCTTCGAAGCCGTCGCCACACGGGCCGGGACCTCACGGCCCGCGATCTACCGCCGCTACGACTCGACCACCGAACTGGCCGTCGCCGCGCTCGGCCACGTCGCCCCGACCGCCGGCGCCGAACGCACCGGCGATCCGCTGACCGACCTCGTCGCCGAACTCGAGGCCTTCCGCACGGCGATCACCCGCTTCCACGGGCTGAACGTCGTGGCCAGCATCCTGCTCGACACCACCGACGACGCGGTGAAGACCGCCTACCGACGCGACGTCGTCCAGCGCCGCCGCAACCGGCTCCGACACATCCTGGACGACGCCGCCGAGCAGGCACCGGTGGCACCGGACCCACGGGACCGAGCCGCCGCGGTGTCGATGTGCACCGGCTCCTGGTACGCCCACGCCCTCGCCGGCGACGATCCGCCGCCCGACTGGCCCCGACGCACCGCCGAACTGCTGTGGCGAGCACTCGATCTGCCCTGACCCCGCCAGCCTGCTGGTCACCCGCCGTCGAGCTCGGCCGCGACCCGGCCCGCAACCGGCACCGGGCCGACGTCCCTCAGTCCTCGATCGCCTCCAGCGATCCGATCCGGGCCTCGAGTTCGGCGATCGCCGTCAGGATCTCCTCGCGCTTGTCCCGTTCGCGCTGCACGACCTCGGCCGGGGCGCGCTCGACGAACGACGCGTTGGCGAGCTTGCCGTCGACCCGGGCCAGCTCGCCTCGGGCGGACTCGAGCTCCTTGGTGAGCCGGGCCACCTCGCCCTGCACATCGATCAGGCCCGCGAGGTCCACCTGGGCCGAGCCGGCCACGAACCGGATGGTCGAGACACCGGGACGGTCCTCGACGGCATCGATGGTCCGCACCGCCGACAACCCGGCGAGCGAGGCGATCAGCCCTGCCTCGTCGTCGACGAGCACCCGCTGATCGCCGGCGACCCCCAGCTCGAAGCGCTTGGAGGGCGGGATCGAGTTCTGCGACCGGAACCGGTTGGTCTCGGTCACCAGGCTCTGGATCACCCCGAACGCGGCCTCGGCGTTGGGATCGGCCAGCTCGGCGCGGGCATGCGGCCAGTCGGCGGCCATCAACGACTCGACCCCGCCCTGCGCGCCGGTCAGGGCACGCCACAGCGCCTCGGTGACGAACGGCATCATCGGATGCAGCAGGCGCAGCACGTCATCGAGCACGACGGCCAGCACGCGCCGGGCGACGTCGGCCGCTGCCTCGTCGTCGCCGTAGATCCGGACCTTGACCGCCTCGAGGTACCAGTCGGCGAGCTCGTCCCACAGGAAGTGGTACAGCCCGCGGGCCACGACCGGCCAGTCGTAGCGCGCGTAGCCGCCGTCGACCTCGACGTGCACCGACTGCAGCCGCGACAGGATCCAGCGGTCCTCGATCGCCAACTCGTCGCGTGCGGGCAGCTCGCCCGGGGTGACTCCGTCGAGGTTGGACAGGGCGAACCGGCCCGCGTTCCACAGCTTGTTCGCGAAGCGTTTGGTGCCCTCGACCCACTCCTCGGCCAACGGCACGTCCGCGCCGGGGGCGGCGGAGCGCAGCAGCGCGAAGCGGGTCGCGTCCGCGCCGTACCGGTCGATCAGGTCGAGCGGATCGATCACGTTGCCGAACGACTTCGACATCTTCTTGCCGTGCTCGTCACGCACCAGCCCGTGGTTGTGGACCACGGCGAAGGGGGCCTGGCCGGTGAACCACAGTCCGATCATCAGCATGCGCGACACCCAGAAGGTGTTGATGTCGTAACCGGTGACCAGCGTCGAGGTCGGGTACCAGGTGTCGAGTTCCGGTGTCGAGGAGTCGGGGCCCTCCCAGCCGAGCGTGGCGAACGGCCACAGCTGGCTGGAGAACCAGGTGTCGAGCACGTCCTCGTCCTGCGTCCAGCCGGGCTCGTCGATGTCCTCGCGGCTGACGCGGATCTGCCCGTCGGGTCCGTACCAGGCCGGGATGCGGTGCCCCCACCAGATCTGGCGCGAGATGCACCAGTCGTGCAGGTTGTCGAGCCAGTCCAGGAACCATTTGGTCTGGCTCTCGGGCACGAAGATGGTCTCGCCGTCACGGATGGCCTGCGCGGCGCGCTCGGCGAGCGGGCGCACCGACACGAACCACTGTTCCGACAGCCGCGGCTCGACCACGGTGCCGCAGCGCGAGCAGTGCCCGACCGGGTGCAGGTGCTCGTCGACACGGATGAGCAGCCCGAGTCCGTCGAGCGCCTCCTTCACCAGCCGACGCGCCTCGAAGCGGTCGAGACCCGCGAACCGCTCCCCCACCACGTCGGTGAGCACCGCATGCTCGTCCATGATGTCGATGACGTCGAGGTCGTGGCGCAGCCCGATCTCGTGGTCGTTGGGGTCGTGGGCCGGCGTGATCTTGACCGCACCGGAGCCGAACTCCGGGTCGACGTAGTCGTCGGCGACGATGGGGAACGTGCGGTCCTGGAAGGGGTGGCGCACGCGGCGGCCGACCAGCCCGGTGTAGCGCTCGTCGTCCGGGTGGACCGCGATCGCGGTGTCACCGAGCATCGTCTCCGCCCGGGTGGTCGCCACCTCGACGTGGTCGCCGGTGTCGACGCCCGCGTCGTCCACCAACGGATAGTGGAAGCGCGCGAGTTCGCCGGTGACGTCCTCGTGTTCCACCTCGATGTCGGACAGCGCGGTGTTGCAGCGCGGGCACCAGTTGATGAGCCGGTTGCCGCGGTAGATCAGGTCCTGCTCGTACAGGGAGGCGAACACCTCACGCACGGCGCGGGACCGGGGTTCGTCGAAGGTGAAGACCTCACGGTCCCAGTCGGCGGAGGCACCGAGGTGGCGCAGCTGCTTGAGGATGGTGCCGCCGGCCTCGGCCTTGAAGTCCCAGACCCGCTCGATGAAGGCCTCGCGACCGAGCTCGTGCCGGTCGGTGCCCTCCGCCGCGAGCTGCTTCTCGACCACGTTCTGCGTGGCGATCCCCGCGTGGTCGGTGCCCGGGATCCAGACGGCGTTCTTCCCGAGCATGCGCTCGCGACGGATGATGACGTCCTGGATGGTGTTGTCCAGCGCGTGACCGACGTGCAGCGATCCGGTGACGTTCGGCGGTGGGATGACGATCGAGAACGGCTCGCCGGGGTCGTCGGGCTCGGCGTGGAACAGCCCGGCCGACTCCCAGTCGGCGTACAGCGACGGTTCGGTCGCCGCGGGGTCGTAGGCCTTCGGGAGTTCGGGCATCGTCGGATCCAAGGCGGGTCGCGTCGGGCGGGAGCGTGGCGAGCACCACACGGCCGGCCTTGTCGGTCAGGTCGGGCCGCGCTGGTCGGCCGAGCGTAGCCAGGACGACGACCCGGCCCCGCGTGATCCGTCACCGTCCGACGTCGTCGACCCGCTCCGACGCCCACGCGAGGTCCGGATGGCTCGTGACGTCCTGCGCCCAGACCCGAGGCGGGGCGGTGCCGTCGGTGGGGACCACCAGGAGCCGATCGGCGTTGTCCACGAACGCGGCATGGGTGCCGTCGGGCGCGATGCTGGAGCGGTTGATGCGGTAGGTGTCGGGGATCGTGACCCGCCACAGTTCCGTGCCGTCGGCCCCCAGCACGAGCAGGTCGTCGCCCTCGCGGGTGACCGTGAGCTCCCGCACGTCGGTGGGGCCGCTCTGGCCGGTCCCGGGACGGGAGCCACGCACGGTGCCGTCCCGCACGTCGACCTCCAGACCACGGGCATCGGGACTCCAGCTGGTCAGCAGCACCGTGTCGCCGTCGACCCACCCGGCCAGCCCCGCGTGCGTGTCGTCACAGAACGGACGGGTGTCGGTCCCGTCGGTCCGGGCGACGCCGAGGCAGTTGTCGTCGGCGGACCGACCCAGCCAGGCCAGCGCCTCGGTCGGCGCCTCGTCGGGGTGGTCGGCCAACGGTTCGAGCGCCGGAGGTCGGGTCACGCCGACGACCAGCACGGCCGTGACCACGGCGACGACGAGCACCGCGGCGACGACCAGGGCGGGCAGACTGCGGTCGGTGCGCCGGGCACGCGCGGTCCCACCCCGGCCGGGGGTCGGCGCGCCACTCATCGCGCCACTCATGACGACACCGGCGCATCGTCGTGCGAGCGCGACGGACCGGGTTCGTCGACCGCCTGTCGGACCCGTGCCAGCCCGACCGCGACGACGACGAGCAGCAGGCCGACCATCAACAGCGTCGCCGGTGCGCCGATCCGATCACCGAACACCTCGAAGGTCAGTTGCGGCACGAACACGAACAGCCCTGCCGCGCCGACGACCAGGGCGCTGGTCCGGTCACCGGCCACGGCGACGACGACGAAGACGATGGCCGTCACCGTGGCCAGCACCAGCATCCCGGTGCGCTGCGACCCGAAGGCGTTGACCAGCAGTGCGAACAGGGCCGCCAGGCCGCCGACCAACTCCGCGACCCGTCCCGGCTGCAGCCAGCCACCGGCACCGAGCAGCGCCCAGACGAGACCGAACGTCCAGAACACCAGCCCCCACCACCACGGGGACAGCTCCAGCGGGGCCTGCTGCAGCGTCGCGGCGATGACCAGCCCGATCCCCACATGGGCCGTGATCTGGGGCAACCCACGCCGTCGGGGCAGGTAGGTGGTGACGGCGACCACCGCGATGACGCCAGCGATCGCCAGCGCCGCGCGGTCGTCGTCGAGGTCGAGCGCGTCGAACGCGGCGACGGAGGTGAGCCAGCCGGCCGCCGCCACGGTCCCGAGGCCGAGGGCACTGGCCAGCCGTGCCAGCGCCGGCTCGTCGCGCTCGCGCAGCAGCCACCAGCCACCGGCCAGCAGCACGGTGACGATGCCGGCCAGGGCCAGTCGGCCGCCGACCAGCAGCTCGCGCCACAATTCCGCCAGCAGCAGCGACAGTGCGCCGATCGCCAGGGCCGCGCCGACATAGCCGACGGCCTCCGCGACCTGCCCGCGACGCGAGCCCGGCACGGGACGCCGACTGCTGCTGGCGCCGGCTTCCGCCTCGAACCGGTTGATGGCCTCGACCTGCGCGGCGCTGACCAGCCCGGCGCGGTGCCATCGGTCCAGTCGGGTCTCGAGCTCCTGCATGGCCGTCTCCTCACTCCACGCGATCGATGCACGTCATCGATGCACACCATCGGTCGATCCGACCTCGGTCGATCGGCTGCAGCGAGCATCGGCCATGCGGGCGTCGATCGCCACGGGGGTTCGCCCCCATCCCGGTCCGGGGGACCGCCACGGGCCATGCCCCACCGGCACCGGTCGGGCATGACGGCCGGCTGCCGCCAGCTGCACCGGACGTGATCCCCGCGGTCGGGTGGCGGGCTGCCCCGTCAGACCGAGGCGGACACCGCGGCCGGATCGGTGTTCGCACCGCACACCAGCACACCGACGTCCATGCCGGGCTCGGGGCGGTACCGGCCGGACAGCAGGGCGGCCAGCGCGGTCGCACCACCGGGCTCGGTGATGAGCCGGGTCCGTGCCCACAACAGCCGCTGGGCCGCCGCGACCTCGGCGTCGCTGACCAGGACCGAGTCGGCGATCCGCTCGCGCACGGCCCACGCGTGCGCACCGATCCGCGGGGCCCCGAGCGCGGAGACGGCCAACCCACCGACCTCGACGTCCACGGGCTCGCCCGCCTCGAGGGCCGCGTGCAGGGTCGGGGTGTCGACGGTCTCCACGGCGACGACGCGGACGTCGTCGTCGACCGCCGCGATGGTGCCGGCCAGCAGACCCCCACCGCCACAGGCGACCACGATCGCATCCACCGGCGTCGCCGCGACCAACTCGCGGGCGGCGGTGCCCTGGCCGGCGACCACGGCCGGCTGGTCGTAGGCGTGCAGCAGCACGGCGTCCGGGTCGGCCGCCAGCCGTCGCTGGACCTCCGCGAACGCGTCCGCGTAGACGCCCTCGACGACCACGACCTGCGCGCCGGAGGCCCGGATCGGGTCGATCTTCGCGGCCGGCGAGGTCGCCGGGACGACGATGACGGCCCGCCGGTCGAGCCGCGCGGCCGCATGGGCGACGGCGGCACCGAAGTTGCCGCCCGAGGCGGCGAGCACCGTGGCCGCCGGGTCCGTGGCGGCGACCGCGCTGACCGCGCCGCGGACCTTGAACGACCCGGTCGGCTGCAGGAGGTCAAGCTTCAGATGGACGCGGACGTCGGGGTCGAGTCCGAGTTCGTCGCCCGACAGGGACAACACCGGCGTGTGTCGGACGTGCCCACGGATACGCGCGGCGGACGCCGCGACATCCGCCGGGCCGATCGGCTCCACCGACGCGTCGCTCAGGCCGACCGTTCCTGCGGCTCGTCGAGCTCGTGCACCTCGCCGTTGGGGACCAGCGTGGGGTTGACCTTCTCCCGCACGGTCTCGACGGTGATCACACAGCGTCCGATGTCGGTGCGTGAGGGCAGCTCGTACATCGTGTTGAGCAGCACCTCCTCGACGATGGCGCGCAGGCCCCGGGCGCCGGTCTGGCGCAGGATCGCGAGATCGGCGATCTCCTGCAGCGCGTCCGGCTCGAACTCGAGCTCGACACCGTCGAACTCGAAGAAGCGCTGGAACTGTTTGGTCAGCGCGTTCTTCGGGCCGGTCAGGATGTCGATCAGGGCCTCACGGTCGAGGGGCTCGACCGACGACACGATCGGCAGCCGGCCGATGAACTCCGGGATCAGGCCGTACTTGACCAGGTCCTCGGGGAGCACCGCCTTGAGCAGCCCGGCGATGTTCTTGTCCACCGCACTGGTGACATCCGAGCCGAAGCCGACGCCACGCCGACCCTGGCGCTGCTCGACGACCTGCTCGAGTCCGGCGAACGCCCCACCGCAGATGAACAGGATGTTGTTGGTGTCGATCTGGATGAATTCCTGGTGGGGGTGCTTGCGGCCCCCCTGCGGTGGCACGGACGCGACCGTGCCCTCCAGGATCTTGAGCAGCGCCTGCTGGACGCCCTCACCGGAGACGTCCCGGGTGATCGAGGGGTTGTCGGACTTGCGGGCGATCT
>CAYTLZ010000056.1:0-20074 GCA_964438785.1 uncultured Actinomycetota bacterium | reverse complement strand
CGTCATCAAGACCGCCGATCACCTCATCGACCTCGGTCCCGAGGGCGGGACCGGCGGCGGCACCATCGTCGCCACCGGGACACCCGAGGACATCGCGGGGGCGGCCACGAGCTACACCGGCAAGTTCCTGGTCGACCTGCTCGGCTGATCGGCTCGCCCCGGTGGGCCCGGTGCGCCCGGTGTGCGATCGCGGGCCGGTCGCGCCCCTGCGTCCGGGCGGTCAGTCGGGTCGGGCCTGTGGTCCCCGGCTCCTGCGCAGCTCGGCGGTCGCGTCGTGGGACTCGGCCGACGCGTCCGCGTGGGCCGGCTCGGTGGCCAGGCCCGAGGGATGGTCGACATCGAGGTGCTGGCGTCGCCGGGTGTCGCGTGACGGCTCGGCGAACGGCAGGTCCTTGGTGAGCACTGCGTAGCCCGAGTGCATGCCGCCGATGTCCGTCAGCTGGCTCGGCATGCGGATGCCGGCCTCGTCGAACGCCAACTTCAGACGCTCACGCAGTTGCCGGGTGAGATCCCAGTTCCGCAGGGGCTTGGTCGGGATCACCACCCGGACCTTCACGCCGTGCGGGCCGAACTCCTGCACCCCCCAGATCTCCACCGGGCCGATCGAGTCCGGGCCCCAGACCTCGTCGTTGGTCAGGTCGGTCGCGACCTGGTGGATCAGTTCCTTGGCGGCCACCAGGTCCGTGTCCAGCGCCATGGGCACGTCGAAGGTCGCCCGTGCCCACTCCTGGGACAGGTTCCCGACGTGCTGGATGTAGCCGTTGAGTACGTGGTGGACGACCCCGTCGACGTCGCGGTAGGCGGTGGAACGCAGGCCGACCCGCTCGACCTGACCGAACTTGCCGTCGACCTCGATCCAGTCTCCGACGCCGTACTGGTCCTCGATCAGCATGGCGATGCCGGCCAGGATGTCCCGGACGAGCTGCTGCGCGCCGAAGCCGATCACGATGCCGGCCAGGCCGGCACCGGCGAGCAGTGGCTGCAGCGGGACGCCGAACTCGCTGATGACCATCAGGATCGCGGTGAGCCAGACGAAGACCGCGACGACACCCCGCACCACGCCGCTGACGGCCTACAGGCGCTGGAGCCGACGGGTCCGGAACCGTTGGGTGTCGCTGAGCGCGCCACGCTCGATGGCGCGCTCGAGCCGATCCTCGATGTTGCCTTCCATGCGGCTGGCGAAGCGGTTGACACCGCGGCGGAGCAGCCGGCTGAGGACGAACGCACCGACGAGGATCAGGGTGACGGAGATGAGGGTCGTCCCCACTCCACTGGCCTGGGCGAGGGTCTCGTTGCCGGTCTCGCGCAGCACCAGTTCGCACAGCCAGTTCGATTCCGGCCCGTCGCCGCAGGGCGTCCCCGGAGCGGGAGGCGTGTCCTGGGCCTGGGCACCGGTCTGGGCCTCGGCCTGGGCGTCGAGCCGGGTCCGGCGTCCGGTTGGAGCGAGGGGGGCGATCGTGTCCATGGCAGGCGATCCACTCACGGGTCGGTCGGGAGCTCCCATCGGAGGAGCGGGTCATGCGGCGCGCACCCTACGCCCCGCGCCGACCCGCGTACGCTCGCCGGCGTGCGCAACCCCGCCTGGCAGTTCCGCCCCGAGCCCGGCTCGATCCCCGAGTCCCCGGGCTGTTACCTGTTCCGTGACCGCGATGGTCGGGTCGTGTACGTCGGCAAGGCGAAGTCGCTGCGCAGCCGGTTGTCGAACTACTTCCAGGGCTGGTCGGGGATCGCCGCACGCACCCGTGCGATGCTGGAGGCTGCCCGGTCGGTCGAGTGGATCGTCGTCGATTCCGAGGTCGAGGCACTGCACCTCGAATACACGCTGATCCAGCGCCACCGCCCGCGCTACAACGTGCGCTACCGCGACGACAAGTCGTACCCCTACCTGGTGCTGACGACCTCCGAGGAGATCCCCCGGGCCCGGGTCGCGCGGACGACCGTCAAGAAGGGCGACCGTCGGTTCGGTCCCTACGCCCACGCCTACGCCATCCGGGAGACGCTCGACCTGGTCGGCCGTGTCTTCCCGGTCCGGACCTGCTCGCAGGGCGTCTACGACCGCGCGGAACGGACCGGGCGGCCGTGCCTGCTGTTCCACATCGATCGCTGTGCCGCGCCGTGCACCGGTGAGGTCAGCCCGGAGGAGCACCGCGAACTGGTCGACGGGATGGCCGCGTTCCTCGACGGTGACACGGAACCGGTGGTCGAACAGCTCGAGGCGAGCATGTCCGAGGCGGCCCGGGAGCTGAACTTCGAGGCCGCGGCACGGCTGCGCGATCAGCTCCACGCCGCCCAGCGCGCCATGGAGAAGCAGCAGGTCGTCGCCGAGAAGGAGGAGGACTTCGACGTCGTCGCGGTGCACGAGGACGAGCTCGAGGCGGCGGTGCAGGCCTTCTTCGTCCGGCGCGGACGGCTGGTCGGACGCAAGGGCTGGAGTGTCGACAAGGTGGAGCCGTTGTCCACCTCGGCGCTGTTGACGTCGTTCGTGCTGCAGCTGTACGCCGAACGCGACGACGACGTCCCACCGGTGGTGCTGGTGCCGGAACTGCCCGACGACCACGAGGCGCTGGGTCAGCTGCTCGCCGATCAGCGGCGGGCCACCCGCGCCGGCACGCGGGGTCGACCGATCCAGCAGGTGCGCTTCCACGTGCCGCAGCGCGGCGACAAGCGCCAGTTCCTGGCGACCGTCGAGCAGAACGCCGTCGAGTCCTTCCAGCGCACCCGGCTCAAACGCGCGAGCGACTTCGACAGCCGCACCCGCGCGCTGAAGGAACTGCAGGAGGCGCTCGAGCTCGACGATGCCCCGCTGCGCATCGAGTGCTACGACATCTCGCACCTCGGTGGCACGGAGGTCGTGGGTTCGATGGTCGTGTTCGAGGACGGCCTGCCACGCAAGAGCGACTACCGGCGCTTCAAGCTGAAGGTCGACACCAACGACGATTTCGCCGCGATGCGTGAGGTGCTGGGCCGTCGGTTCACACGGCTGGCCGAGGAGCGTGCCAGACCGCTCGCGGAACGCACCGACGACGACGGACGCCCGAAGTTCGCCTATCCCCCCAACCTGGTCATCATCGACGGTGGCGTCGGGCAGCTGAACGCGGCACTCGAGGGGGTCGCGGACCTGGGGATCGACGACGTCGCCTTCGTGGGGCTGGCCAAGCGGTTCGAGGAACTGTGGCGACCCGACGAGTCGACACCGGTGATGCTGCCCCGTGGCAGCGAGGCGCTGTTCCTGGTCCAACGGGTCCGCGACGAGGCCCACCGCTTCGCGATCACCTACCAGCGGTCGCGACGCAGGAACCAGGTGGCGCACTCCGTGCTGGACGACATCCCGGGGATCGGCCCGGGACGTCGGCAGGCGCTGCTCAAGCGGTTCGGGTCGGTCGCGGCGCTGCGCAAGGCGTCGGTGGCCGACCTCCAGAACGTCCCGGGCCTGTCCTCTACGCTCGCCGCGACGGTGCACGCCCACCTCGCCGCCGACCCGGACAGCGACAGAGACACCGCTGCGGCGAACGACGCCGGTGGTGCCGCCGGTGCCGACGACGAGCAGGAGAGTGACCAGCCGTGACCGAGTCCCCACGCGACGACAGCCTGCTCGGCACGACCATCAGCGACGTCGAGGAGGCCCGCCCCCGGATCCTGGTGATCACCGGGATGTCCGGTGCCGGCCGGTCGACCGCGTCGAACGTGATCGAGGACCTCGGCTGGTTCGTGATCGACAACCTGCCCCCGACCCTGATCGAGCGCGTCACCGAGCTGGCGTTCGCCCCGGGGTCGTCGGTCACCAAGCTCGCCGTCGTCGCCGACATGCGCGGCCGCGAGTTCTTCGGTGCGCTGGTCGACACGATCCGCGACCTGCGTCGCAGCGAGGCGGACGTGCGGGTGCTGTTCCTGGAGGCGGACGAGGACGCCCTGGTCCGACGCTTCGAGGAGACCCGGCGCCGTCACCCGGCGGCCGAGAGCTCCGGGGTCATGGCCGGCATCCGCCTGGAACGCGACCAGCTGGCCGAGCTGCGGGGGCTCGCGGACCTGATCGTCGACACCACCGACCTCAACGTCCACGAGCTGCGCGACCGCGTGCTGACCGCGGTCGACGACCCCGGCACCGCCCGGCTGCGGGTGTCGGTCGTGTCCTTCGGCTTCAAGCACGGCACGCCCCGCGACGCCGACCTGCTGTTCGCCGTGCGCGTCCTCCCCAACCCCCACTGGGTGGAGGAACTGCGCCCCTACACCGGCCGCGACCAACCGGTGCGGGACTACGTGTTCGGCCAACCCTCGACCGAGCCGTTCGTCACCGCGCTCGAGCACCTGCTCGACATCACCGTCCCCGGCTACGTCACCGAGGGCAAGCGCTACCTCACCATCGCCATCGGGTGCACCGGCGGCAAGCACCGGTCCGTCGCCATCGCCGACCGGATCGCCACCCACCTCGGTGACACCTTCGCGCTGCCGGTCGCCGTCGACCACCGCGATCTGGGTGCCGAGTGAACACCGAGGTGGCCCCCGGCCCGACGGATCCGCCGGCGCGGCCCGGTCCGAGCGGGGCCGGCGGGGCACGACCACCGCAGCGGCGTGCGGTGGCGATCGGCGGCGGCCACGGACTGGCGCGGACCCTGGCGGCACTGCCCCGGTTGGTCGACCACGTCACCGCGGTGGTCACCGTCGCCGACGACGGGGGATCGTCGGGTCGGTTGCGGCGCGATCTCGACGTGTTGCCGCCCGGTGACCTGCGCATGGCCGCCACCGCACTCGCGCGGGACGACGGGCTCGCACAGCTCATCGGCTACCGCTTCACCCGTGGCGAACTGTCCGGGCACAGCCTGGGCAATCTGGTGCTGATCGCCCTGCAGGAGCTCAGTGGTGGGGATCCGGTCGTCGCACTCGATCGGCTCGTGCGTATGCTCGACGTCCCCGGCCGGGTGCTGCCGTGCACGACCACCCACATCACCCTGCACGCCACCACCGCCGACGGGGCGGTGACCGGCCAGGTCGCGGTGGCGGCGACGCCGAGGTTGCAGCGGGTGTGGTTGGAGCCCGACCAGCCGGTCGCCAGCCCGGAGGCCATCGCCGCGATCGACGCCGCCGACCTGGTCGTCATCGGGCCCGGGTCGCTGTACACCAGCGTGATCCCCAACCTGCTCGTCCCGGACGTCGCCGCCGCGGTCGCGCGGACGGCGGCACCGGTGGTCTACGTCGCCAATCTGCGCGAGCAGCCGGGGGAGACCGAGGGGATGGGGCTCACCGACCACCTCGATGCGCTGTTCGACCACGTCGACGGACTCCACCTCGATGCCGTCATCGCCCACGACGGGCCACCGCCGGCCGGTAGCGGCGCGGCGCTGACGATCAGCCGCGACGCCGTCGCACGGCGGACCGACCGGCTGGTGGCCGCCGATCTGCTCGACGGACACGACGGGCACGACCCGGCGGTCCTGGCCACCCAGTTCCGGCTGCTGCTCGGTTCGTAGGTGGAACGTCCGAGCTTCACCGAGGCGGTGCGCCAGGAGCTGGCGCGCGTGCCGCTGGGCACCGAGCCGGTGGTCCGGGCCGAGCTCGCCGCGATCATCCGGCTCGCCGGGACCTGGCACCTCGGTGGCGGCGGCGCGGGCCACCGGCTCGAGGTGGTGTCGACGTCCGGGGCGGTCGCCCGTCGCAGCTACGCCCTGCTCGGCTCGCGCTACGGGCTGCGCCCCGAGCTGGTCGTCCGCGCGCCGTCGGGGGTGCGGACCCGGACCCGCTACGGGGTCGTCATCGGCTCGGGGGCGGAGCGCATCGGTGCCGATCTGCACCTGCTGGACGCCAACGGCTTCCCCGGTGACGAACTGCCCGACGGACTCGACGGCCCGCGGGCGCTGGCCTATCTGCGGGGGGCCGTGCTGGCCGCGGGGTCGATCTCGCACCCGAGCCGCGATCCGCATCTGGAGATCGCGGTGCAGGGGCCGGGTGTGGCCCGCGGACTCGCCCGGCTGCTGGAACACGCCATCGAGGGCACGGTGTCGGTGATCGACGGTGATCGACGGCGCGTGGTGTGCAAGTCCGGTGAACGCATCGGTGTCCTGCTCGCCGCGCTCGGGGCGAGCAACGCGTTCCTGGACTGGGACGAGCGTCGACTGCGTCGGCAGCTGCGGGGTGAGGCCAATCGGCTCGCCAACGCCGACGGCGCCAATCTGCGCCGCTCGATCGAGGCCAGTGCCGCGCAGGTCGCCGCCGTCGAGGCGGCCATCGCGGCCGTCGGCTGGGATGCGCTCCCGGAGGACCTGCGGGGCATCGCCCTGGTCCGCCTCGCCAATCCGGAGGCGACGCTGGCGGAGCTCGGCGAGCTGCTCGACCCCCCCGTCGGCAAGTCGGCGGTGCATCGTCGACTCGGTCGTCTGGAGGACATCGCCGCCGACGCCGATCCCGCGACGACCACCGACGAACGACGGCCGCCGAACCCCTGACCACCAGTGGATGCCGGTGGTAGTGTCAGCGACGAGCGCCCGACGCACGTCGGGCCCCACCGCGTCGGCGTGTCGCATCCGTCGCCCGGTGAGCTCGGCCGGTCACCGGAGCGCCCGACCGGTACCAGCAACGTCGTCCCTGCCAGCCATGTCGGCCCACGACCACTGGGCCCGAAGACGAGGAGTCTCCATGTCCGTGCGTGTCGCCATCAACGGGTTCGGCCGGATCGGTCGAAACCTGCTGCGTTCCGCTCTCAAGCACGACGTCGACCTCGACATCGTCGCGGTCAACGACCTGACCGACACCGCCGCGTTGGCGCTGCTGCTGAAGTACGACAGCGTCCACGGCCGCTTCGACGGCACCGTCGAGACCTCCGGTGACGACCTCGTCATCAACGGCAAGACCATCAAGGTGCTCTCCGAGCGCGACCCGGCGGCGTTGCCCTGGGCGGACATGGGCGTCGAGGTCGTGGTCGAGTCGACCGGGTTCTTCACCAAGCGCGACGACGCCGCCAAGCACCTGACCGCCGGAGCCAAGAAGGTCGTCATCTCCGCGCCGGCGAAGGGCGAGGACAAGACGATCGTGCTCGGCGCGAACGACCACGAGTACGACCCGGCCAACCACCATGTCGTCTCCATGGCGTCGTGCACCACGAACTCCGTGGTGCCGATGGCCAAGACCCTGCACGAGGCATTCGGCATCGAGCAGGGCCTGATGAACACCATCCACGCCTACACCGGTGACCAGAACATCCACGACGCGCCGCACAAGGACCCACGTCGCGCCCGCGCCGCGGCCGTGTCGGTCGTGCCGACCACCACGGGTGCCGCGGCGGCCGCGTCGTTGGCCCTGCCGGAGATGGAAGGCCGGCTCGACGGCATGGCGATGCGCGTGCCGATCCCGGACGGCTCGGTCACCGACCTGACGCTGCTGCTCAGCCGTGAGGTCACCAAGGAGGAGATCAACGCGGCCATGAAGGCGGCCGCGGACGGTCCGCTGCGCGGCATCCTCGAGTACACCGAGGACCCCATCGTGTCGATCGACATCGTCGGCAACCCGCACTCGTGCATCTTCGACGGTCTCGCGACCATCGCCAGCGGTCGGCTGGTCAAGGTGCTCGGCTGGTACGACAACGAGTGGGGCTACTCCACCCGCCTGGCCGACTTCACGAAGATGGTGGGCGATCAGCTGTGAGTCTGCTCGACGGCGTCAAGACGCTGGATCAGCTCGACGGCTCGGGTCGGCGCGTGTTCGTGCGCGCCGACCTGAACGTGCCGCTGCGTGACGGGGCGGTCAGCGACGATCTGCGCGTGCAGTCGTCGGTCGCGACCCTCCAGCGCCTGCTCGATCAGGGGGCGGCCGTGGTGGTCGCCTCCCACCTCGGACGGCCCAAGGGCGCGCCCGACCCGGCGTCCTCGATGGCCGCCGTCGGCGCGCGCCTGGCCGAACTGCTCGGCCGGGAGGTCCAGATCGCCACCGACGTGGTCGGTGACGACGCGCGGGCCAAGGCGGCCGCGCTCGAGTCCGGCCAGGTCCTGCTGCTCGAGAACCTGCGCTGGGAGCCGGGGGAGACCGCCAACGATCCGGCGCTCGCCGACGCGCTGGCCGACTTCGCCGACGTCTACGTCGACGACGCCTTCGGGGCATCGCACCGGGCGCACGCCTCCATCAGTGGGGTGCCCGCCCGGCTGCCGGGCTACGCCGGTCTGCTGCTCGCCCGTGAGCTCGAGGTGCTCGGCGGCCTGCTCACCGACCCGGCCCGGCCGTATGTCGCCGTGCTCGGCGGTGCCAAGGTCAGCGACAAGCTGACCGTGCTCGAGAACCTGCTGCAGCGGGTCGACGCGATCGCCGTCGGCGGGGCCATGGCCTTCACCTTCCTGGTCGCCGAGGGCCACGACGTCGGTGCATCGCGCGTCGAGGCGGACCAGGTCGACACGGTGCGCGAACTGGTCGAGCGGGCGCGGGCACGCGGCGTCGACGTCCTGCTCCCGACCGACGTCGTGATCGCCCCCACCTTCGCCGAGGACGCGCCCGCCTCGACCGTTGCGGTCGACGCGATCCCGTCCGACCAGATGGGACTCGACGTCGGCCCCGACACGGCCGCCGCCTACGCGGCGGCGATCGGCTCGGCCGGCAGCATCTTCTGGAACGGACCGATGGGCGTGTTCGAATGGGACGCCTTCGCCGGCGGGACGCGAACGGTCGCCCGGGCCATCGCCGACGCCGACGGGTTCACCGTCGTCGGTGGCGGCGACTCGGCGGCCGCCATCCGCTCGTTCGGGCTCGACGACCGGGTCGATCACGTCTCCACCGGTGGGGGTGCGTCCCTGGAGTTGCTCGAGGGCAAGGACCTACCGGGGGTCGCCGCGTTGCGCGGCTGATCCGTCCCTCCGACGCCTCCGGTGCCGTGTCCGCACCCCGGCATTTCGGACAGCTGGCCAGTCGAGCGCGCACGGCGCGCGATCGAACTGGCCTACGGTCCCGGTCGTAGGGTGGATCGTTATGCTCCGCGCACCGTCCGGGGGGTCGTCGCATCGCCCGGTCGACAGCGACGCCAGTCGTCGTTGCAGGTACGTGTTCGACCCAGCGGAGCATCGTGCTCCGACTGCGATTGCCGAAGGGACCTGTATGCGCAAGATGACCCGAGCGCTGAGCGTCGGGCTCACGCTCGCTCTGCTCGCCGCCGCCTGTGGAGGCGCCGACGACGAGACCGACGAGACGCCGGACGAGACCACCGATGAGGTCGTCGACGACGTCGAGGACGACGCCGACGACGACGCCACCGAGGACGAGGAGACCGAGCAGGCCGGTGCGCTCGGGCCGTACCGTCTCGGCTGGGCACTGGCCTATCTGAGCCCCGAGTACGCGATGGCCGATCTGTACGGCAGCACCGGTGGTTCCAACTACTTCGGTTACGCCAGCGACGACTTCGATGCGGCGCTCGCGGCCGCGAACGAAGCCGACCCGGACAGCGCGGATGCCCTCTACCAGGAGGCCGAGGACATCCTGCTGGCCGACTTCCCCCTGATCCCGATGTGGTACGGGGTGTCGCCGTCCGTGTGGACGGAGAAGATCTCCAACGTCATCATCGACCCGACCACCTACCTGCGCGTCGAGCGGCTGGAGTCGGACGACGACCAGGCCATCGTGGACGTGTGCTCGGTGCAGGCCGTCAACCTGATCCCCGGCGACACCCGTGAGGTCTGTGGTGGCCGTCTGATCAACCAGTTGTTCTCCGCGCTGACCGAGGTCAACCCGGACACCAACGAGCCCGAGCTGCAGGTGGCCGCGGCCATCGACACCGAGGACTCGCAGGTCTGGGAGATCGAGCTGAACGACGGTTGGACCTTCCACGACGGCAGCCCCGTCACGGCGTCCTCGTTCGTCGACGCATGGAACTACGCCGCGAACCCGGACAACGGGCTGCGTGGTCAGGGCTTCTACTCGGACATCGAGGGCCACGAGGACATGGGTGGCGACGTCACCGAGCTGTCCGGCATCGAGATCCAGGACGACCTGAACTTCACGATCACGCTGTCGTCGCCGTTCTCGCCGTTCTTCACCAAGCTGTCGGACTCGGCGTTCTTCCCGATGCCGCCGAGCTTCTTCGAGGACCCGGAGGGCTTCGGTGACAACCCGATCGGCAACGGTCGTTTCGTGGCCGAGCAGGTCGAGCTCGAGGGCGACACGATCATGACCCGCTACGAGGACTGGGGCGGCGACACGCCGTCCTCGCTCGAGCAGGTCACCTTCCGTTACTACCAGGACGTCCAGACCGCCTACCTCGACGTGCAGGCCGGTTCGCTCGACGTGCTGGCGTCCATCCCCCCGACCGAGATCCCCGCGGCCGAGGAGTTCTTCGGTGACCGCTTCTCGCTGACACCGACCTCGTCGTTCACCTACCTCGGGTACCCGATGTACAACCCGGAGTTCGGTGACAACCTCGAGCTGCGTCAGGCGCTCTCGCTGGCCATCAACCGCGAAGAGATCATCGATGTCGTCCTCAACGGTGCGGCCGTGCCGGCCTCGGCGGTCATCCCGCCGGTGCTGTCCGCCTACCGTGAGGACGCGACCGACCTGACCACGTTCGACCCCGAGCGGGCACAGGAGCTGTTCGAGGCGGCTGGTGGCTACGACGGCACCATGACGCTGTACTACAACAGCGGTGCCGGTCACGAGGAATGGGTCGAGGCGGTCTCGAACCAGTGGCGCGAGGTTCTCGGGATCGAGGACTTCCAGTTCGAGAGCCTGGAGTTCGCCCAGTACCTCGACGTCCTCGCTGAGGGCGCTGGTCTCTGATAGGCACGGGGACGCAGCCGCGGAAGGCTCGCGGCTGCGTCCTCGCCTTGTCCTGACCGCGATGAGGCGTACCTGAGTCAGGTGCGCCTCATCGTCTGTTTCGAGCGGCTCACCAGCCGGCCATCCGCGCATGCCGACGGTTGCCGGTACGGTTCGCGCGCTCACGATCCGAGGAACCCAGATGGGCACATACATCCTGCGGCGCATGCTGCAGATGGTCCCCGTGCTGTTCGGGGCGACGTTCCTGGTCTTCTTCATGGTCTTCGCACTGCCCGGAGATCCGGTCCAGGCGTTGGGTGGTGACCGTCGACTGCCCGAAGCCGTCGCCGACTCGATCCGCGATGCCTACAACCTCAACGACCCCTTCTTCGTCCAGTACTTCAAGTACGTCGGCAATGCACTCACCGGGGATCTCGGGCAGTCCTTCACCGGACGTTCCGTCGCCGACATCCTGCGCAGCTCGTATCCGGTGACCGTGCGGCTCGCGTTGGTGGCGTTCGCCATCGAGATCGTCATCGGGATCGGGGCCGGCATCATGGCCGGGCTCCGTCGGGGTTCGTTCCTCGACAACCTGGTCCTGCTGTCGACCACGCTCGCGGTGTCCATCCCGGTGTTCGTACTCGGGTACGTGGCCCAGCTGATCTTCGGCGTCCGGCTCGGCTGGTTCCCGGTCGCCGGAATCAACGACGGGTTCATGAGCTATGTCATGCCGGCCTTCGTGCTGGCGACGACCTCACTCGCCTACGCCGCCCGCCTGCTGCGCACGAGTCTGGTCGAGAATCTGCGCGCCGACTACGTGCGCACCGCCACGTCCAAGGGCCTCAAACGCTCGCGGGTCGTCGGTCGGCACGCCCTGCGCAACAGCCTGATCCCGGTGGTGACCTTCCTGGGTGCGGATCTCGGGGCGCTCATGGCCGGTGCCATCGTGACCGAGACCATCTTCAACATCCCGGGTATCGGCAACCAGATCTTCCGGGCGATCCAGGCGCAGGAGGGGTCGGTCGTGGTCGGTCTGACCACGGTGCTGGTGATCATCTTCATCATCGCGAACCTCATCGTGGACCTGTTGTACGGCTTCCTGGACCCGAGGATCCGCTATGAGTGAGCAGAGCATGCGCAACACCGATACGGGTGCACCGGATGCCGACGGCTTCCAGGAGCAGGCAGACAGCCTCGCCGAGGGGGCCGGGGTCGCCACCACGGCCATCGAAGGTGGGCTGTGGTCCGACGCCTGGTACGAACTGCGTCACAGCGCGCTCTTCATCGTGGCGGCGATCCTGATTCTGTTCGTCATCGCGCTGTCGTTGTTCCCCGGTCTGTTCACCAACGTGGACCCGCAGGCCTGCTCGCTGAGTCGATCGCTGCGGACGCCCAGCGCCGAACACTGGTTCGGGACGGACCTGCAGGGCTGTGACTACTACGCCCGGGTCATCTACGGCACCCGCAACTCCGTCGCCGTCGGGCTGCTCGTGGCGAGTGTCGCCGCCGTGATCGCGCTGCTGTTCGGCACGCTGGCCGGGTTCTACGGCCGGTGGGTCGACGCGTTCGTGTCGCGGGTGACCGACATCATCTTCGCGCTCCCCTTCGTGTTGGCCGCCCTCGTCCTGCTCACCGTGCTGCCGGGCATCGAGATCGCCGGCTACACGCTGCAGCGGAACGTGGTCACGGTCGGCCTGGTCCTCGCGCTGTTCGGGTGGCCCACGATGCTGCGTCTGATGCGTGGCCAGGTGATGGCCACGGCCCAGGCCGACTACGTCCTCGCGGCCCGTGCTCTCGGCGCCCGGGATCTGCGGATCATGCGTCGGCACGTGCTGCCGAACGCGATCACGCCGCTCATCGTGTACGCGACCATCTTCGTCGGACTCATCATCGTTGCGGAGGCGGTACTGACCTTCCTCGGTGTCGGCCTGCAGCTGCCCACCATCTCGTGGGGACTGATGATCTCCGGAGCGCGCACCCGCTTCGCCCAGTACCCGCATCTGTTGCTGTTTCCGGGCCTGTTCCTGTCGATCACGGTCCTGAGCTTCATCATGATGGGCGATGCCCTGCGGGACGCGTTCGATCCGAAGCTTCGCTAGGAGCAGCCTGTGTCCGAATCACCATCGCCCGTCGTCACGGCTCCTGGTCAGGTGCACGAGGGACGCCTGCTCGAGGTCGAGGACCTGCACGTCGAGTTCCGCCTGCCGCGTGGCAACGTCAACGCGGTCAACGGCGTCAGCTACACGCTCGACGCGGGGGAGACCCTTGCGATTCTCGGGGAGTCGGGATCGGGGAAATCCGTGTCGGCGCAGGCCGTCATGGGCCTGATCGACAGTCCGCCCGGCTACATCACGAAGGGGTCGCTGCGCTACCGCGGCGACGACCTGTTGGCGATGACCGAGGCCGAGCGGCGGCGCATCCGCGGGCAGAAGATCGCGATGATCTTCCAGGATGCGCTCACGGCGCTGAACCCGGTCTTCTCCGTGGGCTGGCAGATCAGTGAGATGATGCGGCTGCACCAGGGGCTGTCGCGCAAGGCCGCCCGGGAGCGTTCGATCGAGTTGATGGAGTGGGTCGGGATCCCCTCGGCCCGCGGACGCATCAACGACTTCCCCCACGAGTTCTCCGGCGGCATGCGCCAACGCGTCATGATCGCCATGGCCCTGGCACTCGAGCCGGACATCGTCATCGCTGACGAGCCGACCACGGCGCTCGACGTCACGGTCCAGGCCCAGGTGATGGACCTGCTGGCGCGTCTCCAGGCGGAGACCGGCATGGGGCTGATCCTGATCACCCACGACCTCGCGGTCGTCGCGGAGGTCGCGGACCGGCTCGCGGTGATGTACGGCGGTCGGATCGTGGAGACCGGGGACGTGGACTCCGTGTTCGCGTCGCCGGCGCACCCCTACACCCGCGGGCTGCTGGCGTCGATCCCGCACCTGGAGGCACGCACCGGCAAGCTCGATCCGATCCGCGGTGCACCCCCGACCCTGTCGAGCCTGCCCGAGGGGTGCACGTTCGCGCCGCGGTGCCCGTTCGTCCACGACGACTGCCACACGACCTTTCCGCCGCTGCTCGATCTCGAGACCCGGGAGCCCGTGCCGCCATCGGCCCCGCCGGAGACGCGTGCCAGCGCCTGCCTCTACATCCAGGAGGTCCTCGATGCCTGACGACCTACTCGGCCAGACCCGCACCCCCGGCCAGGTGCTCCTCCGCGCCCAGGACGTGGTCAAGCACTACCCCCTGATGAAGGGGATCGTGCTGCGGCGTCAGGCGGGCTCGGTCAAGGCCGTCGACGGCGTGAACTTCGAGGTCCGCAGCGGGGAGACCCTCGGCCTGGTCGGGGAGTCGGGCTGTGGCAAGTCGACCGTTGCCCGGACCATCCTGCGGCTCGAGGACCCCACCGGAGGCGAGGTCTGGCACCGGGACCGGGACATCTTCCAGATGGACGCGGGCGAGCTCCGGCGGATGCGGCGCAACATCCAGATGGTGTTCCAGGATCCCTATGCGTCGCTGAACCCGCGGATGACCGTGGGCGACATCATCGGCGAGGCCTGGGAGATCCACCCGGACGTGGTGCCGAAGAACCAGCGGGCGAAGACGTTGCGCGAACTGCTCGACCGCGTCGGGCTCGACCCGGCCTTCGTGAACCGTTATCCCCACCAGTTCTCGGGCGGGCAGCGCCAGCGCATCGGGATCGCGCGTGCGTTGGCGCTCAACCCGGAGGTCATGATCCTCGACGAGCCGGTCTCCGCACTCGACGTGTCGGTGCAGGCACAGGTCGTCAATCTGCTGGAGGAGCTGCAGGATGAGTTCGGCTTCGGCTTCCTGTTCATCGCCCACGACCTGGCCGTGGTCCGGCACATCTCCGACGAGGTCGCCGTGATGTATCTCGGGCGCATCGTCGAGCAGGGCCCGGCCGACGAGATCTATCTGCGCCCCTCACATCCCTACACCCAGGCGCTGCTGTCGGCGGTGCCCGTGGCGGACCCCCGGGCGCGTCACCGCCGCGAGAACCGCATCCGCCTCGAGGGTGACGTCCCGGACCCGTCGTCGCCGCCGTCCGGGTGTCACTTCAGGACCCGGTGCTGGAAGGCGGACGACCGGTGTGCCGAGGAGGTACCGGAGCTCATCGATCGTGGCCAGGGACACCCGAGTGCCTGCCACTACGCTGAAGCCACCGAGGTCGTCTGACCCTCGACGGCTCGTCGACGGGCCGATCCAGCCCGCTGCGATCCAGCCCACCGACCAGCCCATCGAACGGAGCTGCTGTGTCCGAGCGCACGCCGATCATCGCCGGGAACTGGAAGATGCACCGGGACCACCTCGAGGCGATCCAGCTGGTCCAGAAACTCGCCTATCACCTCGACGCGGACGACTACGCCGATCAGGACGTCGTGGTGTGTCCGCCGTTCGTGTCGCTGCGGTCGATCCAGACGCTGGTGCAGTCCGATCGGCTGCCGATCGAACTCGGTGCGCAGAACTGTCACGCGCAGGACGAGGGCGCCTTCACCGGCGAGACCTCGGCCCCGATGCTGGCCCGGCTCGACGTCCGCTACGTCATCGCCGGGCACTCGGAGCGACGGGCGCTGTTCGGTGAGACCGACGAGGTGGTCAACGCTAAGCTGCAGGCGATCCAGCGGCACGGCATGCGCCCGATCCTGTGCGTGGGCGAGACGCTGGACCAACGTGAGGCGGGCACCGCGGTCGACACGGTCGTGGCCCAGCTGCGTGGCAGCCTCGCGGGCATCGGACTCGATGATCCGGCGGCGCTCGTGGTCGCCTACGAACCGGTCTGGGCCATCGGCACCGGGCGCACCGCCACGCCGGATGACGCGCAGACACTGTGCGCCGCGGTGCGCGAGGAACTCGGCAACATCTTCGATGCGGACCGGGCAGCCGGGATCCGGGTGCAGTACGGCGGGAGCGTCAAGCCGGGCAACATCCGCGAGCTCATGGCGCTGCCCGATGTGGACGGCGCGCTCGTGGGGGGTGCGAGCCTGTCGTCGGAGGACTTCGCCCTCATCGTCGCGCACCGGCGCTGAGCCGGCTGAAGCGTCGAGGCGGTATCGGCCGACCGTGGAACCTTGGCGGGGTCGGTCGGGCAGGCTAAGGTCGTCCTCCCACGTCGAGACGGATGAGAGGTCGGCCATGGCCAGGCGCAACGACCCGATGGAGAACCTGCTGGGTCCGCTCGAGCAGGAAGTGATGGACGTCGTGTGGCAACTCGCCGACACCACCGTGCGCGACGTCCACGGTGAACTCGCCGAACGCCGCACGATCGCCTACACGACGGTCATGACCACCATGACCCGCCTGGCGACCAAGGGCCTGCTGGAACGTGACACCTCGGGGCTGGCGCATCGTTACCGACCGGCCGTCACCCGTGACCGTTACGCCCGATCGGCGGTCGAGGACGTCATGAACTGGCTGATGGAACGCTACCCGGAGCCGGCAGCGGCCTACCTCGCGGACGTCGTCGAGGACGTCGACGACGTGACCATGGACGAGCTGAAGCAGGCCGTCACGCGTCGTCGCTCAGCGGAACGCTGATCGCGATGGATTGGGGAGTACTTCTCTCCGTACCGCTCGAGTCCGTCGTGGTCCGAGCGGTACTGGCCGCCACTGCCGCGGTCCTACTCGTGCGCCTCGTCCTGCGCTCCGGGCTCCGTTCGCCCCAGGCCCGGGTGCTGACGGCACTCACCCCGGCCGCGGCCCTGATCGCGATCGTCGTCATCACCGGTCGCAGCCTGCAGTTACCGACCGTGATGCTGCCGTCGCAGGGGGCCGAGGCCATCACGATCCCGGTCCGCGACGGCTATCTCGACTTTGTTCCCGCCGCCGTTCCGGTGCTCATCGGGGTGTGGTCGGTCATCGCCGGTGCCCGCCTGGTGCGCCGGGCGGTCGTCGTGTCCCGAACGCGGCGTCAGGCCGCCGCCTGGGCCGAGGCGTGCACCGCGCCCGCACGGCTGCAGCGGATCGCCGTCCGGGTCGCGTCGGCGCTCGAGGTGCCCGTGCCCCGGCTGGCCGTCCGGCCGAGCTGTCCCGGCGGGGCCTACGTGGTCGGATGCCGGCGACCGATCGTCGTACTCGGGGCCGATCTGCTCGCCCAACTCGACGAGCAGGAGGTCGAGGGTGTGCTCGCCCACGAGCTCGCGCACGTACGCCGCCGGGACACGCTGGTCGCGGCGCTGCTCGGGATGCTGCGCGACGTCACCTTCTTCGTGCCGGGCGGTGGTTGGGCGGTGCAGCAGTTGCACCGGGAGCGTGAGCTCGCCGCCGATCAGTTGGCGGTCGGGGCGACCCGTCGCCCCGGTGCCCTGGCGAGCGGCCTGCTCAAGGTGCTGGAGTCGGCCCCGACCCGCACACACGCCTGTGCCGCCCTGGTGCCCTCGGGGGATCTCGTCGGCCGCGTGCGCGTCCTGGTCGACGATCGTCCCCCCGCGACGCGGGCACGGCGGGCCGGCGAGCACCTGTTGATCATCGGCGTCGTCGCGACGGCCACGGTCGGGGCGCTGATCGTGCCCACGCTGGTCACGGGTGGCGGGGGCGGCGAGCAGCAGCGTGACGCGTTGGCCCTGGTCTGGTCGAACACCCAACCACTCGCCGCCGCGGAGGTACCGACCGGCGAGGCGCGTGCCTTCGACGTCTACCGACGGTCCAGTCTCGACACGCGCGCGGACTCGGCCAGCCTGGTCCCGCGGCTCGACGAGCAGCTGCAGGAGAACCGCCGGGCGGTCTGGCACGCGTGCGAAGCGGACGGGTGCCCGATCGCGGACCGCATCGTCGGGCTCCAGCTCCAACCATCCGTGCGGGCCGTCGACGCGGCCACACGGGATCGTTGGCAGGCCACGCCGGTCGGTGGCGGTGTGCAGCCCGCGGACGGCTTCCGGGTGTTCTGGTTGACGCGGCGCGCGGAGTGAGCACCGCCATCGGGGGGTGACGGGCTGCGGCTGGTAGCCTGCCGCGCTCCGAGTCGTTGAAGCCGTGGAGTCCGTTGTGCTGCCTGCCCTGATCGTCGCGCACCTGCTGTTCTCCCTGCTGTTGATCCTGTTCGTGCTGCTGCACCGCGGACAGGGCGGCGGGCTCTCGGACATGTTCGGTGGCGGTGGCGGCGGCGGGATGCAGGGCTCGGCCGTCGTGGAACGCAACCTCGACCGCTTCACCGTCATCACCGGTCTGCTGTGGGTCACCACGAACTGCCTGCTGGTCATCTACCTCTGATGGTCGGCCGATGACCGCGGCCCGCCCGCCCCGGTCATGGCGGCGGGCGGTGCTCGGGGTGGCCGTCGTCGGCCTGCTCGCCGGTGCCTGCACCACCACCGGGAACGGCACGCCCGAGCCACTCGAGCCGACCGTCGAGCAACCGGTGGAACGGCCGGTGGCGGGACCGCAGCCCGGGGGGACGCTGCGCATCGGGCTGCCGAGCGATCCCGTGTCCATCGACCCGCGGGACGTGGTCGATGCATCGGGGGAGTTGCTCGTCGATGCCCTGTTCGATCCGCTGGTGCACATCGACGCCGACGGCCAGGCCGAGCCGGCGGCGGCCAGCAGCTGGTCGATCGACGAGGACGGCCGCCGCTTCACCTTCACGCTGCGCGAGGCACGGTTCCACGACGGCTCACCGGTGACGGCCGAGGACTTCGTCCGCACCTTCACGTCCATCGCGGACGGAACCGCGGCCCAGCCGTCGTTCCTCGCCTACCTGCTGGCCCCGATCGAGGGCTTCGAGCAGATGCAGACCCGGGGTGGCGCATTCGACGGGGTGGAGGCGATCAACGCCGACACGCTGCGCATCACGTTGCGTACGCCGGATCCGGGGTTCCTCACCGTGCTCAGCGATCCGAGCCTGGTCCCCGTTCCGGCCATCGCGGCGCAGGATCCCGACGGCTTCGCCGAGCAACCCATCGGCAACGGTGCCTTCGCGATGGCCGGGCCCCGCTCGCCGGGCGCGTTCGTGCGGCTGACCGCGTTCACCGACCACCATGCGCCGCCGCTGCTCGACGAGGTGGTGGTCACCTTCTACCTCGACGACGTCACCGGTGAGCGCCAGTGGCAGGACCTGCTCGACGGCCAACTGCAGGTGGCCTCCATCGGGCCGGAGCACCGCGCGGAGGCCGAGCAGCGGTTCGGACGCTCGGCGGACGGCTACCGCGGCCCGGGTCTGATCGACGGGATCACCGCGACGACCTATCTGTACGGCTTCGACGTGACCCAGCCACCCTTCGACGACGTGCGCGTACGCCGGGCGTTGTCGTTGGCCATCGATCGCGAGGCCCTGGCCGATGACGTCATGCGGGGCACCCGCGTCGCCGCGGACGCGTTGCTCCCGCCCCCCATCCCGGGAGCCCAGGCGGGAACCTGCCGGGACTGTCGCCACGACCCACGCGGTGCACGGGCCCTGTGGGACGAGGTCCGGGCCGAGCTGATCGCCGAGGCCGAGACGGCCGCGGCGGGGACGGGTGGCGACGGTGATGCGTCCGACGTCGCCCGGGGCGACAACGCCGGGGACGGGCCCGGGGACCCGCAGACCGATTCGGGTGCCGCGGGTACCGATGCAGGCTCGGCGGACGCCGACACCGGCACCTCGGACGCCGACGGGGCCGGTTCGAACGACGCATCGCGCGACGACGCGACCGGGGACGACGACGGTGATGCGGCCGGTGAGGACGTCGACGGCGGAGCGCCCGGTCCGTCGGGCGCGGCCGACGACGGTCCGGCTCCGGACGCGATGCTCGACTCCATCGTGTTGACGCACACCCGCGGGGTGACCCACACGGCCATCGCCGAGTCGATGGCGGCCGACATCCGGGCGGCGCTCGACATCAACGTCAGTTTCGTGGCCCGTGA
Source organism: uncultured Actinomycetota bacterium (assembly GCA_964438785.1). Lineage (GTDB taxonomy): Bacteria > Actinomycetota > Nitriliruptoria > Nitriliruptorales > Nitriliruptoraceae > PWLR01. The sequence goes on along the minus strand of CAYTLZ010000056.1, from coordinate 508 downwards.
TCTGCAACGGCTGATCGGGGCGATCCGCGAGGGTGACGTGGGGCTGTTCCGATTCGGCTGGGAGGCCAACGACCCGGATCCGGCCGGCTATCTGCGACCGCTGTTCCACAGCGAGAACGTCGGCGCGGACAACCTCACGAACTACGCTGCGGACGAGGTCGACGAACTGCTCGACGCGGCCCGGACCCTCGATCTGTCGTCGCAGCGACTGCGCGCGTTCCGACGGGCGGAACGCCGGATCCTGGACGACCTGCCGGCCATGCCGCTGCTGTGGTACCGCCACCAGGTGGTGGTGTCCGACGAGGTACGCGACCTGGTCCACGACCCGCTCGGACGGCTCGGACTCGCCGATGCCTGGATCGACACCGGTGCGTGACCCGGTGCCGGGGCACGCGTTGGCGGCCCCCTCCACGCACGGCTAGGCTGCGCGCCTCGCGGGCAGTGGCCCGCGTTCCACGCGCGAGTGGCGGAATTGGCAGACGCGCACGGTTGAGGGCCGTGTGTCCTA
>CAYTLZ010000055.1:0-20225 GCA_964438785.1 uncultured Actinomycetota bacterium | reverse complement strand
AGTCAGATCGCCGCCACCCTCGGCGGCAACGTCGCGACCAACGCCGGCGGCATCCACGTCCTGACCTACGGCGTGATGAGCCAGCACGTGCTGGCGGTGGAACTGATGGACGCCGACGGCGAGGTCCACCTGTTGGACGGCCGCTCACCGGAACTGGCCGGGCTCGACATCCGGGGCGTGAGCGTCGGCGGCGAGGGCACGCTCGGCATCGTGACGGGTGCGTGCCTGCGGCTGCTGCCCGCTCCCCCGGCGGTCGGCACGATGCTGGCGGGGTTCGCCTCGCTGCGTGACGCCGCGGCGATGGTGGGCGACCTGGTGACCAGCGATCGCCTACCCGACGCGGTGGAGCTGATGGACGCCCGCGCGGTCCACCTCGTCGAGGGCTACGCCAACGCCGGCTACCCGGTCGACGCGGCCGCGGTCCTGCTCGTGGAGTTCGAGGGACTGCCCCACGGCGTCACCGCCGGCGTCGACACCGCCGAGCGTCTGGCCCGGGCCAACGGTGCGACCAGCGTGACCCGTGCCGCGGATGCGGACCAGCGCGCCCGGATCTGGAAGGGCCGCAAGGCGGTGGCCGGCGCGATCGCCAAACAGGCTCCGGACTTCTTCCTCCAGGACGTGGTCGTGCCCCGGTCGCGGCTCGGGGACATGCTCGACGAGGTCGTCGCGATCAGCGAGCGCGAGGATCTGATCATCCTCAACGTCGTCCATGCCGGCGACGGCAACCTGCATCCGTTCATCCTCTTCGACCGGCGGGAAGACGGTGTCCTCGACCGGGTCTTCCGCGCCGGGCACGACATCGTCACGACCGCGCTGCGCCTCGACGGCACCGTGACCGGTGAGCACGGCGTCGGGATCGAGAAGCGCGACTTCCTGGCGCAGGTCTTCACCGCCGAGGACCTGGCGGTGCAACAGGCCGTGCGGACCGCCGTCGAGCCGAGCGGACTGGCCAACCCGGACAAGGTCCTGCCCGCGACGGTGGGCTGCCAGGAGGCGCGCATGGTCCCCGAAGGAGCATGGGTATGACCGGCGCGATCACCGAGGTCACGACCACGGACCAGGTCCGCGACGCGATTCTCGATGCCCGCTCGGACGGCAGGGCGCTGGAGATCCGCGGCGGCGGCAAGGTGCTCGACCGGCTCCCGGGTGCCGACGCCACCGTGCTGTCGGTCACCGGGCTGACCGGCGTGGTGGCCCACGCCGCGGAGGACCTGACCATCACCGTCCGCGCGGGCACCGGGGTCGACGAACTGCACGACGTGCTCGCGGCCGCCGGCCAGGAGTGCCCGATCGAACCGACCGACGGGGCCGGTTCGACGGTCGGTGGCCGGATCGCCACCGGGCTGGCCGGTCCCCGGCAGCTCGGGGCCGGCCGGGTCCGCGACTGGCTGCTGCGGGTCCGGTTCGTCACCGGCGCGGGGCAGGTGGCCGCGGCCGGCGGCGTCACCGTCAAGGACGTCACGGGCTACGACCTGTGTCGCCTCATGACCGGTTCGTGGGGGACCCTGGCGGTCATCACCGAGGTGACGCTCAAGCTCCGCCCCCTGGCCCGTCACCGGGCCTGGTACGCCACCGCCGAGCCGCGCCACGACCTCGACGGCGTGCTGTTCCGGCCCGTGAGCCTGCTCACGACCGCCGACCGCACGCACGTCCTGCTGGAGGGACACCCCGACGACGCGGCGGAACAGGCTGACCTGGCCGGGCTCGAGCCGAGCGAGCCTCCGAGCCTGCCCGTCACGGCCCGGGCGGCTCTGGACCCCGCGCGGGTCCCCGAATTCCTGACGGCGATCGACGGTGCCGGCCTGCGATGGGTGGTGCAGGACGGGGTCGGTGTCTGCCACCTCGACGGAGCTGCCGAGGGAATGGTGACCGCCCGGCGGGCGGCCGAACGGCTCGGTGGGTCGATGCTGCTCCTCGATCCGGCGCTCGACCTGCCGGCCTTCGGTGGACGCGCGACCGACCCGCTCGCGACACGGGTCGTGCGCACACTCGACCCGGACGGCGTGCTGGCACCCTGGCGATGGGACCGATGATGCACCTGGACCGCACGATGACGGATCGGTGGACACCATGACCAGCCAGCCCGCGAGCGACCCGACGCCGCCGGCCCGTGGACCGTTCACGGGATCGCCGACCGAGCCGTCGATCTTCGACGCCGATCAACTGGCACAGTGTGTGCAGTGCGGGTTCTGCCTGTCCTCGTGCCCGACCTACGAGGTCACCCACCTCGAGGAGCACGGCCCGCGCGGCCGGATCCTCGGGATGCGCCTGGCGGAGTCCGGCGAGCTGTCGCTGAGCGATCCCGACCTGGCCGAGTCGCTGGAGACCTGCGTGCAGTGCCGGGCGTGCGAGCTGGTCTGCCCGTCGCTGGTGGAGTTCGGGTCGCTGATCGAGACGGCCCGGACCGAACTGGCCGATCGGCGGCCCCCGCGGGGACTGCGCGGGCTGGCACACCGGGTCGGATTCCTCGCGTTGGCACGCCGTCCGTTGCTCCGGCTGGGTGTCGCCGGTCTCGCCGTGCTGCAGGCGCTACGACTCGACCGCCTGCTGCCCGACCGGCTCCGGCCGGCCCGCCGTGTCCGGCTCGGCGATCTGCGCCGCGACTACACGACACCGACGACCGCGGGTCCCCGCGGCGACGCCTTCGTCTTCCGCGGCTGCATCATGGATCAGATGTTCCGCGACGTGCACCAGGCCGTCGCCGACGTGCTGGGTGCCGTCGGGTTCGCGCCACGCTTCGAACCCGCACCACCCTGCTGCGGGGCCCTGCACGTCCACGCGGGCCGCGAGGACGAGGCCCGTGCCCTGGCCGAGCGGACGATCACCGCCTACACGGGGACCGACGGACCCATCGTGGTCGACTCGGCCGGCTGCGGGGCCGCGATGAAGGAGTACGGGCACCTGCTGGACACGCCGGAGGCGCACGCGTTCAGCGCCCGGGTCAAGGACCTCAGCGAGGTCATCACCCCGGCCGACGTCAGCGCGCACGCGACGCCGGTGTCCCTGACGCTGGCCTACCAGGCCCCCTGTCATCTCCGGAACGTGCAACGGGCCGGTGACGCGCCGCTGGCGCTGCTGCGCGCGATCCCGGGGCTCACGCTCGTCGAACCCGACGACGAGCACCTGTGCTGCGGCTCCGGCGGCATCTACTCCATCGAGCAGCCGGACTTCGGCGACGCCCTGCTCGCGAAGAAGGACGCGTCCCTGCACCGCACCGGCGCGCGGGGTGTGGTCTCCGGCAACCCCGGTTGTGCGATGCAGATCGCGCGAGCCGGGTGGGAGATCCACCATCCGGCCCAGTTGCTCGCACGGGCACTGGCCGCGCCGCCGGCGGTGGGGCGCCGCTGATCGGCTCGTGTCGGCGACGCCGCCTCAGCGACCATCGGCGTCCGCGATGACGTCGACGACGGCCCGTGCCGTGCGGGCCGGGCCGAACGCCCGGGCCTGCTCCGCGAGGACCGCCGCCGCACGTCGGGCGTCGGCATCCGCGAGGTGGCGCACCACGGCCCAGCGCAGACGTCGGGGGGTCAACCCCCGCACCGGCAGGGTCCGCCCGGCCCCCTGTTCCCGGAGCCGCGCCGCCGTCTCCGGCTGATCGCCCTGGAACGGCACGGTGACGATCGGCACCCCCGCACGCGCGGCCTTGCCGACGAAGCCGGCACCGCCGGGCCCGACCGCCAGGGCCGCCGCGGCCAGCAGCGGGCCGTGCGGTCCCCGACCGACGACCACGCCGGGTGCCCGAGACGGCTCGAGCCAGCCGGAGGTGACCGCGAGGCGCAGATCCAGACCCCGCAGCCCCGCGAGCGCGACGGCTCCGATCGACCGGTCCACGCCGCTGGCGGTGGAGTCGGTGACCACCACCAGCGGTGCGGCGCCATCGGGTGCCACGAGCGGCGCACCGGCCGGATCGACCGCCAGCGGACCGACCAGGACCGCGTCGTCGGGCCAGCGTGCCCGCGAGCGCTCCAGGGCCGGCAGGGTCCCGATGAGTCGCCGCGCGGGAGGACGGACGCCGGGCAGACCGATCGAGCGGGCCGCCGCGAGCGCGTGACGACGGCCGAGTGCCACGGACCGTCGTTGTGCGGCGATGATCCAGCGGTCCTCCCACCGCCGCAGTCGGTTGCTCGCGGGTGGGCGTCCGAGCCCGACCGGCGGCAGGTCGTCGGCGACGTCGTCGAGGTGGTGCGGGATCAGCTCGACCCAGGGGATGTCGAGCAGTTGGGCGGCGAACGCACCGCACCGGGTCAGGGTGTCGACCACGACGAGGTCCGGGTCCCAGGGATCCAGCGTCGCCGCCAGTGCCGGCGCCATCTCGGCCGCTCGTCGCCAGATGCGACGGCCGATGTCCCCGTCATCCTCGACCGCAGCCAGCAGCGGGAGCGACTCGAGCTGCAGACCATGCTGCTGCGCCGTTCGCCCGTGGGCGTCGCCGGTGAACAGCCGGACGTCGTGGCCGGCGGCCACGAGCGCCGCCCCGACGCCGATGGCGGGCAGGGCGTGCCCGGCGTCGGGTCCGGCCACCACCGCGATCCGTGCCATGTCCCCCCGGGTGCCGATGGCCCGGACCGTACTGCAGGACCGCTGCGGCTCGGATGGGACGGACGACAGCGGGTGCGACCGGCGTGGACCGCACCGACCCCGACGTCCCTCCGGATGAGGTCCTCAGAAGGCCAGACCCAGCGGTTGGTCGGGGCCGTCGAGCAGGGCATCGGTCCAGCCGGCCACCTGCGCCGCGACGCCCGGATCCGGAATGCGGACCAGGGCGTCGACCGCGTCCCCGGTGGGTGCCTGCGCCCACCGCGTGACGACGATGCGCTCGGCCGAGAGGGCGAGCGCCTCCGCCCAGCGGTGACGGGCGAGGTCGCCCGCGACCTGTGGACCGATGCGCAGGACCACGCGCACCCGCCCGCGGTCGACGGCCGCCTCGGTGACCAGACCGCGCAGCGCCCGACCGAGCAGCGCCGCCCGTGGCCCATGCAGCGTCACCGCGGCCGGCTCGACCTCGCCGATGGCGGCGAGCAAGCCGACCTCGGCGGCGAACGCGGGATCCTCGGCCAGCCGTCGACGAGCGGTGTGTCGGTGCTCGTGACGGCACCGTTCGTACGCCTCGGTCACCCGACGCTGCCGATCGTCGGCAGCCGCGCGCGCGTCGTCGGGGCCCGCGTCGGGGTCAGTACCGGGCCCCGGGCCGACGGCCGCGAGCGATCGCGCCGTCCCCGGCTCCGCGGACGGGGCACCGCCACCTCGACGTCGTCCCACGCGCACGTCGTCGATCCAGGCGCGGACCAGCAGGTCGTCGACCTCGAGCTTGGCGGCGATGGCCGTGGGTGTGAGTCCGGCCCGCCGCAGCGCCCGGGCGCGTGCCGGCCGGGTGTCCGACGGGTCGTCGGGGTCGCCGGCCCCGGGGTGCGCCGGCGGGACGACGCGCAGGTCGGGCAGTTCGTGGGGCGCGACGGCGCGACGGGCCTGTGTGGTCAGGGCGAAGTCGATGGGTGCATCGGCTTCGTCGTCGTAGGGCAACGCGACGACCGGTGTCTGCTCGAAGGGCAGTCTCGGTTGCCGTTCACCCGGGGCGGGGTCGGACGACCCGGTGTGGGTCGACGGCGTACGGACCCCCGTGGGGATCCCGGAAGTGGTCATCTCGTCCATGACCCCAAGCTACGAGGGGGGTGTGACAGCCCCGTGGGCCGCGGTCGGTGGATCGGTCCCGAGGGCCGCGTTCAGGTGTCGAGGTAGCCGTGGAGGGCATCGGCGTTCGACGGGTGGCGCAGCTTGGCCAGCGCCTTCGCCTCGATCTGCCGGATGCGCTCCCGGGTGAGCCCGAGCTCGACACCGACCTGCTCGAGGGTGCAGGGCCGCTCGTCGTCCAACCCGAAGCGCCGTTCGATGACCATGCGCTCCCGCGAGCTCAGGTCGTCGAGCACGTGGGCGATGTCCTCGCGCAGGAGCATGCGCGCGGCGGCCTCGACGGGCATGGTCGCGTTCCCATCCTCGATCATCTCGCCCATCGATCCGTCCCCCTCCTCGCCGAGCGGGGCGTCGAGCGACATCGGATCCACCGCGAGCCGGCGGAACTCCTCGATACGGGCCACGGGCAGTTCCATGGCGGTGGCGATCTCGTCGACGGTCGGGTCCCGACCGAGCGTCTGGACCAGCGATCGCTCGACCCGTCGGATCTTGTTCATGGTCTCGACCAGGTGCACCGGGATCCGGATGGTGCGGGACTGGTCGGCGATCGACCGGCTGATCATCTGCCGGATCCACCAGGTCGCATAGGTCGAGAACTTGTAGCCGCGCCGGTAGTCGAACTTGTCCACCGCCCGCATCAGACCGAGGTTGCCCTCCTGGATCAGGTCGGGGAACTGCTGCCCGCGACCGAGGTGGCGCTTGGCGATGGAGACGACCAGCCGCAGGTTCGCCTCGATCAGGTGCTGCTTCGCCGCCAGCCCCAGCCGTTCGATCCGCCGGAGGCGGGCACGCTGCTGCGGGGTGAGTTCGTCGGGCGAATCGAGTACGGCGGCCGCGCGGGCCCCCGCGTCGATGCGTTTGGCCAGATCGACCTCGAGCTCCGCGCTGAGCAGTTCGACACGCCCGATCTCGTTGAGATACAGCCGGACCGCGTCCACGCTCGCGGGGGCGTCGGCGTGCTGCGCGGCGTGGGGCACACCGCCGGTGTCGCCGTCATCGACCACCGGGATCGAGGCACGCCGCAGCGCACGCGCCACCACCGTCACCGCCTCACGACCGATCCCCGTCGCCGCGACGGCCCGCGCCACGTCACGGGCCGTCACGAACCCCCGCTCGGCACCGGTGGTCAGCAGCAGGTGGACCGCCGGGTCGTTGAGCGTGTCGTCCCGGTCCTGCAGATCGATGATGACGGCCGTCGGTCGCCCGGTGCCACCCACCGCGACCGGCCGGACCGCGACCGCAGGACGACCAGGGTCCTCGCCGGATCCCGTCGCCGTCCCCACGTCGCGTTCCTTCCGTCGACGTCCCCGGTGCACCGGGAGCACCACCCCGATCGCCGGCGGGCGGCCCCGGGCAGGTCCGACCGACTCTAGGCAGCTGCGCGGCCGTCGGCGGCGGGAACCTCCACGGTGCAGCACGCCGCGCGAGCGACGCACACGGGCATGCGTGATCCGCGGGCATCGAGCCGGTTGGCGGTCCACACGGGCGCGGGCCCAAGGTGTCACGACCGTCAGTCGCCGGTCCCGGTCAGTGCGCGCCGGCGCTGCTGCAGGGCGATGAGCTGTCGTTGCACCTCCAGCAGCCGGTCCCGGTCCGTGGCGTGGTTGAGGCGGGCGAGCGTCTCGCGCAGCGCCCGTTCCTCCCGCTGAAGCCGGTCGGCGAGCAATGACCGCACCCGCCCCGTGACCACGGCGTGCTCCACGTCCGGTTCGCCGACGGCCTCGAGCTCCGGATCCTCCTCCAGGGCCAGCGCCCGCAGGATCCCACGCAACTCGTCGTCCGGAGCGGACTCCAGCACCAGCTCGAGCGGGACCCCGGCCCCACCGGCCGCCGTCAGCGCCGCCACGATCGAACGCGCCGTCGGATGGACGAAGTCGTCGTCGACGAGTTCGAACCACTCCTCGGGCAGCAGCTCGGGCCGTTGGATCGCGGCGCGCAGCACGCTGCGTTCCAGGCGTGCGCGCTGTCGGTCCACCCCGCCGCCACGGCCGTCCGCCCGCCCGGCGGGCCCCCGCGTCCCGTCACCGCCACCGCCGTCCGATCCCCGAGCGCCGGTGGTCGCCCGACCGGTCGCGACGCCCTCGTGGGCATCGAGCTCGACGCCCTGCCGGGCCGCGGTCCGGGCGACGAAGTCGTAGGACAACCCGATCGCGTCGGCCACCTCGCTGCGCGCCCACTCACGGCGCAGGTCGAGGTCGGGCTCCCGACCGAGCACCTCGACCGCGTCGCGCAGCGCCGCCGTGCGACCCGCCTCGGTGTCGAGGTCGGCCACCTCGAGGTGGTGGCGGATCACGAACGACACGACCGGGGTGGCGCGGTCGACCGCCGAGCGCATCCCGTCGGCCCCGACCTCGCGGGCGAGATCCGCCGGATCCTTGCCGTCGGGCAGCACCAGCACCCGCAGGTCGAGCGCCGCGCCGTCCCCGTCGGTCTGCAGCTCGGTGGCCGCCGCCCAGGCCCGCTCGGCCGCCTGGACCCCGGCGGCGTCGCCGTCGAAGGCCAGCACGACCTTCTGGGCGTACCGGGCGATCATCTTCAGGTGCTCGATGCCCACGGCCGTCCCACAGGTCGCGATCGCATTGGCGAACCCGGCCTGGTTGAGCGCCATCACGTCGGTGTAGCCCTCGCACACCAGCACCTGCTGAGCCCGCACGATCTCGCTGCGGGCCTGCGGGATCCCGTAGAGCACGCGCGTCTTCTTGTACAGCGGCGTCTCGGAGGAATTGAGGTACTTCGGCGGCTCGAAGTCGCCGTAGTCGAGCGCCGGCAGGACCCGACCCCCGAACCCGATGACGTCCCCACCCGGATCGTGGATCGGGAAGATCAGCCGACCCCGGAACCGGTCACGTAGCCCGCCGCGGTCGTTGCGGACCGCGAGCCCCGTGGTGACGAGGTCCTGTTCGGGCAGCCCGTCGGCGACCAGCGCCCGCGACAGCGCCTCCCACTCGTTGGGCGCGTAACCGAGCCCGAAGGTCTCCGCCTCCGCGCGCCCGAACCCCCGCTCCTTGAGGTAGTCACGGGCGACCTCGCCGTCGGACGAGAACAGCTTGGCGGTGAAGAAGTCCTGGGCGGCCTGGGTGACCTCGACCAACCGGGAGCGTTCGCCCACGGCCCGGCGTTCGCGCGCCGTCATCTGCTCGTAGCGCAGCGTGGTGCCGGTCCGCCGCGCCAGCGCCTCGACGGCCTCGGGGAACTCGAGCCCCTCGATGCGCATCAGGAAGTCGTAGATGTCCCCCGACACCCCACAGCCGAAGCAGTTGAAGAAGTTTCCGTCCGGGGTGACGGTGAACGACGGGGTCTTCTCCGTGTGGAACGGACACAGGCCCTTGAACGACCGGCCGGCGCGCTTGAGCGTGGTGTAGTCGCCGACCACGGCGACGATGTCGGCCTCACGCCGCAGGGCGTCGATGTCGTCCTTGAGGATCCGCCCCGCCACGGTCAGGCGACCACGTTGGCGTCGTCCCAGTCCGGATCGAGGTCGCGCAGGAAGTCGGTGAGCCGTTCGACCTCGGGCTCCTCGCCGATCTCCTTCGCCGCGGCACGCAGGCGCACCAGGCCGGTCAAGAACGGGCGGTTGGTCGGCTTCGACCAGCGGACACGACCCGTCCCACCCCAGCCGTTGCCGCGCAGGGCATCGAGTCCGCGGTGGTAGCCGACCCGTGCATAGGCGTAGCGCTCGATGGGGCTCTCGCCGAGCGCGGCGAGCTGCACCCAGCCGTCCACCACGTGCGGGTGGTCGCCGACGACCGCGCTGATGGCGGCCTTGCGGGCCTCGGCGTCCGTGGCCAGCGCATGGCTCAACGCCTCGCGCGCCGCATCCGGTGCCGGGGGCAGGACGGTCTCGTGTCGATCGGCCATCGGGAGTTCGGCCATGGTGTTCCACCTCGTTGCAGTCGCTGATGACGCCGGGACGGTGCCGGTCGAACGCCCCGGCGGCGGTCCGTGGGCGGCACCGACCGAAGGTAGCGCGCGGCGCCTGGGTAGCCTCCGGCCGTCCACGGGGTGCCGCGAGCGCAGCCGAACCGACGCACCCGAACCCGACGCACCCGAGCACGGAAGGCGCGCCCGCGTGGCCGAACCGATCCGCTACGACGTCGATCTCACCGACCGGCTCCAGCACCTGGTGCGGGTCACGCTGCACGTCCCGGCCGACCTCGCACCGGATGGCCGCGTCGTGCTGAGCGTCTGGACCCCCGGCAGCTACGTCGTCCGTGACTACGTCCACCACGTGCAGTGGATCCGGGCCGTCGACGGTGATGGCACCGAGGTGGCACTCCGCCCCGACGGCGGGACCGCGTGGGCGCTCCCGGCGGCCGTCGAGGGGCCGGTCGCCGTCACGCTCGAGCTCTACGCCAACGACCTCACGGTGCGCACCAACCACGTCGACGACCACCACGCGCTGCTCATCCCGGCGGCCACCTTCCCGTTCGTCCCCGGCGGCGAGGACCGGGAGCACGTCGTGCGCCTGCCCCCCGTCCCCGCCGAGCACACGGTCTCCGCCCTGCTGCCCGTGGGGCCCGAGCCCCACACCTACGTGGCGCGGGACCGCGACCACCTGATCGACAGCGCGTTCGAGGTCGGGGACCTGCCGACCGTGGACTTCACGGTCGCCGGGGTCCCCCACCGGTTCGTGTGGGCGGGCCACGGCGGCGCACCGGACCTCGAGCGCATCGCCGCGGACACCGCGGCCATCGGCGAGCAGGCGCTCGAGCTGTTCGGCGGGGCGCTGCCGACCGACGCGTACACCATCCTGTGCGTCGGGACCGACGAGGGCGGTGGCGGGCTCGAGCACCGTGACGGCACCGTGCTGCAGATGCCGGTGCGCACCTTCCAGGACGACGACCTCTACCGTCGGTTCCAGTCACTCGTCGCCCACGAGTACCTGCACCTGTGGAACGTCAAGCGCCTGGTCCCCGCCGCGCTCGTCCGGCCGGTCTACGAGGCTCCGACCCACTCGGAGTCGCTGTGGGTCGCCGAGGGCTGGACCGCCTACTACGACGAGCTGCTGCCGACCCGGGCCGGGTTGTGGACCACCAGGCACCTGCTCGACACCCTGGCCAGCACCCACCAGCGGGTGCTCGACGATCCGGGTCACCGGTTCCAGAGCCTCCGGCAGGCGGGCCACGAGGCCTGGACCAAGCACTACGTGCGCGACGAGAACTCGCCCAACGCGATGACCGACTACTACGGCCACGGGTCGCTCGTCGCCTTCGAACTGGATCTGCGGCTGCGGGCGCTCGACCCGGACGGCGACGGACTCGACGACGTCTTCCGGCTGCTGTGGGCGCGCCACGCCGGTCGCGACGCGGGCTACACCGAACGCGACGTGCTCGATGCGATCGCCACGGTCGGCGACGAGGAGCTCGCCGAGTTGATCGACGGCCGGGTCGGCACGCCCGGCCCGCCGCAGCTCGGCGACGAGGTGGTCGCGGCTCTGGGTCTGCGCTGGGAGGACGCCGAGGGTCCGGCCGTCCCCCACCTCGGTGTCCGGGCCACCGACGGCGCGACCGGCGTCACGCTCACCCACGTCCTGCGCGACGGGCCCGCGTGGCGGGCGGGGCTGACCGGCGACGACCGGCTCGTGGCCATCGACGGCCGCACGGTCGGTCGCGGCCAGCTCGACGTGACCCTGCGCGCCCACGCCCCCGGTGCCACCGTCGAGGTCGCGGTGACCCGCGGGTCGCGGCTGCTGCACCGTGCGGTCACCCTCGGCGAGCCCCGGCCCGCCCGATCGCTGCGGGTCGACGACGACGCGGCAGCGTCGGCCACCGCCGCCTTCCGTCGCTGGACGCAGACACCCGCGCAGGATGTGCGCTGAGCGTCCGCGGCCCGGACCTGCGGTCCGTCGGCGTCCGAACACCACCGACGCCGGTGCCATAGCCTCCGGCCAACCCGTTCGTCGCCCCGCTGACCCGCACCGGTCTCGGCGCATCGGCCCCAAGGGACGCTCATGCTCGGCAATCACGGCAACGCCACGCTGACCTACGCCGACACCGCGATGCTGTCGGTCGTTGCCGTCGACGCCCCCGAGGTCGTGCACTCGTCGACGTTCGACGCGGCGTTGCAGGGCACCTACGACCGGTTGGGTGTCCGCGCCGGGCTGCTGGAGGATCTCGCGGGCATCGAGGAACGTCGCTGGTGGGAACCGGGGACCACGTTCGCGAGCGTCGCGGCGCGTGCCGGGGAGCAGGCCATCGAGGCCGCCGGGATCGACCGGTCGCGGATCGGCCTGCTGGTCGACACCTCGGTGTGCCGCGACCGACTGGAGCCCTCCGCCGCCGTCGAGGTCCACGACCTGCTGGGCCTGGCCCCCGGGTGCCTGAACTTCGACCTCGCCAACGCCTGCCTCGGCTTCGTCAACGCCATGACCCTGGCGGCCAAGCTGATCGATGCCGGCCAGATCGAGTACGCGTTGATCGTCGACGGCGAGGGCAGCCGCCACACCCAGGAGGTCACCCTGGAGCGGCTCGCCGGTGACGACGTCACCGTCAAGCAGCTGTTCGGCGAGTTCGCGTCGCTGACGCTCGGTTCAGGCGCCGCCGCCGCGGTGCTCGGCCGGGCGAGCGACCACGAGGGCGCGCCGGTGCTGGTCGGCAGCGAGGCGCGCACCGGTAGCTCCCACCACCACCTGTGCTACGGCGACCTGGAACGGATGTGGACCGACACCGCCGGCCTGCTCGAGGCCGGTCTGGACGTCGCGGAGCTGACCTGGACCGCCGCGGAACGCAACGGCTGGGACTGGCGCGCCCTCGATCACTACATCATGCACCAGGTCTCCAAGGTCCACACGAGCGCGATGCAGAAGCGCCTGGGCATCGACCCCGAGCGGGCCCCGTTGACGTTCCCGACCTACGGCAACATCGGCCCGGCCGCCATCCCGATCACGCTCGCCAAGCACGTCGACCAGATCAGGCCCGGCGAACGGATCATCCTCACCGGCATCGGCTCGGGCGTGAACACCACCGCCACCGAGCTGCGGTGGTGACCGACCCGGCTGACCACGGTCCGGCACGCCCGCGCCGACTGCACACCCTCGCGCCGAAGGCACCTGCGGCGCGGCCACCGGCGGACCTGCCCGGACTCGATCCGGCCTGGTCGCGGCTGGTGACCACGCCCGACGCGGACGGCCACGAACGCACCTGGCATGTCCTCGACCACGGCGAGCCGGTGCACGGCACGCTGGTGTGCGTCCACGGCAACCCCACGTGGTCGTATCTGTGGCGTGACCTGGTCGCCGGCGTGCCCGCCGGTTGGCGCATCATCGCGGTCGACCAGCTCGAGATGGGCTTCTCGGAGCGAACCGGGGTCCACCGGGGCCTGGAGCGGCGGATCGACGACCTCGGCCGGCTGACCGCGGCGCTCGGCGTCGACGGGCCGGTCGTGTCCGTCGGCCACGACTGGGGCGGGCCGGTGTCGCTCGGCTGGGCGCTCGCCCATCGTGACCAGCTGCGCGGCGTGGCGCTGACCAACACGGCCGTGCACCAGCCCGACGACCAGGCCATCCCCGGCCTGATCCGGGCAGCACGGGGCCGCGGCGTGCTCGAACAGGTCTGCACCACCACCCCGACCTTCATCGACGGTGCCCTGGCACTCGCCCGACCACGTCTGCCCGCGGACGTGCGGGCCGCCTACAAGGCCCCCTACCCCAACGCTGCGTCGCGCCATGGCATCGCCGGGTTCGTGCGTGACATCCCGATCGAGGACGGCCACCCGGCCGCGGCACCACTCGACCGTCTCGCGGGCGATCTGGACGCACTGGCCGACGTGCCGACCCTGCTGGTGTGGGGCCCCTCGGACCCGGTCTTCGCCGACCGCTACCTCCACGACCTCGAACGACGACTGCCCCACGCGGACGTGGAACGGGTGATCGGCTCGAGCCACCTCGTCGTCGAGGACGTCGACCTCGCCGGCATCCTCGGCGACTGGCTGGCCGTCCGCGTCGGGCCCGATCGTCTCGACCGGACCGCGATCGCCTCGACCGGCGGGGGACGACGTGCCGTGCCGGCTGATGACCATGACGGCGTCGCGGACGGCACCCGCCGTCCGCTGTGGTCCGCCCTGACCGACGCGTCCCGGGCCGATCGGCTCGCCGTGCTCGAACCCGCCGACGGGGACGACGCCGTGCGTCGCACCTTCGGCGAACTGCACGACGACGTGGAGGCCCTCGCGCACGGCCTGCAGGGCGCCGGCGTGACCGCGGGTGCGCGTGTGGCGTTGCTCATCCCCCCCGGGGTCGAACTCGCCACGGTGCTCTACGCCTGCTGGCGACTCGGGGCGACCCCCGTGCTCGCCGACGCCGGACTCGGTGCCCGCGGCATCACCAGTGCGCTGCAGGCGGCGGCACCCGACCACCTCGTCGGCATTCCCCGGGCGCTGGCCGCGGCCCGGGCCCTGCGCTGGCCCGGTCGCCGGATCGCCACCGCCGACACCCCGGCGACGGTCCGACGGGCCACCTCGACGTCGCTCGGGATCGATGAACTGCTGGCCGCCGGTCGCGAGGCCCGCGCCGGTGGCGCCGACCCGCTGCCCGTGCCCCACCCGGACGCCGACGCGGCGATCGCCTTCACGTCCGGCGCGACGGGACCGTCGAAGGGGGTCGTCTACACCCACCGGCGACTCGAGGCCCAGCGCGAGGCCCTGCGGCGCACGTACCGGATCACCGACGACGACCGGCTCGTCGCGGCGTTCGCGCCGTTCGCGCTGTACGGGCCGGCGCTGGGTATCACCTCCATCGTCCCGGACATGGACGTGACGGCCCCGGGAACGCTGACCGCGCGGGCCCTGGCGCAGGCGGTCGACGACGTCGACGCCACGATGGTGTTCGCCTCCCCCGCGGCGCTGCGCAACGTGGTCGCGACCGGCGACGACGTCGACGACGGGCACCGTCCGGCACTCAAGGGCGTGCGGTTGCTGCTGTCGGCCGGTGCGCCGGTGCCAGCCGAACTGCTCGCCGCCGCCGGCGGGCTGTTCCCGGAGGCGGAACCGCACACGCCCTACGGCATGACCGAGGCGCTGCCGGTTGCCGACATCGCCCTGGACGACATCGTCGCCGCCGGCGTGGGCGACGGCGTCTGCGTCGGCCGACCGATCGACGGCGTCGAGGTCGTCGTCACCCCCCTCGACGAGCGGGGGCGGGCCACCGGGGCGCACACGACCACCCCCGGGGTCACCGGTGAGCTGCTCGTCCGGGCCGCGCACGTCCGGGACCGCTACGACCGTCGCTGGGTCGCCCAGCTGGCCTCGGGCCGGGACGTCTCCTGGCACCGCACCGGCGATGTCGGCCACCTCGACACCGACGGCCGACTGTGGGTCGAGGGCCGACTCGCCCACGTCATCACCACCGCCGAGGGCGTGCGCACCCCCGTGGGCATCGAACGGACCGTGGAGACCGGGGTCGACCACCTGCACTCGGCCGCCGCGGTCGGCGTCGGCCCCGCCGGCAACCAGCAGCTGGTGGTCGTCCTGCAGACCGACCCGCCGGCCCCGCGGGCCCAGCTCGCCCCGACCACCCTGCTCGACGCGGTCCGCCGCGTGGTCGACTCGCCGGTCGCCGCGGTGCTGGTGGCCCGAACGTTGCCGGTCGACATCCGCCACCAGTCGAAGATCGACCGGGCACGCCTGTCGGCCTGGGCCGGTGAGATCCTCGCGGGCGGCAGGATCGGTGAGCCGTGAGAGTCCTGGTCACCGGGGCGAGCGGGAGCTACGGGCGCGCGGTCGCGACCGGGCTCGTGGCGCGGGGTGACGAGGTCGTCACCTTCCAGCGTCGACCCGCCGCGATCGACGGCGT
Organism: uncultured Actinomycetota bacterium; assembly: GCA_964438785.1. Taxonomy (GTDB): domain Bacteria; phylum Actinomycetota; class Nitriliruptoria; order Nitriliruptorales; family Nitriliruptoraceae; genus PWLR01. Next base: position 4,750 of record CAYTLZ010000055.1, on the reverse strand, counting down.
CAGCGAACGACTCGGTGACCTGGCCGATGCGACGGCCGTCGCCCGCGCCGTCGACGGGTGCGAGGGTGTCATCCACCTCGCCGCACGCGTGGGCATCGTCGGCTCCTGGACGGACTTCCACGCCCCGAACGTGACCGGGACCGATCTGCTGCTGGCCGCCGCCCGGGCGGCCGGGGTCAGCCGCTTCGTGCAGGTGTCGTCACCGTCGGTCGCCCATGCCGGTGAGGCGTTGATCGGTGTCGGGGCCACACCGGCCGACCCCGATGGCACCCGGGGTCACTACGCGCGGAGCAAGGCGCTCGCCGAACGTCACGCGCTGGCCGCCGACGCGCCGGGGTTCGCGGTCATCGCCATCCGGCCGCATCTGGTGTGGGGCCCCGGTGACCAGCAGCTGATCGGGCGGATCGTCGCCCGCGCCCGCGCCGGCCGTCTGGCACTGATCGACGATGGAGCCGCACTGATCGACACCACCTACCTCGACAACGCCGCGGACGCGACCATCGCCGCTCTCGACCGCGCCGAGCACGGTCACGGCCGGGCGTTCGTGATCTCCAACGGCGAACCCCGAACCGTGGCGGAGATCGTCACGCGCGTCTGCCGCGCCGCCGGCGTCGCCGCGCCGCACCGTCAGGTGCCGTTCCGCCTCGCCCATGCGGGTGGGCGGATCGCCGAATCCCTGTGGGACCGGTTCGCCCCCGAGGCCGAGCCACCGATGACGGGCTTCCTGGCCGAGCAGCTCGCGACCGCCCACTGGTTCGACCAACGCGACACCCGTGACGTGCTCGCGTGGACGCCGGCCATCGACCTCGACGAAGGGTTCGCGCGGCTCGCGGCGTCCTACGCCGGGGCCGTCTGACCGGCGCGCTTCTCGTGGATGGCCGCGTCGTGCCGTTCGCCGCCGACCGTGGTCCGGAAGACCGGCCCCGCGCCCGCGAGCTCGATGTCGTCGGCGGCCGCGGGGACGAACACCGCCTGCCCGGTCTGCAGCGACAGATGCCGGCCTGCGGCGACGACATCGGCGGGCCCCAACGCCAGCAGGATCTGGGGGCCGTCGCCGGCCAGCCGCACCGGGGCGGTGAGCTGCGCGTACCGCTCCAGCGCGAAGTGGCCCGTGGGCGTGGGATAGGCCACACCACCGTCCACCGGGGTGGGCTCCACGTGCAGCTGGCGGGCTGGTTCGGCGTCGAGGACGGCGAGCAGTTCGTCCACGTCGACGTGCTTCGCGGTCAGCCCACCGCGCAGCACGTTGTCGGAGGCGGCCATGCACTCGACCGCCGTGCCGCGCAGGTAGGCGTGCGGGCATCCGGCCGGCAGGGACACCGCCTGCCCGGGTGCGAGGCTGACGTGCCGCAGCAGCAGCGCCACGACGACACCCGGGTCGTCGTGGTGCAGCGTGCGCAACCGCGGGAGCCACGCGAACGCACGGGCGGCCGGGTGGTCGCCACGTGCCACCTCGGCGGCCCGATCGGCGAGCGCCGCCACGAGCGTCGACCGGTCCGCGACCGGCCAGCGCAGCAGCGTGCCGACCACGGCCGACAGCGCCCCGTCCCCGTCGTCGACGAGTCGCCGACGGATCCCGTCGAACACCCCGAGGCCGAGCGCATCGAGCAGTTCGACGATCTCGGCGGCGTCCCGGAACCCGGCCAGGACCTCGAGCTCCGTGAGCGCCACCAGCAGTTCCGGCTTGGGCAGCGCGTCGCGGTAGTTGCGCGTCGGGGCATCGATCGGCACCCCTGCGGCCTGCTCGCGCGCGAAGCCCTCGCGGGCCTGGACGGCACTCGGATGCACCTGGAGCGACAGCGGCTGCTCGATCGCCAGGATCTTGAGCAGGAACGGCAGTCGGCGACCGAAGCGCACGATGCCCGCCGCCCCCAGCATGGCCGTGGGTGCCCGGGCGATCGCCGCGTCCAGCGCCTCCGGCGAGGGCCCGTCGAGCAGTCGGGACGGTCCCCGCGGATGGGCACCGAACCACAGTTCGGCCTCGGGGCTGTCACTGGGGACCGGACGCCCCCGCAGCGTCGCCAGTGTCTCCCGCGAGCCCCACGCATAGTGCTGGACGGTGCCGTCGAGCCGGGCGACGTGGGGACGGCTCACAGCTGGTCACGGACCTCGTCGAGCCGGCGCCGGACCGCATCGAGCCGGTCGAGGCTCACCCGGTGCTGCGTGTCGTCGGGGGTCGTGGCCGCCAACCGGTCGGTCAACACCTCGACCTCGAGGGTCAGCAGTTCGACCTCCGTACGCGTGGCCCGGACGTCGTCGAGATCCCCGAACGGCCGCGCGGCGATCGCCTCGTGCAGCACCTTCAGCACCCGCTCGTCGCGGTGGAGCAGCTCGGCGGGCACGCCGGCCCGGTCGAGCAGGACATCGAGTTCCGGCAGCGCCCGGTCGTAGGGCAGCGACAGGAGCACGTCCTCGAGCCGGGTGACCGCCAGGTCGAACTCGAAGCCGGGCTCAGCGCGCGGTTCAGAACCCCGCGCGGGGGGTCGATCCGGATCGGGGTGGGCCGGTGGCGGGCCGGCCCGTGACGGGTCGCCGCCATCGCGCGATGCGCTCACGGTGACTCCTCCAACGTGCGAACCCCGAGCCTACCGTCCGGCACCGGTTCGGGGTCGAGGGGCGGCGTGGAGAGCACGAACGACCGCCATCGGGCACGCTGGCGGTATGGACCGCATCCCCTCCCCCCGTGAACTCACCATCGCCGGGCGCGCCTGCGTGATCATGGCCTACGCCGGGGGGTTGGCCGGCATCGCCGCGGGCACGCTGCTGCTGCGCGAGGACGAACTCGCCTTCGCGGTCATCATCTGGACGCTGACGTTCGCGGTCGGTGCGGTCCTGATGGCGGTGTCGATGATCATCCGCGCGCTGTCGGGGCTCGCCGCGCAACTCGGTCGGGTCGACGCGGACGTACGCCTGCTCGCCGAGGACCACGCCCGCTCGCTCCCGCCCCGGGATGGCGGTCGCGACCCGTGGCTGCGCCACTGACGGACGGCCGGGCGCCGGGACGGCGGCGCTCGGCGCTCAGCTCGACGGGGTCCCGACGCGCATCTCCGTGGCCGCCCAGTGCACGCCGATGACCACGCATCCCGCCAGACCCACCAGACCGAGGAGACCCGCGGGGGTGAAGATGACGAACTCCTCGGTGGTGACGCGGACCACGGCGTCGAGTTCGGCGAGCAGGCGCGGTACGGCGAAGGTCAGCAGGACCGCCCCGCCGACGTCCGGTCGGAGCCGGCAGGCCACGAACAGCACCAGGGCGATCGCCGCCGCCGCGGCGAGGTTGGCCGCCGCGTCCAGATGGGTGAGCTCGGCCACCTGGGTCGCCACGAACGCGCGCATCGCCTCCGGCGGCGCGAACGCGGTGGTCTCGAACGCGGCCGGGAACCAGGCGAGCACCGCGGCGGCCACGTAGGGCCCGATCGGTCCGGGCGCATCGGCCCGCCACGGGCCGGGTGGCCGCGTCGCCACCGCACAGGCCACGGCCACCAGTGCGAGTACCCACAGCACCCCACCGCCGAACGCGGTCACGAGTGCGTCGGTCCCGGTCGGTACGGCGCGGACCGACCCGTCGAGCAACGGAGCCAGCCCGGCGAACGAGCTCGTCAGCAGCAGGACACCGGCGGTCACGATCACGGCGGTGCCACGACGCAGGCGGCGGGCGAGGATCATGCCGGCACCGACGAGCCATGGCAGGGACCAGGTCACGGCCCAGACCCAGCGCAGCCAGGGTGCCTGCGTCTCGATGCCCACCGCCGAACTCGCCGCCTGCAACTGCAGCTGGGCGACGGCGAACAACGCGATCTGCAGCCCGGCCACGATGGTGGCGAGCGTGGCTGCGACCCAGCGCATGCAGCCCCCTCGGGCACGACGTCAGCGCGTGGATCGAGGGTACGAGGTCAGCCCGCCGGCGCGATCGCGTCGGCGACGTCCGATCGACCCACGCTGCTCGGAGCGCCGCCGCTCAACAGCCGGGCAGACGCTCCGCGAGATAGGTCTCGAGCTGGTCGATGGCGACGCGTTCCTGCAGCATCGTGTCCCGATCGCGCACGGTCACCGCGCGGTCGTCGATGGTGTCGAAGTCGACCGTGACGCACAGCGGCGTGCCGATCTCGTCCTGGCGGCGGTAGCGGCGGCCGATCGACTGCGTCTCGTCGTACTCGCACATCCACCGCTGCTTGACGATGTCGAAGACCTCCCGTGCGGTCGGCGTGAGCGTCTCCTTCTTCGACAGGGGCAGCACGGCGACCTTGTAGGGCGCGAGCCGGCGGTCGAGCTTCAGCACTGTGCGCGACTGCAGCTCGCCCTTGGCGTCGGGTGCCTCCTCGATGCGGAAGGCGTCGAACAGGAACGCGAGCGTGGCGCGGGTCGCGCCGGCGGCCGGCTCGATCACGTACGGGTGGTAGCGACGGTCGTTCGGCTGGTCGTAGAAGGTCAGGTCCTGACCGGACGCCTCCTGGTGCGCCTTGAGGTCGAAATCGGTGCGGTTGGCCAGGCCCTCGAGCTCCGACCACCCCATCGAGGCATCCGGGAAGTAGTAGTCGATGTCGACGGTGCGCTTGGCGTAGTGCGAGAGCTCGTCGGCGTCGTGCTCGCGCAGGCGCAGGTTCTCGCGGCGGATGCCGAGCTCCGTGTACCAGCCCATGCGCTCGTCGATCCAGTACTGGTGCCAGTCCTCGTCGGTGCCGGGCTCGACGAAGAACTCCATCTCCATCTGCTCGAACTCACGGGTGCGGAACACGAAGTTGCCCGGCGT
>CAYTLZ010000054.1:0-20434 GCA_964438785.1 uncultured Actinomycetota bacterium | reverse complement strand
AGCAGGACCCGGTCATCAGCCAGGTCAAGCTGATCGCCGAGCCCTGGGACATCGGTGAGGGCGGCTACCAGGTGGGCAACTTCCCGCCGCTGTGGTCGGAGTGGAACGGCCGGTACCGCGACACCGTGCGCGACTACTGGCGGGGCGCGCCGCAGACCCTGCCGGAGTTCGCGTCCCGTTTCACCGGCTCCAGCGACCTGTACCAGTCCGATCGGCGTCGCCCGAGTGCGTCGATCAACTTCGTGACCTGCCACGACGGGTTCACCCTGCGCGACCTGGTGTCCTACAACGACAAGCACAACGAGGCCAACGGCGAGGGCAACCGCGACGGCACGGACGACAACCGGTCGTTCAACTGCGGCATCGAGGGGGAGACCGACGACCCGGACGTGTTGGCGATGCGGGCCCGCCAGCAGCGCAACCTGCTGGTGACCCTGGTGCTGAGCCAGGGCGTACCGATGATCACCGCCGGGGACGAACTCGGCCGGTCCCAGGGCGGCAACAACAACGCCTACTGCCAGGACAACGAGATCTCCTGGATCGACTGGTCCGACGACGTGGTCGACCGGGACCTGCACATCTTCACCGAGCAGCTCGTGGCGCTGCGCCACGCCCATCCGGTGTTCCGCCGCCGCCGGTTCTTCGAAGGCAAGACCGTCCGTGGGGTCGAGTTCGTCGACATCGCCTGGCTGACCCCCGACGGCGCGTTGATGGACGACGAGCACTGGGAGTCCGGCTACGCCAAGAGCCTGCAGATCTTCCTCAACGGTGACGGGCTGGCGAGCCACGACGACCGGGGCGAGCTGGTCCGGGACACCTCGTTCCTGCTGCTGTGCAACGCCCACCACGAGCCGTTGACCTTCCACGTCCCCGAGGAGATCCCGGTCGGGCCGTGGACGGTCGTGCTGGACACCGCCGAGCCGACCTTCCGCCGTGAGTCCCAGCGTGAGGCGCTCAAGCGGGGTGCCGACCGCGAGGTGGCGGCCAGCTCGATCGTGGTGCTCCGGGTGGACGAGGCATGAGCATCGCCGCCCGCCGATCGACCGCGGCGATGAGGCCGCTGCGGGCCACCTACCGCCTGCAACTGCACGACGGGTTCACCTTCGCCGACGCCGCCGCGCAGGTGCCCCGACTGGCCGCGCTCGGGGTCAGTCACCTGTATCTGTCGCCGTCGCTGGAGGCGGTGCCCGGCTCGAGCCACGGCTACGACGTCGTCGATCCGACCCGCATCCGGGCGTCACTCGGCGGCGAGGCGGGGCTGCGGGCGCTGGCCGACCGGGCGCACGACGCCGGGCTCGGCCTGATCCTGGACATCGTGCCCAACCACGTGGGGCTCGTCAGTCCGATCAACCCGTGGTGGTTCGACACCCTGGCGCACGGCCCCGACGGCCGGTTCGGCCGCCACCTCGACGTCTTCTGGCAACCGGGCGCGCACGGTCAGCCCACGCTGCTGGTGCCCGAACTCGGTGAACGGCTGCCCGAGGCCCTGGCCGGTGACGCGCTGCAGCTCGCGTACAGCCCCGACGATGGTCGTGACCCGGCCTGGCGCATCGTCTACCACGACCACGCCTGGCCGGTACGCCCGGGCAGTCTGGCCGCCGTGGGGCTGCTGGCTCCCGAGCACGACCCCGCCGGCCGCCCCGCCGACGTCGGGCGGGATGACGCCCGACCGAGTGACGCCGAGGTGGCGGACGCGATCGCGGCGTGTCGTGACGACCGCGCGAAGCTCGCGGCGCTGCTCGACCGTCAGCACTACCGGCTGGGGTACTGGCGGCGCGCCAACGACGAACTCGACCATCGCCGGTTCTTCGACATCGACACGCTCGGAGCCGTGCGCATCGAGGATCCGGCCGTGTTCGACGACGTCCACGCCGCGGTGCTGCCGCTGATCGCCGATGGCACGCTCGACGGCCTGCGCATCGACCACCCGGACGGCCTGGCCGACCCGGTTGGCTACTTCCACCGCCTGCGTGACGCGGTGGGGCCCGACACCTACCTCGTGATCGAGAAGATCCTCGAGCGCGGCGAGCGCTTCCGCGACGACTGGCCGGTGGACGGCACCGTCGGCTACGAACTCGCCGACGTGGTGCTGCAGCTGCACGTCGACCCGGCGGCCGGCGAGGTGTTCGACGACCTGCAGGCCTCGCTCACCGGCGAGCGTTTCGACCGGGTCCACTCGGCCGACGACGCCAAACGCACGGCGCTGTCGACCCTGTTCGGGGCGGAGCGTGCCCGGCTGGCCGTCGCCCTGCTCGACGCCGACCCGGCCGCGGCCGACGACACCGCCGCGGCCGACGAACTGCTGTCCGAACTGCTCATCGTGTGGCCGGTCTACCGGACCTACATCCGCGGTGGGCAGGTCGACGCCGCGGACGTGGCCATCGTCGAGTCGGCGATCGCCCACGCCGCGGCCCGACGACCCGATCTGACCGCTGGCCTGGCGGTCATCCGGGCACTGCTGCTGGACGCCGCCGCCGCCGCCGCCGACGCCGCCGCGCCCGCCGATGCGGCCGAGCGCTTCCGGATCGCCTTCCAGCAGCTCACCGGCCCGGCCATCGCCAAGGGGCTCGAGGACACCGTTCTCTACCGCGACACGCGGTTCGTCGCGGTCAACGAGGTCGGGTCCGATCCCGGCCACCTCGGTGCCGCACCCGCCGACCTGCACGCCGCCAACATCGAGGTGGCCGGGGCCCGACCGCGCACGATGCGGCTGCTGTCGACCCACGACACCAAGCGCAGTGCGGACGTGCGGGCGCGGCTGTCCGTGCTGTCCCAGCGACCGGAACGCTGGGTCGCGCACGCCGCGCGGCTGCGGGCGCTGGCGGCCCGGCACCGCACCGCCGCCGGACCCTCGCCGGCCCATGAGCACCTCGCCTGGCAGACCGCGGTCGGTGCCTGGCCGATCGATGCCGAACGGCTGGCCGCCTACCTGGTCAAGGCGGCGCGGGAGGGCAAGCAGCGGACCGACTGGCTGGAGCCGGACGCGGCCTACGAGGACGCGCTGACGGGCTACGCGCAGGCCCTGTGCACCGACCCCGCGCTGGTCGCCGCCATCGACGCCATCGTCGCGGAGCTGACGAGCGACGGCTGGGCGACGTCCCTGTCGATGGTGCTGCTGACGCTGACCGGGCCCGGGGTGCCCGACATCTACCAGGGTGACGAACGCTGGGCCCTGACCCTGGTCGACCCGGACAACCGGCGACCTGTCGACCATGACGCCCTGGCAGCGGCCCTCGACGCCCTGCCCGACGAACCGACCCCCGCGTTCGCGGCCGAGCGCTGGGCCGCGGCCGCCGACGGTGACGCCAAGTCGTGGCTGACCCGGCAGGCGCTGCAGGTCCGTGCCGGGCGACCGGCGTCGTTCGACGCGCGGGCCGCCTACGAGCCGATGTGGGCGACCGGTCGCCACCGCCACCACGTCCTCGCCTACCGGCGGGGGTCGGACGTCATCGCCGTGTCGCCCGTCCGGATCGCGCAGCTGCGCCGGGACGCGGGGACGCCGGACTGGGACGACACCGGCCTCACCCTGCCGGACGGTGCCTGGCGTGACGTGCTCACGGGTCGCGTCCATTCCGGTGGTCCGATCCGGCTGGCGACGCTGCTGGCGTCCTTCCCGGTGGCGCTGCTCGTCGCCGAGCCCGACGACACCGACCCGGGGAGTGACCGGTGAACACCGAACGACGTGCCCGACAACTCGAGGCCTTCGGTATCGACGCCGCGTTCCGGGATGCGTTCGGCGTGGCCTACGAACTCACCGACGACCGTGCGACGCAGCTGCTGGCGGCCATGGACGTCGCGCCGGACGCCGACGGGCCGCCGGTCACTGACACGGTCATCGTGACCCGTCCGGGCGTGGCGGATGTCGCGGCGCAGGGTGAACTGCGGCTCGAGGACGGCACGGTCCGTCGGGTCGAGACCCACCTGCCGGCCGATCTGCCGCTCGGGTACCACACGCTCGTGCGCGCGGACGACGAACCGGTCAGCGTCATCGTGAGTCCCGGACTCTGCCCGCCCCATCCGCCGCGGATCTGGGGCTGGGCGACGCAGCTGTACGCGATGTGTTCCGCTGCGAGCTGGGGGGTGGGCGACCTCGCCGACCTGGCCGCACTCGGGACGTGGTCGGCCGACGTCGGGGCCGGGGTGCTGCTGCTCAACCCGCTGGACGCGGTCGTGGCCGAACGGCCCCGCGAGGACAGTCCCTACTTCCCCTCGTCCCGTCGGTTCCGGGATCCGCTGTATCTGCGCATCGAGGACGTCCCCGGGGTGGAACGGATCGCGGACCGGCTCGATGACCTGCGCGCCACGGCGACCGGCGGGACCGGGCGGATCGAACGCGCCCGGATCGTCGGGGCGAAGCTCGAGGCGTTGACGGCCATCTGGGCCGGGCGGGACCCCGACGCGCCGATCGATCCGCGACAGGCCGCGTTCGAGGCGGAGCTCGGTGCGGCCCTGCAGCGGTTCGCCATCTTCGAGACGCTGGTCGAGGAACACGGCTGTGGTTGGCGGTCCTGGCCGGCGGCATTCCACGACCCGGACGGGTCGGCCGTTGCGGACTTCGCCGCCGCGCACGCGGACCGCATCGGGTTCCACCGCTGGGTGCAGTGGCTGCTCGACGAGCAGCTGCGGCAGGCGGGTGCATCGATCCCGTTGATGCGTGATCTGCCGATCGGGGTCGATCCCGATGGTGCGGATGCCTGGGAGTGGCAGGACGTCTACGCCGACGGTGTGACCGTCGGCGCTCCGCCCGATGAGCTGGGACCGGCCGGACAGGACTGGCGGGTGCCGGCCTGGATCCCCTGGAAGCTCCGCGAGGCGGCGTACCGACCCTGGATCGAGACCCTGCGTGCCGCGTTCCGGCATGCGGCCGCGCTGCGGATCGACCACGTCCTGGGGCTGTTCCGGCTGTTCTGGGTGCCACCGGACGGTCCGCGGGCCGGCAGCTATGTGGCGCAGGATGCCCGCGAACTGCTCGACATCCTCGCACTGGAGGCCCACCGTGCCGGCGCGTACGTCGTCGGTGAGGACCTCGGCACCGTCATGGAGGGGGTGCGGGAACAGCTCGTCGAACGCGGCATGCTGCGCTACCGGGTGCTGTGGTTCGAGGATCAGCCGGTGACCGCCTGGGACCATCGCGGTCTGGGATCGATCACCACCCACGATCTGCCGTCGATCGGGGGCCTGTGGACCCGGTCGGATCTCGCCCTGCTGCGCGAACTCGGTCACGACGTCGACGAGGGGCGCATCGAGCGCATGCGTGACGACCTCGCGTCGCGGGCCGATGTGGCGGCGGATGCCCCGCTGCACGATGCCTGCGTCGCGGCCGGTCGGCTGTTGGGCGCGGCCGGTTGCGACGTCGTGGTGATGCAGCTCGAGGATGCGGTCGGTGCGAGCCACCGCATCAACGTGCCGGGTACCGACGCCGCCGAGCGTCCCGACAACTGGTCGCTGCCCTTCCCGGTGACCATCGAGCAGCTGGCGGATCACCCGACGGCGACGGCCGTGGCCGAGGCGTTGCGGCTCAGCCGAACCGGCGGGCGCTGACCTGGTCGGCGATCCAGCGCCGGGCGGCGTCGTCCCGCTGGTCGAACGCGATGCCCATGACGACCAGCAACGGATGGTCGTGGTCCCGTCGCGCGACCACCACCCCCTGCACCTGACCGCCCGGCAGCACCAGTGCGGGCCGTGCGCCGGTGCGCTGGCCGGCCAGTCGTTCGATCACCACCCCGGCCCCGCCGACGGACAGGTCCAGCAGGCGGCCGGCCCACGAGTGGCTGCCGACGCGGCACTCGATCGGCATGAGGTCCATCGGGACGCGGACCGACGCGCGCGGTGTCGCCCGAGCGGTCCAAGCCGGTAGGGCGAGATGCAGTCGTTCGCCTTCGGTCCGCTGGACCTGCGCCTCCCAGATGCCTGCGCTGCTGCGACACCGGATCGTCGTCCCGGCGGCCGGCAGCGAACCCCCGCCGGCCACGGGCTCCGCGATCAGCGTCTGACCGCGGACCTCCACGAGGTCGAAGGACCGCCCCCGGCGACCTGAACCGGCCCGGTCGGGCAGGGCGATGGTGAACGAGCCACCGAGCTTGCCTTCGGGTTCCACCTCGCTCCGATCCCGGGGCCGACCCCGTCCGCACGGTCGTTGGCGCTGCATGTCGTCGTTCGCCGCCAGGCCCGGGGACGGATCAGCCGGCGTCATCGAGTTCGAGGATCGGGGCTCGGCGCAACATCGCCCGCAGCGGTGCCGGCCGGTCCACCGCACCGAGCCGGGTCTGCAGTTCGTGCTCCTCGGTCATGGCCTGCCGGTAGATGTCGACGGTCCGGCGCGCGACCGCGGACCAGTCGTAGCGGCTCGACGCCCGCTGCCGGCCGTTCGCGACCAGCCGCGCCGCGAGCTCGGGGTCGGTCAGGATGCGCGCGAGTGCGGCTGCCAGTGCCTCGGGGTCCTGCGGTTCGACGCTCAGCCCGGCGTCGTCGGCGACGATCTCCCGCAGGCCGCCCGTGTCACCCACCACGACCGGGGTGCCGCAGGCCATGGCCTCCACCGCGACCAACCCGAACGGCTCGTAGATCGAGGGAGCGACGGCGACATCGGCCGCGCCGTACAGCAGTTTCAGTTCCGCGTCGCGGACGAAGCCGGTGAAGCGGACGTGACGTTGCAGGCCGAGTTCCCGGACCCGGGCGCGCAGCGCCTCCGAGTAGGTCCCCACGCCGGCGACGAACAGCCGGGTCGGTCCGACGGTGGCGCGCACCAGTGCGAGCGCGTCCAGCAGGGTCTGGACACCCTTCTCGTATTCCAGGCGGCCGGCGAACAGCACCATCCGCGTCCGGGGTCCGACGAGTTCGGCGCGTCTGGCGGCCGCGGCGACCGGGTCGACGGCGAAGTCGTCGAGGTCGACGCCGTTGGGGACCACGTCCACCTTGCCCGCGGGCAGGGTGAACAGCGTCTCGACCTGGTCCCGCATGTAGCCCGAGCACACGATGACGCGGCGTGCCTCGTAGGACAACCACCACTCGACCTGGTGGATGAGCTTGTTCATGGGGCCGGGCAGATAGCCCTGGTGGCGGCCGTACTCCGTGGCGTGGATCGTGGCGACCACCGGCAGGTCCCAGGTCTCCTTGATGCCTGCCGCGGCGTAGGTGACCAGCCAGTCGTGCGCATGCACCACGTCGATGTCGGTCGTGCGCAGCAGCCTGCCGGCGACGGCCTGCACCCGGCTGTTGAACGCCAACACCCAGGGGATGAGGTCGTCGAAGCCGATGACCGGCGGGGCCTCGGGCACCCGGATGACGTGGATGCCGTCGTCGTGGGACTCCACCGGAGCCGGGTGGTCGGCTTCCGTGCGGGTGATGACATGGACCTCGTGGCCGTCGGCGACCAGCGCCCGGGCCAGCGCCGCGACATGGCGACCGAGCCCCCCGACGACGTTGGGTGGGAACTCCCAGGACAGCAGCAGGATGCGCATGCCGCGGAGTCTGGCAGACCGACACCACCGGCCGCGAACCGCCGGGATCCCACTCACCGCATCGCGCGTCGTCCGCCCCCGCTGAGCACGAGCCCGACGAGCATCAGACCGGCCCCGGACAGTCCGACGGTGCTCAACGGCTCCCGGAGGACCACGACGGCGAGCAGGGTCGCCGTGAGCGGCTCGGCCAGGGTCAGGGTGGTCGCCCGGGAGGCCTCGAGGTGGCGCAGGCCGAGTGCGAACAGGGTGTAGCCGGTGGCGATCGTCATCACGCTCAGCCACGCCAGCACGGCCAGGCCACGACCACTGGCCACCCAGCCCACGTCCACGACCGCCAGGGCCGGGGCCAGGACGACGGCCGCGCCACCGAACGTGACGGCCATGACGGCGGTCGAGTCGACGCCGGTGTCGATCGCCGACTTCGAGGCCGCCGTGTAGCTCGCGTAGGCGACGCCGGCCGTCAGCGCCGCCAGGACGCCGAGTGGTCGGAGCCCGACACCGCCCGTCGGAGCCAGCAGCAGCGCCGCGCCGGCGATGGTGATGACCGTGGCCACCAGCCAGCGCGCACCCGGCACCCGCCCCCGGACGACGTCGATGATGCCGGCCGTCACCGGCGCGCTGCCGATGGCCACCAGGGTGCCGATGGCGACCCCCGTCAGTTGGATGCCGGCGAAGTAGCCGAGCTGGAACAACGCCATGGCCAGGGCCGCCACCAGCGACGGTGCCCGTGCCCGACGCCACACCGCCGCGATCCGATCCCCACCCAGCCAGCCCACCGTCACCGCGAGCAGCAGGCTCCCGCCGATCAGCGAGCGCAGCGCGGCGACGGCCGGGGCGTTGATGGTCGCCGGTCCGAGCTGCTGGGCGGCCCCGGCCGTCCCCCACAGGGTCGCGGCCGCCAGGATCAGCAGCGGGGCCGTCTGAGCGGTCCGCGACCCGACCGCATCGCTCATCGGGGGCTCACGGGCCGGCGACCAGCCGTTCGTAGAGTGCGGCGGTCCGACCGGCGATCGCCGGCCACGCGAAGTGCTCCTCCACCCGGAGCCGGCCCGCGGCTCCCATCCGGGAGGCGAACGCCTCGTCCTCCAGCAGATGGGTGATCCGACTGGCCAGCGCCCGCGCGAAGGCGTCCGGATCGGCCGGGCTGCCGATCGCGTCGTCACCCGGCTCGAAGGCGACCAGCGAACCGGTCACCGCGTCGTCAACGACCTCCGGGATGCCGCCGACCGCGGAGGCGACGACCGGGAGGTCGCAGGCCATGGCCTCGAGGTTGACGATCCCGAACGGTTCGTAGATCGAGGGGCACACGAACACCCGGGCGTGCGACAGCAGCTCCACCACCTGTGGCCGCGGCAGCATCTCGTCGATCCAGATGACCTCGACGGCGGCCGCATCGAGTTCGGCGACGCGCGTGCGGAACTCGGCGGCGATCTCGGGCGTGTCGGGCGCGCCGGCACACAGGACGAGCTGCGTCCCACCGGGCAGATGCTCGGCCGCATCGAGCAGGTGCACGACGCCCTTCTGGCGGGTGATGCGACCGACGAAGATCGCGTACGGCCGCGTCGGGTCGACCCCGAACCGCTCGAGCGTCGCGGTGGTCGACACGGCCCTCCACGCGTCGGGGTCGACGCCGTTGTAGATCACCTCGACGTCGTCCGGGTCCACCGCCGGGTAGGCGGCCAGCACGTCGCGCCTCATGCCCTCGGACACCGCGATGATCGCATCGGCGGCCTCGATGGCGGTGCGTTCGCAGAACGACGACAGGGCGTAGCCACCGCCCAGTTGTTCGCGTTTCCACGGCCGCAACGGCTCCAGGCTGTGGGTCGTCACGACGTGGGGCACGTCGTGGATCAACTTGGCGAGGTGACCGGCCAGGTTCGCGTACCAGGTGTGGCTGTGGACCAGGTCGACGCCCTCGACCCCGGCGGCGATGGCGAGGTCGGCGGAGACGGTGCGCAACGCCGCGAGGTGCGGGGCGTCACCGGCGAGTGCGTCCCATTCCCGGTAGCTCGCGGCGACCAGCGGGTCGTCACGGTCGGCACCGAAGGCGTGGACCCGGACCTCGACCTCGGCATCGAGTGCCCGGGCCAGTTCCGCGACGTGGACGCCCGCGCCACCGTAGACCTCCGGTGGGTACTCCTTGGTCAGCAGGGCGGCGGTGATGGCACGCACGTCGAACTCCTCGAACGGTGGGACGTCGGTTGCGGGTTCACGACTCGGGGATGACCTCGTCCTTGCCGATCACGACGATCCCGCCCTCGGAGACGTGGAACCGGGCGCGGTCGTGCTCCTCGTCGACCCCGATCCGGGTGCCGTCGGGAATGACCACGTTCTTGTCGATGATGGCGCGCTTGACGACCGTGTCACGACCGACGTCGACGTTGTGCAGCAGCACGGAATCCTCCACGGTCGCGCCCGAGTGCACATGCGCCCCGGGCGACAGCACGGATCGTCGGACCGTGCCCCCGGAGACGACCACACCCGACGAGATCATGGAGTCGAGCGCCATGCCGCGGCGGTCCTCGAGGTCGAAGACGAACTTCGCCGGGGGCAGGGGCTCGTGGTAGGTGTAGATCGGCCAGTCGAGGTTGTAGAGGTTGAAGATCGGGTGGACCGAGATCAGGTCCATGTGCGCCTCGTGGTAGGCGTCGATCGTCCCGACGTCGCGCCAGTAGCCCCGATCCCGGGCGGTCGATCCCGGGACGTCGTTGTCGCGCATGAAGTCGTGGACCGCGGCCTCGCCCCGGGCGACCATCGCGGTGATGATGTTGCCGCCCATGTCGTGGGCGCTGGACTCGTCCTCGGCGTCACGCGTCACGGCATCGATCAGTGCGCTGGTCGTGAAGACGTAGTTGCCCATCGAGGCCATGACCTGCGACGGATCGTCGGCGAGACCGTCCGGGTGGGCGGGCTTCTCCTGGAAGTCGGTGATGCGGTTGTCGTCACCGACCTCGATGACCCCGAACGCGGTGGACTGTTCGATCGGCACCCGCAGACCCGCGACGGTCACCCCGGCACCCGAGGCGATGTGCTGCTCGACCATCTGCTCCGCGTCCATGCGGTAGAGGTTGTCGGCCCCGAACACGCAGATGTAGTCGGGTTGCTCGTCGCGGATGAGGTTGAGGTTCTGGAAGATCGCGTCCGCCGAGCCCTGGAACCAGGATCCGCCGGTGCGCATCTGGGCGGGCACCGGGGAGATGTAGCTGCCGAGCAGTGGCGACATCCGCCAGGTCTTGGCGAGGTGGGCGTCGAGCGAGTGGCTCTTGTACTGGGTCAGCACCGCGATCTTGCGGTAGCCGGAGTTCACCAGGTTGGACAGGGCGAAGTCGACCAGGCGGTAGTCGCCGCCGAACGGGACCGCCGGTTTGGCCCGGTCGCGGGTCAGCGGCATCAGGCGGCTGCCGGCACCCCCGGCCAGGACCACGCCGAAGACCTTCTGGTTGCGTCGCACCACGATCGGCTCCCACTCGTCGGTGTCGTGCGATCCCGGTCACCCGGACCACGGGCCGGGTGGGATCGGCACGCCTGCGACGTTAGCTGTCGCCACCCGGCCCGGGGCTCAGGTCGTCACCTGCCCGTCGGTGGGCAGCAACCCGTAGCGGGCGGCGTAGTCCGCCACCATGCGGTGGCTGGAGAACCGCGGTGACAGGACCCGGATGGCGTCACGCATCATCGCCACCCAGGCGGTGGGGAGTCCGTCGGCGTCGCGGTCGTGGAACGCCGGCACGACCTGGTCGGCGAGCACCCGGTAGAGCGCGTCGGCGTCGCGGGCGTCCTGTTCGTGACGGTCGTCGCGTTCGACGGCGTCGCCGATCACCCAGCCGAAGCCGACCTCCGCTCGGGCTCCGAGGTCGTCGACGGCCTCGTCCCACCAGCCGTCGAGCACGGAGACGTTGAGCACGCCGTTCATGGCCGCCTTCATGCCGGACGTGCCCGAGGCCTCCATGGGGCGCAACGGCGTGTTGAGCCACACGTCCGTGCCCGCGGTCAGCAGACCGCCGAGGTGCAGGTCGTAGCCCTCGACGACCACCAGGCGCCCGGCCAGCCGCGGCTCACGGGACAACCCGACCAGTTCGCGGATCAGCGCCTGACCCTCGGCGTCGCGGGGGTGGGCCTTGCCGGCGATCAGGATCTGGACCGGCCGGTCGGCGTCGCCGACGATGGCGGCCAGTCGGTCGAGGTCGTGGGCCAGCAGCGTGCCCCGCTTGTAGGTCGCGAACCGTCGGGCGAAGCCGATGGTCAGGGCGTCGGGATCGAGCCCCGCACCGTCGGCGTGGCCGTTCGAGCGGGCGGCCTGGCGGTCGAGCCGGTGGCGGACCTCGGCCAGCAGACGGCCGCGGGCCGCGACGTGCGCCGCCCACAGCCGCTCGGCCGGGATGTCACGCACGGCTTCGAACACGGCCGGATCGAGCGCCCGCCGCCAGCCGTCCACGTACTCGTCGAGCAGCGCCGCGATGTCGGGCCCGACCCACGAGGCGGGGTGCACGCCGTTGGTGATGTGGTCGATCGGGACGTCGTCGACGGACCCGTCCGGCCACAGGTGGTGGAACATGCGCCGGGACACCGCGCCGTGCAGGCGGGCCACACCGTTGGTCGTCGCCGACAGGCGTAGCGCGAGCACCGTCTGGTTCCAGCGGTCCCCACCCGGTGCGCATGCGAGCTCCCACAGGCCCTCGAAGGCGATCTGCAGCTCGTCGGGCAGACCGCCGAGGTGGTGGCGGACCAGGTCCCAGCCGAAGGTGTCGTGCCCGGCCGGGACCGGGGTGTGGGTGGTGAAGCGCAGTTCCGAGCGCACGGCCGCGATGGCCGCATCGTGGTCGGCCCCCGCCTGGCGATGGACGCGCAGGCGCTCCAGCCCGGCGAAGGCGGCGTGGCCCTCGTTGAGATGGAAGACGGCCGGGTGCACCCCGAGCGCGGCGAGCATGCGCACCGCACCGACGCCCAGCACCAGCTCCTGACGGATCCGGGTGTCGTCGTCCCCGCCGTAGAGCTGCCGGGTGATGCCGCGGTGCACCTCGCTGTTGCCCTCGATGTCGGTGTCGAGCAGGACCAGGTCGATCCGCCCGACCCGTGCGCGCCAGCCCTGCACGCGCATGGCCCCGTCGCCGTCATGGACCTCGACGGTGAGCCGGGTGCCGTCGTCAGCGGTCAGCGGCTCGAGCGGCAGCCGTCCCGGATCGTTGCGCGCCGGGTGGGCCTGCTGCTGACCATCGGCGTCGATGGTCTGGCGGAAGTAGCCGTCGCGGTAGGCCAGGCCCACCGCGACCAGCGGGAGGCCGAGATCGGAGGCCGAGCGCAGATGGTCGCCGGCCAGGACGCCCAGACCACCCGAGTAGGTCGCCAGTGCATCGGCGAGCGCGAACTCGGCCGACAGGTAGGCCACGGTCGCGTCGTGCCCGGCCGCCCGCCCCGCGAACCAGCCGTCGTCGGCGAGCGCGGCGTCGAGCGCGCGCACGAGTCCGTCGACGCGGTCGGTGAAGCCGGGATCCGACGCCAGGGACTGCAACGTCGGTTCGTCGAGGTCGGCGACGATCGCCGTGGGCGCGGGACGTGCCACCTCGGCGGACCGGTCGGCGTGACCGACCCGCGGTGCCAGCTCGTCGAACAGGGCCCGGGTCGGTGCATCCCAGAACCAGCGCAGGTTGCCGGCGAGGTGGTCGAGCTGATCGTGCAGGTGGCGGGGATCGGACATGGGTGCTCTCAATGGCCAGGTGGTACGCGGACAGCGACGCGCACACGGTAGGGCGCGGATGCGCCGACTACCGTCGGAATCCGTCGGGCCCAACCGGCCCGCGCGTGAGCCCCGGTCACCATTCCCGAGCAGCCCTGTGGAGTCGCCCGTGTCCGATGAACCGATCGACGTCGACGATCTGATCGCGCGCTACCACGACGAGGTACCGGATCCGGGCGTGGCCACCCAGCGGGTCGCCTTCGGCACCTCGGGTCATCGCGGCAGTTCACGCACGACCTCGTTCAACGAGGCCCACATCCTGGCGGCCACCGAGGCCGTGGTGCGGTATCGCACGGACGCGGGGATCGATGGCCCGTTGTTCCTCGGACGTGACACCCATGCGCTGTCGGAGCCGGCCTTCTTCAGCGCCATCGAGGTGCTCGCCGCCCACGGCGTCGACGTCCGGATCGACGCGTCCGACGGCTACACCCCGACGCCGGTGATCTCGCACGCCATCTGCACCTACAACGCGCTGCATCCGGAACGACCGGCCGACGGCATCGTGATCACCCCGTCGCACAACCCACCGGAGGACGGCGGGTTCAAGTACAACCCGCCGAGCGGCGGTCCGGCCGGTACGGACGTGACCGCAGCCATCGAGCGCACGGCCAACGAGCTGCTCGCCAGCCCCGGGGACGTACGCCGCGTCCCGGTCGAGCAGGCCGGCGCACACGTCCGTCGCCACGACTACGTCGGGGCCTACCTCGACGACCTCGGGGCCGTGGTGGATCTCGAGCTGATCGCCTCGAGCGGTCTCCGGCTCGGGGCCGACCCGCTCGGCGGTGCCACGGTGGGCTACTGGACCGCGTTGGCCGAACGCACCGGGATCGACCTGACGGTCGTCAACGACACGGTCGACCCCACGTTCGCGTTCATGCCTCCGGACCACGACGGCCGGATCCGTATGGACTGTTCGTCCACGGCGGCCATGGCCAACCTCGTCGCCCTGAAGGACGACTACGACGTGGCGTTCGGCAACGACCCCGATGGTGACCGCCACGGGATCGTCACGCCGTCGTCCGGGCTGATGAACCCCAACCACTACCTCGCCGTGATGATCGAGCACCTGTTCAGTGATCGGGACTGGGGTGCGGACGTCGGGGTCGGCAAGACGCTGGTGTCGTCGTCGCTGATCGACCGGGTGGTCGCCGACCTCGGTCGCCGGCTGCACGAGGTGCCCGTCGGGTTCAAGTGGTTCGTCGCCGGGTTGACCGACGGCAGCATCGGGTTCGGCGGCGAGGAGAGTGCCGGGGCGTCGTTCCTGCGGCGCGACGGGCGGGTCTGGACGACCGACAAGGACGGGATCATCGCGTGCCTGCTGGCCGCGGAGATGACCGCGCGCACGGGTGACGACCCCGCGGCCCGTTTCGAGTCGCTCGCCGAGCGTTTCGGCCGGCCCGCCTACCGCCGCGTCGACCGACCGGCCTCGCCCGAGGCCAAGGCGGCGCTCGGGAAGCTCGCGCCACAGGACATCGGCTCCGCGTCGCTGGCCGGTGAGCCGATCACCGCGATCCTCACCCGGGCGCCGGGCAACGACGCGCCGATCGGGGGACTGAAGGTCACCACCGAGAACGGCTGGTTCGCGGCCCGGCCCTCGGGCACCGAGGACGTCACCAAGGTCTATGCGGAGAGTCTGCGCGACGAGGCCCACCTCGAGGCGATCCACGAGGACGCACAACGGCTGCTCGAAGCGGCGCTCGGCGACTGACGGCGTCGGGCGCGGCCAGTCGCGTCGGGCGCGGCCAGTCGCGTGCGGGCGCCCTCAGTCGTGTTCGTGGGCGAGTTCGGTGACCACGCGGGACCAGGTCCGCTCGAGGTGTTCGTCGGTGGTGCGCAGACTGCCGGTGGCCAGTCGCAGGACCACCCGGTCGTCCACCACCGCATGCGAGAGCAGCGCGTCCCCGGAGACGTTGATCCGGTCCATCAGCCGCCGGTTGAGCGCGTCGAGCAGCACACCGCGACGGACGTCAGGATCGGGGGAGCGGGCCGGATCCGCCGCGGCCACGGGGTCGTCGTCCTCGTCCGGGGGGGCGTCCGCGGGCCGGTCCGGGGTGGCCAGCCACGCCGGATCCGCACGGAAGCAGACCGTCGACATCGGGACCGGGGCGGCCAGCACCAGATCGGGGTGGTCCTCGACCCGGTCGGCGATGCGCCGGGCCTGGGCGATGTGCTCGCGGATACGGGCGGCGAGGCCGTCCGCCCCGAAGTAGCGCAGCACGAACCACAGCTTCAGCGCGCGGAAACGGCGACCGAGCTGCACGCCCCAGTCCATGTAGTCGGTCACGCCCTCGTCGTCGGTCGTGAGGTACTCCGGGACCAGGCTGAACGCGTTGGTCAGCGCCGTGGGTTCGCGGACGTACAGCGCGGAGCAGTCGATCGGGGTGAACAGCCACTTGTGGGGGTTGGTCACGAAGGAGTCGGCGCGCTCCACGCCGTCGAGCACGGATCGCAGCTCCGGACACACCGCGACCATGCCGCCGTACGCGCCGTCGACGTGCAGCCAGATCGGGTGCTCGAGTTCCTCGACCAGTTCGTCGCGGACATCGGCGATCGCGGGGACGGGATCGATGGACGTCGTCGCCGTGGTGCCGATCGTGGGCACGATGGCCAGCGGGCGGTAGCCGTAGCGCACGTCCTCGCGCATGGCCTCGGCGAGCAGGTCGGGACGCATCCGGTGCTGCTCGTCGGTGGCGATGACCCGCACACCGTCGCGACCGAGTCCCAGGGTGATCGCCGCCTTCTCGACCGAGGAGTGGGCCTGCTCGGAGGTGTAGACCCGCAGCAACGGCACGTCCGTGCGTCCGGCGAGGCCACGCTGGCGGATGTCGAGATCGGCGGCCTCGCGCGCGGCGGCCAGCGCGAGCATGGTCGAGATCGACGCGGTGTCGCAGATGATCCCGCGCCAGTCGTCGTCCATGCCGAGCAGCTGCCGCAGCCAGTCGAGCACGAGCTCCTCGAGTTCGGTGGCCGACGGCGAGGTCCGCCACAGCATCCCGTTGACGTTGAACGCGGCCGCGAGCGTCTCGCCGAGGATCCCGGGTCCCGAGCCGGTGATCGCGAAGTAGCCGTGGAACGACGGGTGGTTCCAGTGCGTCAGGCCCGGCACGATGACGCGCTCGAGGTCACCCAGCAGATCCGCGAACGGCTCGGGTGCCGCCGGCGGTGCGGCCGGGAGCTGGTCGCGGACCTCGCCGGGGCGCACCTGGGCCAGGACCGGACGCTCGTCGATGGTGTCGAGGTAGTCGGCGATCCAGTCGATGACCGCGTGACCGTGCCGGCGGAAGGCGTCCGCGTCCATGTCACCGAGGCCGAGTTGGCCGGGGTCGAGCTGGCCGTGTTCGGGCTGGCCGGGGTCGCGCTCCATGGGTTCACCGGGGTCGGCCAGGGGCGTGGCGGTGTGCGGGTGGTCGCGGTCGCGGGGTGCGCTGCTCACTGGTCGTCCTCGGTGCCGGGTTCCGGCGCGGTACCGGGGTCGGGCTCGGGTGTCGGTTCGGGGGCCGGTTCCGGCTCCGGCTCGGGTGTCGGTTCGGGGGCGGGTTCCGGTTCGGAGGCGGGTTCCGGTTCGGGTTCCGGCTCGGGTGCGGGTGCCGGGGTCGGTGCGGGTTCCGGCTCGGGGTCCGCTTCCGCGGTCGTCTGCGGCGCTGGGGCGGCCGGCTCGTTGACCTCGTCGATGTCGGGGAAGGTGAACACGGGCGGTTCGGGGAGATCCTCGTCGATGGCGGCGTCGACCTCCGGCGCTTCGTCGGCGATCAGCTCCTCCTCGAACGGGCGGGCGATCTGTTCCGGCAGCACCTGCGGACCGGCATCGAGGTCGCTGCCGAATGTCAGCGTCGCGTAGGGGACGAGCACCGACAGCGCGAGCACCAGCAGGACGAAGGCGATGACGCCGACCCAGCCGGGGATGCTCCGTCGTCGCCGGCCGTCGGGCCAGCGGGCCGCGAGCGCCGCCCACAAGCGGTCGAGGTGCTCGTCGTCCAGTGGTTCGGGCACGTCCCCCGGCTCGACCGGACGACGGGTCCGGTCGGTCGCCAGGCCGGTCAGCCACGCGGTCACGTCGGGTTCGGGATCGAGCGTCGGCAGCGCCCGCATGGCGGTGACGAACACCTGCTGGAGCCGCGCGTCGGGATCGCGGGTGTCGGCCAGGACGGCGCGGACGCGGGGCGCGTGACGGTGGACGATCACCGCGAACGCGCTGGCATCCCCGTCCTGGGCGAGCGGCACGAGTTCGGTGTCCGACCGCGCGCCGAGCGGGGTTGACACCTGCACGCCTCCGGGTCCGGTCGGGTTCTGCTCTGAGCTGCTCATGGCTGCTCGCGGCTGCTCACGGTGGTCGCCGATCCGCCGTGGGCCGGTCCGGCCGACGGCGGGCAACGCCACGCCGAGACTACCCGCGGGGCTCGTCTAGGCTGCCGCGGCCCGACCGCACGGCTCGCAGCGTGGCGCGACGGGGCGATCGGCGATCAGGAAGCATGGCGTGATGACGGACCACCAGGAACGCGGCTTCGATCCGATCGCCGAGGCCGAACGCAATTGGCTGGGCCACGACTGGCCGGCCCCGACCGCCATGGCTGCGGTCACGTCCATCACCCGGGCCCACCAGATCCTGCTCGCCCGGGTGGACGAGGTCCTGCGACCACTCGGCCTGACCTTCGCGCGCTACGAGGCGCTGGTCCTGCTGCGCTTCAGTCGGGAGGGACAACTCCCGCTCGGCAAGATGGGTCAGCGGCTCCAGGTCCACCCCGCATCGGTCACCAACGCGGTCGATCGTCTCGAATCGGCGGGCCTGGTCCGACGGGCGCCCCATCCCACCGACGGACGGACCACCCTGGCGGTGCTCACCGGCGAGGGACGGGTGCTGGTGGAGCGGGCGACCGAGCAGCTCGGCGCGATCCGGTTCGGGGCGGAGGGGCTCGACGACGCGGCCGCCCGGCGGGTCGTCGACGAACTCACGGCGATGCGACGGGCCGCCGGCGACCTGTAGGACGAGCCGGCCGCGTCAGGCTCCGGCACGTAGGACTTCGAGCAGCGCCCGGCCGTAGGCGTCGACCGCCTGGGTGGCGTCCGCCTCGGCCAGCGTCTCCCCGGTCCGGTAGGTGCAGCGCCAGCCGGCGTCCGTCCGGACCAGCGCGAGCAGTGCGGATCCCAACGCCTCGCGCAGCTGGCCCTCACGGGGGATCCACACCGCCTCCGCCTGCTCGATGGAGTCCAGCGCCCACTCGGTGGTGCCGTTGAAGGCGATCAGTGCACCGACGGGGGAGCGACGGACCTCCACGACCATCTCGGAGATGGTGAACACCCGCTCGTCGAGGTCGCGGTCCGGCAACATGAAGCGGTCACCGTCGGTGGGCTCCCAGGCGAGCCCGGCGTCGTGCAGTTCATGGGCGAGTTCCAGATCGAGCACCCCGGTCTCCCTCATGCCGTTCGACCACCATGTCGTCCGTGACGACGGTACCCACCCGTGTCACCCGGGGCCGGGTGCGGGCGCAGTAGCCTCCGCGACCATGCCCGTCCTCGTCACCGCCGCCCACCAGCCGCTCGCACGGCGTATCGCCACGCGCCTGCTGGACGAGGGTGGTGAGGTCCGGGTCATGGCCGACGGCGACGTCACGGCGCTACGGGCGGCGGGCGCGTTCGTGGCCACCGGGACCATCGACGACGAAGGTCTCCTCGAGGCCGCCCTGGCCCAGGTGCACACCGTCGTCCACGTCGGCGGCGGCCTGTTGACCCGGGACCCGGGTCGGATCGTCGTGGCCGCCGAGACGCTCGCGCGTGCGGCCACCGGTGCCGGGGTCGCACGCGTGATCATGGTGTCGATCCCGGGTGCCCATCCGGGGGCGGAGGATCCGATCCGACGCGCCAAGGCCCGCGCGGAGGAGGTGATCACCGCGGTGCCGTGTCCGACCGTGGTGATCCGGGCGGGCCTGGTCGACGGACCGGCGCTCCGCGACGCGCTGGTCACCGCGGGGCTTCCGCCGGAGGTACTCGCGACCACGATCGCGCCGGTCCGGGCGACGGATCTCATCGAACTGATCGCCGCGTTCGATCGGGCGCGGTCGTCGAGCCCGGATGGTCAGCTGGTCGTCGCCGCGGACGGGCCGCAGCAGCTGTCGATCGCCGACTACCTCGATCGTGTCGGGGCGGGGCGGATCTCCCGTATCGGTCGAACGCTGCCTGACCGGGCGATCGTCGACCGGCTCGCCGCGGTGCTGACGGGTCCGTGGCGGGACGACGGCCCGGGCCGGGTCGACGGCTGGAGCTTCGCGGACCATCGTCCCGAGGTCCCCGGTGTCAGCTGAGTTCGGCGTCGCGAACGATCCGGGGATGGCCCCGGCGCTGCTGCTGTTCGACCTCGACGGTTGCCTGGTGGACTCGACCGCGGCGATCACCACGTCGATCGCCGCGGCGTTCGGTCGCTGCGGGGTGGCCGAACTCGATGCCTCGACGTTGGGGTGGGCCGTCGGACCACCGCTGCGCGAGACGATGGAGCAACTCCTGGTGGCAGCCGATGATGATCCGGCCCGGGCCCCGGAACTGATGGATGCCTACCGCAGCCACTACCGCGTGGAGGGCCATGCGGTCACCCGGGTGATCGAGGGGATGCCCGAACTGCTCGCAGCCGCCAGTGAGCGGACGCGGTGCGCGGTCGTGACCTCGAAGCCCGCACCCCAGGCGGTGCCGCTGCTCGAACACGTCGGGCTGCGCGCGTACGTCGAGGCCGTGCACGCACCGGCGCAGGACCACGCCGCGGAACCGAAGGCCAGGACCCTGGCCCGGGCGCTGGCCGAACTGGCACCTGACGCGGAGCCGGGCACGAGCGTGATGATCGGCGACCGGTTGCATGACGTGGCGGCCGGTCGTGCGTGTCGCACGCGGACCATCGGGGTCACCTGGGGCGCGGGTGACCGTGCGGAACTGCAGGCGGCCGGGGCTGACGCGATCGTCGACACCCCGGCGGCGCTGAGCCGACTGGTCCTGCCCGGCTGACCCGGGAGGCAGCCGGGTCAGCCGTGGCGCAGACGCCGATCAGTGCTCCTCGGTCGGCGTGTCGATGAACGGCATCATGTCGCGCAGCTCGCGCCCGACGACCTCGACCTGCTGGGCCTTGCCCTCGGCGCGCTTGGACGCGAAGTACTCGCCGCCGGACTCGATCTCCTCCATGAAGCGGTTCGCGAACGAGCCGTCCTGGATCTCGGCGAGGATGTCCTTCATCGCCGCCCGGGAGCTGTCGTTGATGACCCGCGGG
>CAYTLZ010000053.1:0-20673 GCA_964438785.1 uncultured Actinomycetota bacterium | reverse complement strand
TCGGCGGCGGGCGTGTCGGCGGCTTCCGCTGCCTCGACGTCCCCGGTGGTCTGGTCGTAGAGCCGTTGGAGAGTGGCCACGAGGTCGCTGACGTCGTGGGTGCCCTCCTCGCCGGTCTCCTCGATGGTGGTCAGGATCCCGCGGACCGAGTCCCCGGTGCTCAGCAGCGCACTCGCGATCTCCTCGGTGACCGAGGCCTCGCCCTCGCGCAGCTTGCCGAGCAGGTTCTCGGCCACATGGGTGAGTGCCTCGAGCTGGTTGAAGCCGAAGAAGCCCGAAGTGCCCTTCACGGTGTGGATCGTGCGGAAGATGCTGTCGAGTACGCCGGTGTCGGTGGGATCACGTTCGAGGGCGAGCAGGTCCTCGTCGAATCGGTCCAGGTTCTCGTAGGACTCGACCAGGAATTCCCCGACGATCTCGTCGATCTCGCTCACCTTGGACCTCCAGCACCGCACGCTGCGGCCCCGGGTGGACCGCGTTGGGATTCCGGTCGGCTGTCCACCGTGCCGGTCAAGCGATCGACGATGCCCGTGCCCCCTTCTGCCGCCGCGGGGTGCGTGGCAGAGCCGGCGGTCGGGCCGGCTCAGGCGTCGGTGGCGGCCCGCCGGGCGCGCGGCCGTTCGACGACCAGCCACACCGCCATGCCGGCGACCAGACCCCAGAACGCCGCGCCGACCCGCAGCAGGGTCACCTCGGAGGCCGTGACGACCAGCGCGGTCACCGTGGACATCGGCGCGAGCCGGTCGCGGAACGCCCCGGCCAGGGCGTCCGCGAGCACCGGCACGAGCGCCAGACCGCCGAGCACGACGATGAAGGTCGCGGGCAGCGCCAGTGCCAGCGCGGTCGCGGTGGGCGAGAAGACGCCGAACAGCGCGAACAGCACGCCGAACACGACCCCGCCGATCCAGCGGCGGCCGTGAGGACCGGAGGTGTTGAGGATCCCGGTGGTCGGACCGGTCACACAGATGGGCACCGCCCCGAACAGGCCGCTGAGGATGGTGCCCCCACCGCAGGCGATGGTGAGCCGGTCCTCGGGCGGCTCGAAGCCATGGGCCCGCAGGATGGCGAACCCCTGGGTGTTCTGCATCGCGACCACGGTCAGGGTCAGCGGCACGACCAGCTCCAGCATCGCCGGCAGCGACCAGGCGGGCGCGACGAACACCAGCGTGCCGAGCGCGAGCGGCACCTCGTCGAGCCCGGGGTCGTCGCCGAGCAGCACCACCACGACACCGACGACGAGCGCGGCGAGCACCGGGGGCACGACGGTGGTCAGGCGGGGAACGGCGGTGATCGCGAAGAAGGTGACGGCCATGGCGGCGACCAGCACCGGGGTCGCAACGAAGCTCGTGACCACGGCGACCACGAACGGCAGGAAGATGCCGGCGACCATCCCCATGATGATCGGCATCGGGATGACGGCCATGGCCCGACGTGCCCAGCCGGTGATCCCCAGCACGCCGAGCACCACCCCGGTGACGAGGTAGGCCCCGACGACCTCCTCGAAACTGAGGTTGCGCAGCGCCGGACCGAGCAGCACCACCCCGGGAATGGTCCAGGCCAGCGCCAGCGGCTGGCGGTACACCACGGAGAACAGCACCGACAGCCCGCCGCCGACCACGTAGGAGATCAGGATCCAGGAGTCGATCAGCGCGGCGGACAGCCCGGCGTCGATGGCGACGTTGAGCAGGATCGCCAACGGGCCGGTGACCGCGAACAGCGCGGCGACCACGCCGTTGGACAGCGCGTGGCCTCGCCCGGCCGGCGCAGGGTCGAGGACTGGCCCGGTCCGTCCGTCAGGCACCGGACCGTCGGTCACGACGGGTCGTCGCGCCGCCGGACCAGACGCCGAATGCCACCGGTGATGGCCGGCACCAGCCCGCCACGGAACCCCAGGAACAGCCCCAGCAGCAGGATGCCGTAGGCGAACAGCCGCAGCTGGCCGAGCGGACGGAGGAACAGGTCGATGACCGTGACGGCCGCTGCGCCGACGATGGGCCCGGTGAGCGTGCCGATCCCACCGAAGGCCAGCATGATCAGGGTACGGACGTCGACGTCCCCGAAGTCGAAGGTGCGCGGGGACATGAAGCCCTCGTGCGCGGCGAACAGCGCGCCGACGAGACCGAGCATGGCGGAACCGATCACGCCGGCCACGACGCGGTACTTCGCGACGTCGACGCCGGCGAGTTCCGCGGCGAGCTCATCGTCCTTCAGTGCCCGGAAGGCCCAGCCGAAGTGCGATCGTTCCATCCACCGGTAGGCCGTCAGGAACCCGATGACCACGATCAGGATCGTGAAGTAGTACGGGATCCGTTCCCGCAGGAAGGTGCCCTCGCCGCCGTCGACCAGCATCCCCGTCTCGCCACCGGTGAGCTGCCGACCGCCCTGCAGCATGTTGGTGAACATCAGCGTGAACGCCAGGGTGACGATGCCGATGAAGATGACGTCGAGTCGGCGCCGCACGGCGATCCAGCTGAACAGCCCACCGAGCGTCGCGGCCAGCGTCACCCCGATCGGGATCGTGACGAACAGCGACCACCCGAGTTCGTTGCCCAGGATCGCCGAGGCGTACGCCGACAGGCCCGCCAGCGCACCGAGGCAGAGGAACAGCTGGTTGGTCGCGCCGAAGATCAGGTTGAAGGCGATGGCGTAGCCGGCGAACGTCAGCATGTTCACGGCCAGCGTCATGTAGAAGCGCGAGTCCGCGATGAACAACGGCAGCGCGGTCAGCAGCAGGGCGGTGATCACCACCGGCAGATACGCCCGGAACAGTGCCGCGCCGCCGTCGCGGCCGGGGCCACCGCCCGCGGTCGGGACCTCGCCGCCGATGGGGGTCTGGATCGACATCAGTGGGCCTTCCCGAGAATCCCGGACGGCTTGACCAGGATGATGGTGATCGCCGTCAGCAGCAGGATCACGAAGGTGACGAAGCCGCCGAGGAAGAACTGCGACGACACGAAGATGACGCCGAGCACCAGACCGGCGACCAGGGCACCCGAGACACTGCCGAGCCCGCCGACGACCGTGACGATCAGCGCCAGGATCGTGAACAGCCGCGCCCGGTCGGGGCCGACCGAGCTGTTGAAGCCCTCGGCGATGGCGAACAGCCCGGCCAGCATGCCGCTGACGATGAAGACCAGGGTGCGCACCATGGTGGGGTTGACCCCGACCAGCCGGGCGCCCTCCTCGTCCTGGATGATGGAGCGCACCGCCTTGCCGAGCCGGGTGTAGCGCAGGAACAGGATCAGTGCCGCGAGCGAGGCGATCGCGATCACGGCGGCGGCGACGGCGTTGCGTCGCATCCCGACACCCAGGATGTTGATGACCGGCCCGGGTACCGACAGGTTCAGGCTGTCCGCCGCGTAGTTGGCGAACAACCAACCGTCGATGGCGAACCCGAGCCCGAGCGTGACCAGCAGGCTGAGCAGGACGCGGCGTTCACCGGTCAGCTTGTAGACCGGCCGCATGATGGTCAGGTCCGCGACCAGTGCGAGCACGCCGGTGAACACCAGGATCGACACGAGCCCGGCGACGAGCCCGTAGCCGTTGGCGATGACCAGCGAACCGACGATGGCACCGGCGGTCGCGAACTGACCGTGAGCGAGGTTGAGCACCCCACCGAGGCCGTAGATCAGGGTCAGGCCGACGGCCAGCATGGACAGCTGGAGACCGAAGGCGAGCCCGTCGAGGAGGATGGCGAGCATCAGGCGATCCCGAGGTAGGCGCGGCGGACGTCGTCGTTGTCGGCCAACTCGTCGGAGGTGCCCTCGAGCTGGATGTGGCCGTCTTCGAGCACGTAGGCGCGGTTGGCGAGGTCGAGTGCGAGCGGCACCTGCTGTTCGGCCACGACGACGGTCAGATCACCGCTGTCGCGCAGCCGGCCGAGTGCGGCGTAGGCCTCCTCGGCCAGGATCGGCGCGAGGCCGGTGGTCGGCTCGTCGAGCATCAGCAGCTTGGGTTTGGCCATCAGGGCGCGACCGACGGCCAGCATCTGCTGCTCCCCACCGCTCATCGTCCCGGCGAGCTGCGAGCGGCGGTCGGCGAGCCGCGGGAACAACTCGAACACGTAGTCGAGCTGGGCGCGATCCGGCTTGGCCGGGTAGGCCCCGAGCTGCAGGTTCTCGGCCACCGACATCGTGGGGAACAGGTGCCGCTCGGCGGGGACGTAGGCCATGCCGTCACGGTTGAGCTGATGGGTGGGCCGGTTGGTGGTGTCGACGCCGTCGAACTCGACGCGGCCACCGGTGGCGCGCAGCCACCCGCAGATGGCCTTGAGCGTGGTCGTCTTGCCGGCACCGTTCGAGCCGATGATGGCCACGGCCTCCCCGTCCGCGACGGCCAGACTGAGCTCGTGGATCACCTCGGTCTCGCCATAGGCGACGGTCAGTTTCTCAACCTGCAGCATCGGTCGTGGCTCCTCTCCCCAGGTACGCCTCGACGACCTGCTGATCACGCATCACGTCCTGCGGTGCACCCTCGGTCAGCTTCTGCCCGAAGTTCAGGACGAAGACGTGATCGGCGAGCGCATTGATGGCCTTCATGACGTGCTCGACCCACATGACGGTGATGCCGAGCTCGTCGCGGACCTTGCGGATGACGGCGATGAACTCGGCGAGTTCGCTCGGGTTGAGCCCGGCCATGACCTCGTCGAGCAGCAACAGCCGTGGCCGCCCGGCGAGCGCGCGGGCGAGGTCCAGCGTGCGCTTCTGGTGGAGGTTGAGCTGCCCCACCTCCCAGTGCGCCTTGTCGTCGAGCCCGAGCAGGCCGAGCTGCTCCATGGCGATGTCGGTGGCCTCCGCCTCCTTGCGGCGCTTCGGTCCGCCGAAGATGCCGCCGAGCGCGGCGTTCTCCAGCACCGTCATGCTCTCGAACACCCGCGGTGTCTGCAGCACCTTGGCGACGCCGAGCTGGCGGACCTGGTGGGGTTTGAGCCCGGCCAGGTCGGTGCCCTCGAACATGATCCCCTCGGAGGTCGTCGGTTCGAGCATGCCGCTGATCATCTTGAGCAGCGTGCTCTTGCCGGCTCCGTTGGGACCGATGATGGCGAAGACCTGACCGGTCTCGACATCGAGGTCCACGTCGGCGACCGCTGGCAGTCCGCCGAACCGTTTCCCGAGCCCACGTACCTCGAGGATCGTCATCTGGCTCTCTCGTCACGAAGGTTGGATGCACGGAGGTTGGAGTGATGTGTCCGGGTGGGGCGGTGGGTCGACACCATGCGGGACGGTGGATCGACACCACGCGCCCCACCCGGTCGTGCCGGGTCATGCTCAGGGAACGAACGGCTCCAGCACGTCGGCCTGGAACAGCACCTCCGGGTACCAGCTGGCCCCGGGGTTCACGCCCTCCGGTGGGTCCTGCTCACGGATGGCGACCAGCAACGGCTGGGCCGCGGACATCTCGCCCCACTCGGTCCACTCCATCGGGAAGGCGTAGCCCGGCAGGTCGAACGAGTTGCCGCGCAGGTAGTCCGCGATGTCGACCGGGTCGTCCGAACCACCCTGGCTGATCGCCTCGGCGACCATGGTGATCTGGCCGTAGCCGGAGACCGCGTCGTCCTCCATGAACGACCCGAACCGCTCGTGGTAGCGGCTGGCCAGGTCCTGGTAGTCGGCACTGTCGTAGTCGGCACAGGAGAAGTCGACGTAGCGGTCGAACGCCGCGTCACCGAGGCCACCGAAGACCGCACCCAGCGGCGAGTTCGGGCCGGTGGTGAAGACGTCGAAGCCGAGGTCGGCACCCTGGGCGGTGATCGGTCCGGAGCCTGGCGGGTGCCCGGTGGCGATGATGATCTCCGGGTCGATCCCCTCGAGGCTGCGCAGGTAGGTGGTGAAGTCCGTCTCGGGCACCGGGGCGACCTCGATCTGCAGCTCGACGTCGAGCGCACCGATCTGGTCGTTGATGGCACCTTCGATGGCGCGGCCCCACGCGTAGTCGGCGATGATCGCACCGACACGGGTGATGCCCTCGGAGTCGATGAACTGGGCCAGCGGCTGCATGTTCATCGGAGCCGCCGGCAGGCAGGTCCGGAACGTGTACCGGCTGTCCTGGGTCAGGATCGCTTCCGACCCGGCCTTGACGAGGAACAACGGGATCCCGTCGGCCTCGGCGACCCGGGCGGTGGCGAGACCGACATCCGACGAGATCAACCCGCCGGCGGCGACGATCCCCTCCTGGTCGATCAGTTCCTCGAAGGCGATGATGCCCTCGTCGGGGCTGCCCTCGGTGTCACGCGACACGAGCTCCAGCGGACGACCGTCGACGCCACCATCGGCGTTGATCTCGTCGACCGCCATCTGCATGCCGTTGAGTGTCGGCTCGCCCCAGATGGCGAAGTTGCCACTGAGCTCACCGATGAAGCCGAACTTGATCGGTTCACCGTCGAGCTCGGCGGCTGCGTCCTCGTCGGCGTCCGGCTCCTCGGCCACCTCGTCGTCGCCCTCGTCCGCGGGCTCCTCGGCGGCACCGTCGTCGGTGTCGGGGTCACCTTCGGCCTCGACACCGCATGCGGTTGCCACCATCGCGACGACTGCGGCCATCAGCACCGTGGTGCGCCAGGCCCTTCTCTTGGGTGTTCTCATGCTCTCCCTCTTTGTCCACGTGATGTGGTGTCGGTCGATCGCACCATGCGCCCCCCTGACCCGGCGGTCGGGTCGCGCTCAGAACAGATCGAAGTACTCCCGGTGTTCCCAGTCGGTCACCGCACCGAGGTAGCGGCCGAGCTCCATGCGCTTGGTCGCGACCAGATGATCGATGAACGTGTCCCCGAACCGTTGCCGGTACAGGGGGTCGTGCGCCAGGGCGTCGAGCGCATCCAGCAGGGTGCTGGGCAGTCGCTCGGCCTGGTGGTTGTAGGGCTCCGTCGTGGCCGGGCCGGGGTCGGTGCCGTGCTCGATCCCGTCGAGCCCGGCGACGAGCTGCGAGGCGATGTAGAGGTAGGGGTTGGCGGCCGGCTCGCCGCCCCGGTTCTCGATGCGGGTGGCCGGATCGCCCGGTCCGCCGATGACCCGGGCCAGTGCGCCGCGGTTGTCCCGGGCCCACACGAGCCGTTCCGGGGCCAGCGAGTACGGCTGGTAGCGCTTGTAGCCGTTGACCGTCGGGGTGGTGAACACGCTGGCGGCCGCGGCATGGGCCAGGACACCACCGAGGTAGTGGCGACCCACCTCCGACAGCGGCTCGTCCCCGTCCCCGGCCGGCATGAACGCGTTGGTCCGGTCGTGGTCGGTGACCAGGGACTGGTGCAGGTGCCAGCCGCTGGAGAACAGGTTGTCGAGCGCCGGCCGGCACATGAACGAGGCGTGGTAACCGGCCCGGCGCAGCACCTGTTTGATGGCACTGCGGAACAGCACCATCGTGTCGGCGGCCTCGAGCGGGGCCTGCGGCGCGAAGGTCACCTCGAGCTGGCTGGGACCGAACTCCTGCTCGACCGAGCGCAGCGGCAGGTCGAGCGCCGCGCAGGTGTCGGCGATCAGCCGCACGACGTCGTCGACCTGGTCGAGCCGCTGCTCGCTCATCAGCTGGTAGCCCGCGGTCGTCAGCCCGACGTCCGGTGGCGTCGCGGGTTGGGTCGCGTCGGCGGGGGTGAGGTGGGAGGCCTCGAGCTTGAACACCCCGAACTCGATCTCCAGACCGACGACGGCGTCGTAGCCCCGGCGTCCGACCGCGGCCAGGGTGTCGCGCAGGATCGACCGCGCCGCGAACGGCGAGACCCGGCCATCGGTGTGGTGGACGTCCGCCAGCACCCAGCCGGTCCTGGCACTGAACGGCAGCTTGCGGAACGTCGTGGGGTCCGGGACCAGCACGACATCGGCGACGTCCGCGACCATCGACGGCACCGACTCGTCACGCCGGAAGACGGGATAGACGGTGCGGTGCGCGGTGTCCTTGGCCAGCAGCGTCGCGGGCACGCCGTACCCCGCCGTGAGTGCGCCCTCGTAGGCGGATCGCGTGAGTGTCTTGCCCCGCAGCACCCCGTGCAGGTCCGGGAAGACCAGCCGCACCAGGTCGATGCCGTGCTCGTCCATGACCCGTTCGGCCTGCTCGAGCGCACCGAGCGCGCGGGTGTCGTAGGGCGCGTGGCGCGCGACGAAGCCGGGGGCGGTGCTCATGCGTCGCCCGACGTGTCGGTGGATCCCCCGGCGGTGGGGACCGCGTCGTGCGGGGTCGTCGTGATCGGGGCCGCATCGATCGGCGTCGCCCACGGTGAGCGGCCGCGCCGCTCCGCGTCCTTGGCCGCCCAGGTGGTGCGCCACGCGTCGATCGGCTGCACGGTGTCGACCGCGATGGGGCCACGCAGCGCCGCGGCGTCGTCCGCGTCCAGCACCTGCCCGGTCGTGCGCTTGCCGGCGGCGTGGTCGTCGATGGCCGACAGCAGCATCCGGCGGTAGGCGCTGACGGCCTTGTCGGAGACGCCGAGGTGTTCGCGGGTGCGGTCCTGCACCGGGCCCATCGACTCGACCGCCCACTGGTCGTGCACGTTGATGTCGAGGCCCATGCCGGTGTAGGTCAACGACAGCTGCTCGTCGATGTCGAAGCCCCACTGGTTGCGGGCGTTGCGCACCGGGCGGTACTCAGGGCCCTCCGAGGAGTCCTGGCGCTGGCGGCGCAGGGTCGCCTTGTCCGTCGGGTCCACGAAGTCGTACATGAGCATGTACCAGTAGTGGTTGTGGTCGTCGATCGGCACGTGCCACTGGATGATGTTGGTCGTGTTCGAGAACGGGATGACGAAGGCGTTGGGCGCGACCAGGTTGGTGATCCGTACGTGGATCGACTCGGCGTCGAGCTCCCGCGTCGCGAGCAGCCGCATCCCGTAGTCGGTGCGCTCCACCTCGATGTCGGGGCGGAACTTCTCCCCCACCAGGCTCGACAGGGTGCGGTCGGTGCCCTCCACGGTGTCGCGGAACTGCTGGCCGTAGCTGTCGCGGGGGTCGTCGTCGACCAGGAAGCGGTGCAGGAACGACACGTGCGACGGGTCGATGCCGCCCTCGAGCCCCTGCAGCCAGTTGCACTCCCACCAGCCCTTGTAGGCGAAGGTGTGCTCGTCGGGGGCGAGGAAGCAGTCGTAGTCCGGTAGCGGCGGCGGGTCGCCACCACCGAGGTAGGCGAAGACGATGCCGCCCTGTTCCCGACACGGATACGCGGGCTGACGGATCTTGGTGTGGAACCGGCTGGCCTCGGGCTCGGCCGGCTGTTCCAGGCAGCTGCCCTGCCGGTCGTAGAGCCAGCCGTGGTAGAGGCAGCGCAGGCCGCCGTGCTCGACCCGGCCGTAGGCCAGGTCCGAGCCGCGGTGGGCGCACATGCGGCCGATGAGCCCGTACTCGCCGTCGTCGTCGCGGAAGAGCACCAGATCCTCGCCCAACAGGCGCACCGGCTTCGATGGCCGGCGGTCGTCGAGCTCCTCGACGAGCGCAGCCGGCTGCCAGAACGAGCGCAGCAACTCACCCGCCGGGGTCGATGACCCGGTCTGCGTGACGCGCAGGTTGTCCTCGTACGACAACATCGCGGCCTCCACTCACGACGTCCGACACGCCCACTCCCGAGGGCGCTACGACGACCATAGTCGATGTGACTGACCGGTCAAACAGTTTCAGATCCACCCGGTCACGACGGTCGCGGGCCGCACTGCCACCACACGGTCCGGCGGCAGGGCCTGCATGGCGCCGACGCCGGCCGCCGCCGGCCGCCGGCCCGTTAGGGTCACGTCGTCCACGCTGTCCCGTCGAACCGCCGAGGTGCGCCGTGCCCGAGCCGCGTTGGCCCCATGGGGCGGCCCTGCGCGCGCGGCTCGACACCAACCTGGGGCTCACCGAGCGGATCGTGGGCCCGGTCCCCGACCCGGCCCGTGAGGTGCGCGAAGCGGCGGTCGCGATCGTGCTGCTGCCCGGCGAGGGCGGTCACGCCGAACTACCGGTGATCATGCGCAACTCCTCGTTGCGCAACCACGCGGGCCAGTTCGGCCTGCCCGGTGGCCGGATCGAAGCGGGCGAGAGCCCGGAGGTGGCCGCCCGGCGGGAACTGCACGAGGAACTCGGCGTCCGCATTCCCGCATCGGGTGTGGTCGGACGCCTGGCCGCCGCCGACACCACCTCCGGCTACCGGATCCATCCGATCGTGCTGTTCGGCGACGACCCGGTGACGCTGCGCCCGGACCCGGCCGAGGTCGCTGAGGTGCACCGCATCACCATCGACGAGGTCGACGACGCGGTCGAGCACGACGCAGCCGTGGGCGCGTTGGCCGTGCTCGGCACGGTCATCTACGCCCCGACCGGTGAGATCCTGCGCCGGTTCCGCGAACTCGGCCTGCACGGCCGCCAGCCGGGACCCGGATGGTCCGAACCGCGCTTCACCTGGCGGTGAGTTCGACCGTCGACGGGCCCCGTGGCCGATACCGCGGTCGCCGCCAGGAGCTTGCGTGTCGTCGGTGACCGACGGACGTCGACAACCACCTGTCGCGCGAGCCGAAACCCTCAAGGCTGCACCGCAGGTGTCGATGGCAATGATGAACCCGAGCCCGGGACCTTCTCGTCCCCACCGACGCAAGCATGCGCGCGTGGCTCGACCATGGTGAGGAACGCCCGTGCCCATCGAGCAACTCGCCCCCGGCGGCATCGGCCGCCGCGACGCTGACGGACGCAGCAGCGCGACCAAGCGGGACCTGCTGCAGGTCTCGCGTTCGCTGGAGGCCCTGGCCGAGCAGTTCGCCGCCCACGGTGATGCGTTCACCATCGTGGCGCTGTTCGAGCACGCCAGTTACTTCGGCTACGAACGCGATCGCTACGCCCGGCTCGCCGAGGCCGGCACGGTCGTCGTCGGCTTCGCCGGAACCCCCGACGAGATCGCCGACGCGGCAGTGCCATCCGGCGTGCACCATCTCGCCCTCGCCGACTCGGATCCCCTCAGTGACGAGTGGGACGTGCTCGTGCTCTCGGAAACCGTGACGGCAGGCCTGGTGGCAACCGATCTCAACTCCCTCGTCGCGGCACCGTCGCTGGAGCGTGGACGGCTGTTCTCCCCGACCGTCAGTACCGATCCGGACTGGGTCGTCGAGCAGGTCGAGCGCACCCTCGCGCAGGCGACACCCGCGCTCACCGAGGTGGCACTGGCTCCTGGCCGGGCCGCGGCCCGGCGCGAAGCGAACCGCGCCGAGGAGATCCTGCGGGAGGGGCTCGAGGCGGGGTGGTGGCGGTCGTTGACCTCGGCCGCGCAGTTCGAGAGCGACCTGGAGCGCATGGCGCTGACGGACGCGCTGACCGGCGCATGGAACCGGCGCTTCCTGGACCGGTTCCTGGCGCGGGTCGGCCACCGGGCGCCACCGCTGGCGGTGGTGCTGTTCGACCTCGACGGCTTCAAGGAGGTCAACGACACGCACGGCCACAGCGTCGGCGATGCCGCGCTGAGGCTGTTCGTCCAGGTGGTGCGCACCCACGTCCGCGACACCGATCTGCTGGTGCGCTACGGCGGTGACGAGTGGCTGCTGATGCTGCCCGAGATGGCGCAGGAGGAGGTGGTCGAACGCACCGGCTCCATCTTGCGCGACTGGAGCGAACGGCACCTCCCACCCCCCGCGGACGACGCCCGGCTGGCGGCCTCCGCCGGCATCGGGATCTTCGCCGCCGACGCGGTCGACATCCACGCCGTCGATGCGGCGATGTACCGCGCGAAGGCCAGGGGCGGTGATCGGCTGGTGTCGCTCCCACCGGCAGCACCCACGGGAGCCTGATGTCAGCCGTCACCCACCTCGTCGCCGTCGGCGGCGGACCCTGCGATACGGGCGCCGTGCATCCACGACGTCCGTCGTCCACCGGTGCCGGATCGGGTTCTCGGTGCTCGCCGCGATCATCCTCACGGTCGTGGTGAACCTGCTGCCCTGCTGAGGTCCGGACGGCCACGACGTTCGTGTGCGACGCCCCGGGACGAAGACGAGCCCGGCCCGCTCCCACGGACGCGAGCGCCGCTCAACCGAACCGCAGGCTCAGCACGGTGGCGATCAGGGCGGGCCGCTCCTCGCCCTCGATCTCCACGGTGACCTCGATGTGGCTGAGCGTCCCGCCGCCCTTGGGCTCGCTGCGGGCGATCGTGGCCCGGCCGCGGATACGTGCACCGCTCTTCACCGGGTTGGTCAGCCGCAGCTTGTCGAGCCCGTAGTTGACGGTCATCCGCGCGTCCGGAACCTCGAGCAGTCCGCCGATCAGCCGTGGAATCAGCGACAGCGTCAGGTAGCCGTGCGCGATGGTCGTGCCGAAGGGGCCCTCGGCGGCGCGCTCGTGATCGACGTGGATCCACTGGTGGTCGTCGGTCGCATCCGCGAACTTCTCGATCATGTCCTGCGTGACGGTGAACCAGTCCGAGGTCCCGAGATCCACGTCGGTGGCGTCGGCGAGTTCGGCGAGATGCAGCGTGGTCGACACGGAGACTCCTTGGCATGGTCGCGTCGCAGCGTAGGTCCGATGGCGCCACGGGCCGAGCGTGGTGGCGACGGCTCAGATGCTTCGGCCGCCGCAGACGTAGACGGTCTGACCGGTCACGTACGCGCTCGACGGGCCGAGCAGCTCCGCCACCGCGGTCGCGACCTCGGCCGGCTCACCCATGCGTGCGAGCGGCACCCGGGACACCAGCTTGTCCAGCACCTTGTCGGGCATGGCCGCGGTCATGTCGGTGGCGATCAGGCCAGGGGCGACGGCGTTGACGCGCACCCGCGGTGCGAGTCGACGTGCCAGGGCGCGCGACAGCCCGATGAGCATGCCCTTGGAGGTCGCGTAGTTGACCTGCCCGACATTGCCGAGCGCCGCGCGCGACGCGATGTTCACGATGGCTCCGCCGTCGACGATCCGCGGCGCGAGCGCCTCGGCCAGGTGTGCCCCCGCGACGGCGTTGACCTCCAGGACGAGCCCGACCGCGTCGTCGTCGAGGTCACGCAGCAACCCGTCGCGGGTGATCCCCGCACCGTTCACGAGCCCGGCCACCTCGACGTCGTCGAGCACGTCGAGCACGATCGCCCGGCCGTCCCCGCTGGTCAGGTCCGCGCGGACGCCGCGGGCCCGCTCCCCCATCGCGGCCAGATCCTCGACGACCGTGTCGGCCAGGTCGACGCCGAGCACCCCGTACCCGCGATGCAGGAGTTCGGTCGTGATCGCCCGGCCGATGCCGCCCGCCGCACCGGTGACGACCACGGTGCCGTGCTGGTCGTGGTGGTCGGTCATGCCGGCTGCCTGCCGTGCCGGGCCGCGCCGAGCGTCACGATCTGGGCGGTCGACGAGGTGGCACGCAGCAGCCAGGTGATGGTGTCGGCGACCTCCGCGGTGCCGACGTCCGCACCGACCACGACGAGGTTGGCCCGGGTCCCGGGTCGCTCGCGTTCCATGGCCAGCGCGCGGGTACCGGCGACGATGCCGTGGGCGAGCATGGCGGGCGCGGTCTCCGTGCTGTCGAAGCCGTCGGCGTCGACGATGGTGATGACATCACCGTCCGCGCCCGTCGTGGTGCGCGCCTCGGCGGCCCAGGCCGTCAGCGCGGGGGTGAGGCCATCGAGGTCGCGGACGTCGTCGAGCCGGTGCACCAGCGTCGCGTCGGGTGCGTCGGTGACGGTGACGCCCGCGGCCTCGAGCGCCGCGTCGAGCGCGCCGTCGGCGCGGCCGGTACGGCGCACGACCCGCGCTGGATGCGCGTCGCCGGCATCGGTCGCCCCGCCGGATGCGGCAGGGGCATGGTTCGTCGCGTCCGCCACGTTCAACCCTCCGCGCGGAGCTTGAAGCGCTGGATCTTGCCTGTCGAGGTGCGCGGGAAGTCGTCGACGTAGTCGATCACGTGGGGGAACTGGTAGCGCTGCAGGCCGTCCTTGCACCAGTGCTGCAGTTCGGTGGTCAACTCGTCCGAGCCGTCGGTGCCGGGGTGCAGGATGACGGCCGCACGGATCTTCGTCAGGTCGTCCACCTCGGTGGACACGACCGCCGCCTCGCGCACCGCCTCGTGCTCCATCAGCCTGTTCTCGATCTCGATCGGGCTGACCCACAGCCCGCCCACCTTCATCATGTCGTCGAGCCGGCCCTCGTAGAAGTAGTAGCCGTCCTCGTCGCGCTTGTAGCGGTCGCCGGTCAGGAACCAGTGCCCGTGCATGGCGTTGCGGGTCTTGAGGTTCTGGTGGTGGTAGTAGGCGAGCGCGCTGTCGCCCTTGACGTACAGGCCACCGGGTTCGCCCGCGGGCAGGACGTGGCCGTCCTCGCCGCGGATCTCGAGTTCGTAGCCGGGGACGGGCACGCCCGACGACCCGGGCTTGACCTCGCCGGGACGGTTGGCGCAGTAGATGTGGAGCATCTCGGTCGAGCCGACACCGTCGAGGATCTCCGTGTCCGTGCGCTTCTGCCACCGCCGCCACACCTCGGGCGGGAGGGCCTCCGCGGCGGACACGCCGACACGCAACGAGTCGAGGTTGCGGTCGTCGATCGCGTCGTCGTTGAGCATCGCGTTGTAGAGCGTCGGCACGCTGTAGAGCACCGATGGCCGGTGGGTCTCGATCTTCTCGAGTGACCGGTCCGGCGTGGGCTTGCCGGCCATCTGCACCGCGGTCGCCCCGGCCCACATCGCGAACGTCAGCCCGTTGCCGAGCCCGTAGGCGTGGAAGAGTTTGGTGGTGGAGAAGGTCACCTCGCCGGCCTGCAGGCCGAGCACGGCTCCGGCGAAGTTCTCACAGGTCGCGAGCACGTCCTTCTGGCGGTGCACGACGCCCTTGGGGTTGCCGGTCGAACCGGAGCTGTAGAGCCAGAACGCCGGGTCGTCCGGGTGGGTCGGCACGGGATCGAGGTCGTCGATCCCGTCGGCCATCCACGCGTCCAGGCTGAACGCACCGTCGGGAACCTCGTCGGTGTTGGCCACGACCAGCCGCACGTGTGGCCGTTCGTCGACGTGCGGCTTGACCTTCTCGAGCAACGCGGCGTCGACGACGGCGACCGTCGCATAGCTGTCGTCGAGGTAGTAGGCGTAGTCCTGGCTGCGGGCCAGGATGTTGACGGGCACCGGCACCGCAGCGAGCCGGTTGGCGCCCAGGAACGCGGCGTGGAAGGCGGGCGTGTCGTCGAGCACGAGCAGCACCCGCTCCTCGCGCCGCACGCCCAGGTCGTCGCGCAGGTGACCCGCCACGCGGCAGGCCTGGGCGTACACCTCGGCGTAGGTGACCTGCTCACCTGCGTCCGTGATGATCGCGGCCTGGTCCCCGCGGCCTGCCTCGATGTTGTGGTCGAGCAGGTGGCTGACGTGGCTGCGCAGATCGATGCTCATCGCGTGCGTCCCTCTCCCGATGGATGTGGTGCGGTCGTGCGGTGATGCCCCCGGGGTCAGTCGCGGATCACGACCGACTTCATCTCCTGGTAGTAGTCGAGCACCTCGATGCCGTGCTCCTTGCCGTAGCCGGATTCCTTGAGGCCACCGAAGGGCAGTTCGTCGTAGACCTTGGTCGGCGAGTTGATCCAGGTGTAGCCGGCGTCGATGTGCTCCATGGCGTAGGTGGCCTTGCGCAGATCGCTCGTCCACACCGACGAGCCGAGCCCGAACGGTGAGGCATTGGCGCGGCTGACGGCCTCCTCGAGATCCGCGACGGGCCAGATCGGCAGGACGGGCCCGAAGGTCTCCTCGGTCGCGAGCGCCGAGTCGTGAGCGGGGTTCGCGACCACGGTCGGCTGGTGGAAGAACCCGTCGGCGAGCGCGTCGTCGTCCGGGATGCCCCCGCCGGCGACGATCTCCCCACCGGACGCGACGCCGTCCGCGAGTTGACGGCTGATGTCGTCGCGGCCGCGGGCGCTGTGCAGTGGCCCGATCTGGGTGCCCTTGACGTCACCGAGCCCGAGACTGAGCTTGGCGGCCTTGGCGGCGATCGACTCGACCACGTGGTCGTACACCGACGCCTCCGCGTACACGCGCTTGATCGCGAGGCACGCCTGGCCGCAGTTGAAGAACCGGCCCATGCTGGCGGCCGAGATGGCCTTGTCCACGTCACCGTCGGCGAGGATCAGCATCGGATCCGAGCCGCCGAGTTCCAGGGTGACCCGGGCCATGCGGTCGGCGGCGGACTTCATGATGAGCTTGCCGACCGGGGTGGAGCCGGTGAAGGCGACCTTGGCCACACCGGGATGGGCGGCGAGCGCCGCGCCGGCGACGTCGCCACGGCCGGTGACCACGTTGAACACGCCGTCCGGGATGCCGGCGGCGTGCATGATCTGCGCGACGCGCAGGGTCGTCAGCGGGGTCGTCTCGTCGGGCTTGGCGACGATCGTGTTGCCGCAGATCAGGGCCGGACCGAGCTTGTTGCCGAGCAGCGTGGTCGGGAAGTTCCAGGGCACGATCGCGCCGACGACGCCGAGCGGGCGCTTGAGCACGATGCCGCGGGTGCCCTCGTCGAGGTCGGGCACCGACTGCCCGCGCAGGTTGCGGGCGAGCCCGGCGTAGTGGTCGAGCGTGTGGACGAACTTGTTGAGCTCCAGCCGGGCCTCGCGCAGCGGCTTGCCCTGCTCGGCGGTCAGGATCGGCGCGAGCTCGTCGATGTGATCGGCGACCGCGTTGGCGGCGGCGAGCAGCAGCTCGCCCCGCTTGGCGGCCGGCACCCGACGCCAGCTCTGGAACGCGTCCGTGGCCGCGCGGACCGCGTGGTCGACCTGATCCGGGCCCCCCGCAGGGGCGTCGCCGACGACGATCCCACGTCCCGGATCGATCACCTCGATGCGGTCGAGCCCGTCGAAGGTGACGTCCTTGCCACCGATGAACATCTCCGCCATGGTCGTCCGCCTCCACGTCGACGTCCGCGGGCCGGGTGGGCCGGTCGCGGGTGGCGGACGTCTCCCGAGGCCCACCGGGATGTAAACTAACCGGTCAGTCAGTCCAGCGTCAACGGACGGTCGGGCCCGCGGGGATTGAGTCGTTCGCGGCGTCGCGCATGACAGCATGCGTCGATCCCGGTGGCGCAAGCGCACGGGACCGGCTTCAGGACGAGGAGCACACCATGGGCGCAAGCATCGCGGTCGACCGACCACTCGAATGGATGGACACGGATGCCGCCGGCATCTGGCACTACTCCACCGTCATCCGGTTCGCCGAGCACGCGGAGTTGCTGCTGCACGAGCGGCTCGGCATCACCGGGCGGACCTTCGGCAAGACCCCCCGCGCGCACATCGAGTACGACTTCGTCGCGCCGGTCCGCTTCGGCGACACCGTCACGACCACGTTCACGGTCAGTCGGGTCGGTCGCACCTCGATCGCCTACGACGTCGTGCTCAGCGACGGCCCGGCTGCCGAGGGCGGGCGCATCTACGCCCGCGGCGCGGTCATCACCGTGCTGACCGACGAACCGGGTGGTCGCCCGATCGAGGTGCCCGACGACCTGCGCGCGGCACTCGAGGGCTGAGGCGGCTCAGCGCCGCGGCAGGCGGTCGTTCTTGGCCCGCGCCTCGTCACCGAGTTCGCCCCGGTAGTCGGCCAGCGCCGCACGCAGGTCGGGATCCCCGACGGCCAGGATCCGGGCCGCCAGCAACCCGGCGTTCGCCGCCCCACCGATCGCGACCGTCGCCACCGGCACGCCGCGCGGCATCTGCACGATCGACAGCAGGGAGTCGAGCCCGTCGAGCACCTTGAGCGCGACCGGCACCCCGATGACCGGCAGGTCGGTGACCGACGCCAGCATGCCGGGCAGGTGCGCCGCGCCCCCGGCCCCGGCGATGACCACCGCGTACCCGGCGTCGGCGGCGGCATGGCCGAAGGACAGCATCTCGTCGGGCATGCGATGGGCCGAGAGCACCCGCACCTCGTGCTCGATACCGAACCGCTCGAGGATCTCGACCGCCGGTTCCATCGTCGGGTAGTCGGAGTCCGACCCCATCACGACCGCGACGCGCACATGGACCCCTTCACTCGAGTTCGGTCGGCCGGTCCGGCGCTGCTCATGACGCCACGTCGCCGGCGTCCACCGCGTCGTCGTGCCCGGGCTGTGCCGCCACCTCGGTGCCGTCCATCAGCATCGAGGCAGCGAGGTTCGCACGTCGCCGGGCCTCACCCAGCTCGTCCGCGACCACGGTGACGTGACCGAGCTTGCGGCCCGGCCGGTACTGCTTGCCGTACAGGTGCAGATGGGCGTCGGGGACGGCGAGTGCGGCGGCGCGACGCTCGCGGGGGTCGAGGTCGCCGCCGACGACGTTGACCATCGCGCTGGCACCGCGTCGCCTGACCGACCCGAGCGGTAGGTCGGCGACCGCGCGCAG
Organism: uncultured Actinomycetota bacterium; assembly: GCA_964438785.1. GTDB lineage: Bacteria > Actinomycetota > Nitriliruptoria > Nitriliruptorales > Nitriliruptoraceae > PWLR01. Next base: position 2,440 of record CAYTLZ010000053.1, on the reverse strand, counting down.
GTGATTCTCGAACTGCGAGGTGACCGTGCCCTCGATGGTGGGGTGGCCGGCGTTGTGGGGCCGGGCGGCGAGCTCGTTGAGCAGCACCTCCCCATCCACGACGAACTGCTCGACCGACAGGATGCCGACCGTGCCGATGGCCTCGGCGGTGGCGACCGCGATCTCGCGGGCCCGCACGGCCAACGCATCGGGGATCGACGCGGGCAGCAGCACCTCGCGGCACATGCCGTCGACCTGCACCGTCTCGACCGGGTCGTAGACCACCAGCTCACCGCCAGGACGTCGAGCCACGAGCACGGCGATCTCGCGCTCGATGGGCAGCTGTGGCTCGAACAGCACCGGCCCGTCGACCTCCTGCAGCACGTCGACCGTCTCGATCGACGACGACACCGGGAACACCCCACGGCCGTCGTAGCCGCCCGTCGGGCGCTTGGCCATCAGCGACCAGCCGTGCTCGGCGGCGAAGTCCTCGACCACCGCCAGCTCGTCGGTGACGATCCAGGGTGCGGTCGGGACCCCGACAGCGCCGAGCCGCTCGTGCTGGGCGACCTTGTCGACCGCGACCGCCAACGCGCTCGACGACGGGCGTACCGCCGCCGTGCCGGTCGCCTCGATCGCGCGCAGCGCCCCGAGGTCGACCAGCTCGTGCTCGACCGTGAGCACGTCGACGACGTCGGCCAACGCGTGCAGGCCCTCCGCGTCGGGCTCGCCGACGATGACGCGACGGCAGAACGGTGTCGCCGCATCGTCGGCGTGCGCGAGCAGCACCACCTCGAGGTCGAGCCGGGCGGCGGCGGCCATCATCATCCTCGCCAGCTGCCCGCCACCCACGATGCCCACGGTCGGGCTCACCAGCACTCCTCGGGGCGATCGGTCGCGGTCGTCGGCGCAGCGTAGACGGCCGCGCGCCGGATCAGCCCGCGGCCGCGCGGCGCAACCGGTCCATGACGGCGCGACCGATGCCGTCCTCGCCAACGGTCTCGACGACGAGTACGTCCAGCCCGCTCGACTCGGCCTCACGCAGCACGGCATAGAGCCGTTGCGCCAACGCGCCGGCATCGTCGAACCGCGCGACGACCCGCACCCCCGATGCCACCGGCGTCGAGGTGGCGGCGACCACGCCCACGTGGGCGTCCGCGGCGTGCAGCTCGGCGAGCACCGCGGCGAGGTCGTCCGCGCCCGTCAGCACGACCCGGCAGTCCGGGGCGTAGTGGCGGTAGCGGGTCCCGGGCGAGGCGCGCAGATCGGGGTTCGTGGGCACCTGCCCCCCGACCACGTCCGTGTCCAGCGCCGCCCGCAGCTGCTCGAGGGTGATCGCGCCCGCCCGCAGGACGATCGGCTCGTCCCCGCGCGCGTCGACCACCGTGGACTCCAGGCCGATGACCGAGGCACCACCGTCGAGCACGACACCGACCGCGTCCCCGAACTCGTCCGCGACGTGCTGGGCGGTCGTGGGCGAGGGTCGGCCCGAGCGGTTCGCCGACGGAGCCGCCACCGGCTCCCCGAGCGCACGGAGCAACGTGACGGCGACCGGATGATCGGGCACCCGCACCGCGACCGTGTCCAGTCCGCCGGTGACCGCGCGGGGCACCGCGTCCCCGGCGGGCAGCACCAGCGTCAGCGGCCCCGGCCAGAACACGGTGGCCAGGCGCGTCGCCAACGGCGTCATCCGGCCCAGCTCGACCGGCACCGACGCCGCATCGGCGACGTGCACGATCAGCGGGTTGTCGGCCGGGCGGCGCTTGAGCGCGAAGATCCCCGCGATCGCCGACGGGGTGAGGACCGCGGCCAGCCCGTAGACCGTCTCGGTGGGCAGGCCCACGAGACCGCCGTCACGCAGCAGCGCGACGGCGGCGGCCAGCCCCGCCTCATCGGGTCGACGCACGGTGGACATGGGTGACCTTCCACGAGTCGGCCGAGCGACCCCGGGCGTCGTGCCGGACACCATGGACGGGCACGAACGTCGGTGCGATCATCGCGGGCGGCCCCCTCGACGATGTCCGCCGGGAGCCTAACCCCCGGCCGACACGCCGTTCAGGCGTGATCGACACCACGATCGGCCGTGCTCGTGGGCACACCGGTCGGCAGTTGCAGCGTGAACCGGCTCTCGCCCTGCTCGCGGTGGTAGGTGAGATCACCATCGTTGGCGAGCGCCAGGGCCCGGGCGATCGGCAGGCCGAGACCGAGACCGAGCGTGGGGCGCTGGTCGCCGTCCCAGGCCTGCGCGAACTCGTCGAAGAGATCCTCGACGAACCAGTCCGGGACACCCGCGCCGCGATCAGCCACCACGATGTGCGCCCGCTGGCCATCGGCGGTGGCCCGGACCGTGACCGGTGGCTCGCCATGGCGCGTCGCGTTGTCCAGCAAGTTGGTCAGGATCTGGGTCAAGTGGGTGCGGTCGACACACACGCGGGCGTCGGGTGGGGTGACGGTCACGTCC